>OCMG01000004.1:327500-655000 GCA_900215285.1 Ensifer adhaerens
GCGCTGTTGGCCGCAGCCGTATCCGTCAACATCGCGACCTGGCTGGGTGCGCCTGTTTCAACCACGCATGCGGTCGTGGGTGGCGTTTTGGGCGCTGGGGCGGCGGCCGCCGGCCTGCACGCGATCTCGTGGCAGGCGATGCGGGAAATCACGCTGAGCTGGATATTGTCGCCCCTGATCAGCGCGGTCATTGCTGCCGCCTTTCTGGCCTTCATCTACGAATTCATCGTCTACCGACAGGAAAAGGTCGTCGCGGCGACCAGATGGCTTCCCGTGTTGCTCGGCATCATGGCCGGCTCCTTTGTCGCCTATCTGGTGTTCAAGGGCCTTGAAAACGTCGTGAACATCTCACTCAAGACCGCACTTGCCATCGGCGGCGTCGTGGGCGTGGCGACATGGGCAACCTCGGTTCCGGTCATCAAGCAGCGGGCCTCCGGCCTCGAAAATCGCAACCAGTCGCTGCGCAAGCTCTTCAGGCTGCCGCTTGTCTTTTCGGCGGCCCTGCTGTCTTTCGCGCACGGTGCGAATGATGTCTCCAACGCCATCGGACCGCTTTCGGCCATCGTGCATGCCGCGTCGAACCGGGATGTCACGGAAACCGTCCAAGTCCCCTTCTGGGTGATGACCATTGGAGCGTTCGGGATTTCGGCGGGTATCCTGCTCTTCGGACCGCGGCTGATCCTGATTGTCGGCAAGCAGATTACGCGGCTGAACCCGATCCGCGCCTTTTGCGTGGCGCTCTCGGCTGCGGTCACGGTTCTGGTCGCGTCATGGTTCGGCCTGCCGGTAAGCTCCACCCATATCGCCATCGGCAGCGTCTTCGGCGTCGGCTTCTTCCGCGAATGGTACATGCAGCATTCCAAGCGCCGCGCCGCCTATATCGCGATGAAGGCCGGCGAAAACGATATCGTCAAGCCCAAGCTCAAGGCGACGCCTGAAGAGGCCCGCCGACGCTATCTCGTGCGCCGTTCGCATTTCCTCACCATTATCGCGGCCTGGGTCATCACTGTGCCCGTCGCGGCAATCCTCGCCGCCGGCATCTACAAGATGCTGGCAGCACTTTCGCTCTAGGACATTTTCATGCGTGCCAACTTCCGGATGCAGCGTCTGTTTGTCGAAGCCGACCTGTCGGCATCGAGCGAGATTGCGGCTTCGCACGAACAGTTCAACTATCTCTGCAATGTCCTGCGTCTGGAAGAAGGTGCGGAAATTCTTCTGTTCAATGGGCGTGACGGGGAATGGAAGGCGGCGATTCATTATCCGAACCGCAAGAAGATCGTGCTGAAGCCTGTCGAGCAGACACGACCGCAGCCGCCGCTTCCCGATCTGCATTACCTGTTTGCTCCGCTGAAGACAGGTCGCATGGACTATCTGATCCAGAAGGCCGTGGAGATGGGTGCGGGCCAGATCCGCCCCGTCATCACGCAGCATGTCCAGGGCAAGATCCATTCGATCGACAAGCTCTCGGCCTATGCCATGGAGGCTGCAGAGCAGTGCGGCATTCTTGCTGTGCCCGAGATTGCCGAGCCTGTGAAACTCCTCGACCTCCTCGCCACTTGGCCGAAGGACCGGCGCATCATCTATTGCGACGAGGGCGATGCCGGGCAGAACCCATTGCCTGTCCTAAAAGGCCTGAAGGACCGGCATTATGCATTGCTTATCGGACCCGAAGGCGGATTTTCCGAGGAGGAGCGGCAGATGCTGCGAAGCCTCGATTTCGTCACGCCCATTCCGCTCGGGCCCCGGATCCTGCGTGCCGATACGGCCGCCGTTGCGGCGCTCGCCGTCATCCAGGTGACGCTCGGGGACTGGAACTAGGGAACGGGCTGACCTATATCGGCCTCGGGGAAAAGCGGGTTCAGCAGAATTTGAAGCTGAGTGAAGGCTTTTTATTTGCAAAAGTCTGCTAATCCGTTCATCCAGCCACATCCCAAGCCCTCGTCCGGGGGCGACATCTAGAGACATTTGCCATGGCGCGCGACACTTCCGATCACACCTCCATCGGCTCGATCGGCGACCTGACCGACTATCTGGCCCAGGGCTGCAAGCCAGAGGCAGATTTCCGGATCGGGACGGAGCATGAAAAATTCGGCTTCTTCCGCGACAGCCATGCGCCCATTCCCTATTTTGGCGACGCCAGCATCTCGGCCCTGCTCAAGGGTATGCAGGCGGCGCAAGGGTGGGAGCCGATCATGGACGGTGAAAACATCATCGGTCTTGCCGAGCCGCATGGCATGGGCGCGATCTCCATCGAACCGGGCGGCCAGTTCGAGCTGTCCGGCGCACCGCTGGAAACCCTGCACCAGACGCACAAGGAAGCAGCCGAACATCTTTCGATCGTGAAATCGATCGCCGACCCGATGAACATCCGCTTCCTCGGCATGGGCGGCAGCCCGAAATGGTCTTTAGACGAAACGCCGAAGATGCCGAAATCGCGCTATGCGATCATGACGCGCTACATGCCCAAGGTCGGCAGCCATGGGCTCGACATGATGTATCGCACCTCGACGATCCAGGTGAATCTCGACTTTTCCTCGGAAGAGGACATGCGCCGCAAGATGCAGGTGTCGATGAAGCTGCAGTCGCTGGCGACCGCACTCTTTGCAGCGTCCCCTTTCACCGAAGGCAAGCCGAACGGTTATCTCTCCTGGCGCGGCGAGATCTGGCGCGACACGGACAATGCCCGCGCAGGCCTCCTGCCCTTCACCTTCAATCCGGATTTCGGGTTCAAGGACTATGTGAAATGGGCGCTCGACGTGCCCATGTATTTCGTGGTGCGCGACGGTAAGTATCACGACTGCACGCACATCACCTTCCAACAGGCTCTCGATGGCGCTCTGCAGGGCGAAGTCGCGGACTGGGAGCCCAATATGGGCGACTGGGCGAACCATCTCTCCACCCTCTTCCCCGACGTGCGGCTGAAGCGCTTCCTCGAGATGCGCGGTGCCGATGGCGGACCGCTGTCGCGCATTGCGGCGCTGCCGGCCTTCTGGGTCGGACTGCTCTACGATGCGCAGGCGCTTGCCGCTGCCGAGACGCTGACCGGCGACTGGACGTTTGAAGAGGTACAGGCGCTGCGCGACGCCGTCCCGGTGCAGGGGCTCAATGCTCCCTTCCGCGGCGGCAGACTGGGCGATGTGGCCAAGGACGCTCTGGCCATCAGCCGTCGGGGCCTCAAGAACCGGGCGCGGCTGAATGCAGCAGGTCAGGATGAGGCGATCTACCTCGATCCGCTGGACGAGATGCTCGCCAGGGGCAAGGTTCTGGCCGAAGACATGCTCGCCGAATACCGCAGCAGCTGGAAGGAAAGCGTCGAGCCTGCCTTCGAAGCCTGGCAGTATTGATCAGGCCTGCTTCGGGGGCGCCGTATTTCAGCAAAATTGCGATGCGGCGAGGCTTCGGGAGTTTTCCTTTGTAAATTCACGGATATAGTGGTTCCCAACGATCTGATCGAAGGGGATTCGCATGCTGCCGCTGTTTGACTTGATGATGCAGGCTCAAAACGGGAAGGCGCTCGAAGCCTTTTCCGCCCAGTTCGGGCTTGCGCAGGAGCAGATGGCGAAGGCCATGGCTGCCCTTACTCCTGCTTTCTCGACCGGCCTCAAGCGCAGCGCCGCCAACCCTTACGATTTCAGTACCCTGATGTCCTCGCTGATGAGCGGCAACTACGCCAAGTATTTCGAGGACGTGAACGCCGCCTTCTCGCCCCAGGGCATTGCCGACGGCCAGAATTTCATGGGCACGATTTTCGGCCCGGCGGACGTACAGAAGGCGATCGCCGAGCAGGCCGCCAAGGTGACCGGCGTCGGCCAGGACATGCTGCGGGCCATGATGCCGGCCATGGCAAGCGCCATGGCAGGCGGGCTGATCAAGGAAATGACCGGCCAGTACAAGACGATGACCGACCAGTGGACGGCCTCGAACCCGATGATGGGTGCGATGACGCAATGGATGGAGGCGGCCGGTTTCGCGCCCAAGCCGAAGAAGCCCGAGCCGATCGAAAACCCCTTCCTGCAAATGATGCAGATGATGATGGGCGGGGCCGCCGCGAAGCAGGCCGCACCGGAACCGGCAGACCCTTTTGGCGCCGGCGCATTCATGAAAATGATGCAAGGCTTCATGACGCCCCAGAACGGGCAGCCGGAGGCGCCGAAGCCTGCCGCCCCCAAGGCGGAAACGGTCGATACGACGAAGCCTGTCGATCTTTCCCAATATTCTGAAATGGTCGGCTCGCTCTTCGACAGCGGGCTCGAGGTCCAGAAATCCTACCAGAAGAGCATGGAGCAGATTTTCGACGGCTACATGAAGGGCTTTAACGGCAACGCGCCGAAGTCCTGACCACCGGACAAGAAAAAAGCCCGGCCGCTTTGGGAGCGGGGCCGGGCCAAGAGGCAGGGTCTATTGGCGGGACCCTGCGGGGAAAACTGGAGGCAAATCGTCTCTCGAAGAGCGATACCCAGGGACGGTTCGCTTGAAAGCCGACAAGGATGACTGCACTTCTCGCCCCTTTTCGTCTTGGCGGAAAGTGCTCTTTCCTTGGAATATGGTAAGGCTCGCAAATTTTTATTGATCAGTCCATCGAATGTTTTTAATGATTACCATCAACAAGCTTGATGGAGTTGGCGATGGCAGCACCCCTTGATATCGACCAGTTGCAAACCTTCGTGGCAATCGTGGACACGGGAAGTTTCACGAAAGCCGCCGATCGCGTGTTCAAGACGCAGTCCGCCGTGTCGATGCAGATGCGCCGGCTGGAGGAGCGGCTGAGCAAGCAGCTCTTCATCAAGGACGGGCGCGGTAACAAATTGACCCCCGAGGGCGAGCGGCTGCTGATCTTCGCGCGGCGCATGCTTCGACTTAACAACGAGGCCATCGCCGCCTTCGACGACAATCGTCTGGAGGGGAGCCTCCGCATCGGGACGCCGGACGATTACGCCGACCGCTACATGCCCGAGATCATCAGCCGTTTTGCGCGCACCAATCCGGGCGTGGAGCTCAACATCATCTGCGAATCCTCTGTCGATCTGGCTGAGAAGATGAAGCGCGGCGAACTGGATGTCGCGCTGGTGACACACAATCCGCGCGCCCGTGTCTCGGAAGTCGTGCGGACCGAACCGCTTTGCTGGGTTGCCTCCGCCAATCATCCGCTGCCGGATAATGCGCCGGTGCCGCTGGCCCTGGGAAGAACGGATTGCCAATGGCGGCAGGCCGCCTGCACAGCCCTTGATTCCATCGGCCGCGACTATCACATCCTGTTCACGAGCTGGTCGTCCACCGTCGTGGCGGCGGCGGTGCTTGCCGGCATGGCCGTTTCGGTCCAGCCGGAGTCCGCTCTGCGAACCGGCATGAAGGTCTTGAGCCAGCAGGACGGTTTTCCGGCACTCGCGCCCATCCAGATCGGCATCATGAAGCGGCCGGGTGTAGCACCCTCGCTGATGAACGCCATCACCAGCCATATTGCCGCCTGCCTCGACAACATCACCCCGGCAACCTTCGCTGCGGAAATCAATGAGGACTTCAAGGCAGCGTCGAAATTACCCTATCTCGTCGCGGTCAATTCCGGTTCGAGCTGGTGATGAACTTTCGATGAACGGATGGTTAGGCTGCCATTCAGTCAGCAGGAGCTAATTTTCGGAACAATCGCTGGCAACGGCGATTGTTCACGGCGACTCCCGGACATCAGGAGCCGCAAAACAAAAGCTCCAGCAACATACAGATGATCGGAGAATGCCCATGACGTCCCTTTTCACCAAAGCCGCATTCGCAGCACTGATCGGGCTTGGCTCGATTGCCACCGTTCCTTCCGTGGCGGCTGCCCGTGACGTGGGCGTGCGTGTTGAGGTCCGCGACGGATATTATCAGCACCGGCCGCGCTGGCAGCAGCAGCGTGCCTGCACAAATCGTGAGGCCGTGTGGCGGGCTGCGCGATCCGGAATGCGCGGTGCGGCGGTGATCGGCCGCTCGCCGAACCGGGTGATCCTGGAAGGCAAACGCGGTTACCGGATGGACCGCATGGTCGTTGCCAATCGCCCGGGTTGCCCGATCATCCGCCGCTGACCCTTGCGATCGTGAAAAAAGAAAACGCCGGCCTCAGAGCCGGCGTTCGTCTTTCCTGACCATTGCAAGTGGTCATCAGTCGTAGGTGGCTTCCTTGCCGTCGAAATAGATGTTGTCGGCCTTGCAGATATCGATCGACGTGGGGTCGCCCTTGATTTCCGAGCCATCCGTGGCAGCCCAGGCCACGACGAAGACGATATCGCAGTCGCCATCATAGTCGAACTTCATGTTGGCGCTTTCGTTGCCATTCAGTTCGAAATTCATCCAGTTGTTGCTCAGCGAGCCATCGCTTCCCTGAATATAAAATCCGTTGATCACGTAGTCCGATTTATTGTGAATCTTGAATTCCATGCCGGCGGAAAAAGCCGACGAAGCTGACATTGCACATGCGAGTGCAGACGCCGCTGCAACCTTAAGAAATTTCATGATCATCCCCGTACAAAGCGCGTCCCAGCGCGCGAAAACGGAAGACATATGCAATAAAATCTATCCTCTGTCCTGAAATATCTTTGGGATGGTTAAACTACGAGAGACTTATAATTGGTGTTCCTCGCCAAAACAGAAAAGGCGGGCCCTGAGCCCGCCTTTCCATTGCGTGTTTCTTCAGCGATCAGGCGAGATCGAAGCGATCCGCGTTCATGACCTTGTTCCAGGCAGCAACAAAATCCTTCACGAACTTCGCGCCCGAGTCCGCTTCGCCATAGACTTCGGCGAGCGCGCGAAGCTGCGAGTTGGAGCCGAAGACGAGGTCGGCGCGGGTGGCCGTCCACTTGATCTTGCCCGTCTTGCGGTCGCGGCCGTCGAAGACGTCTGCGGCTTCGGACTGCGGGAACCAGGCGGTGCTCATGTCGAGCAGGTTCACGAAGAAGTCCGTCGTCAGGGCCCCGACGCGATCGGTGAAGACGCCATGCTTGGTGCCACCGAAATTCGCACCGAGAACGCGCATGCCGCCCACGAGAACCGTCATTTCCGGCGCCGTCAGCGTCAGAAGCTGGGCCTTGTCGATCAGCAGCTCTTCCGTCGAGATCGTGAAAGCCGTCTTCTGGTAGTTGCGGAAGCCATCGGCCTGCGGCTCGAGGAACTGGAAGGACTCGACATCCGTCTGTTCGGCAGAGGCGTCCGTGCGACCCGGCGCGAACGGCACTTCGACGTCGAAGCCGGCGTCGCGCGCAGCCTTTTCAACGGCAGCCGCACCGCCGAGCACGATGATGTCGGCGAGCGACACCTTCTTGCCACCGGCAGCCGAAGCATTGAAGGCCGAACGCACGGCTTCAAGCTTCGACAGGACGGTTGCGAGCTTTGCCGGCTCGTTGACCGCCCAATCCTTCTGCGGAGCCAGACGGATGCGCGCGCCATTTGCACCGCCGCGCTTGTCGGAACCGCGGAAGGTCGAAGCAGACGACCAGGCGGTGTAAACGAGTTCGGACACGGTGAGACCGCTTTCCAGGATCTTCCCCTTCAGCGCCTTGATGTCGGCGTCATCGATCAGCGGGTGGTCGACGGCCGGGATCGGGTCCTGCCAGATCAGGTCCTCGCTCGGCACTTCCGGGCCGATATAGCGCGCCTTCGGGCCCATGTCGCGGTGGGTCAGCTTGAACCAGGCGCGGGCGAAGGCGTCGGCAAACTGGTCCGGATTTTCATGGAAACGCTTGGAAATCGGGCCATAGATCGGGTCCATGCGCATCGCCATGTCGGCAGTCGTCATGATGATGCGGTGGGTCTTCTCGCCGGTTTCCGGATCGGGCGCGAAGTCTTCCGGCTTGAGGTCCTTCGGCGTCCACTGCCAGGCGCCGGCCGGGCTCTTCACCAGTTCCCATTCATAGCCGAACAGAACGTCGAAATAGGCATTGTCCCACTTGATCGGGTTCGGGGTCCAGGCACCTTCGATGCCGGAGGTGATGGCGTCGCGACCCTTGCCGCTGCCGTAGCTGGAAAGCCAGCCGAGGCCGAGCGCTTCGATCGGGGCGGCCTCCGGCTCGGGACCGACATGCGAGGCAGAGCCAGCGCCATGGGTCTTGCCGAAGGTGTGGCCGCCGGCGGTGAGCGCCACGGTTTCTTCGTCGTTCATGGCCATGCGGGCGAAGGTCTCGCGGATATCGCGACCGGAGGCGATCGGGTCGGGCTTGCCGTCCGGACCTTCCGGGTTGACGTAGACGAGACCCATCTGCACGGCAGCAAGCGGGTTTTCGAGCTCGCGGTCGCCCTTGTAGCGCGATAGTTCGTGGTCACTCGTGGCGAGCCATTCGGTTTCCGAACCCCAGTAGACGTCTTCTTCCGGCTCCCAGACATCGGCGCGGCCGCCGGCGAAGCCGAAGGTCTTGAAGCCCATGGATTCCAGCGCGACGTTGCCGGCGAGGATCATCAGGTCGGCCCAGGAAATGTTCTTGCCGTATTTCTTCTTGATCGGCCACAGCAGGCGGCGGGCCTTGTCCAAGTTGGCATTGTCCGGCCAGGAGTTGAGCGGCGCGAAACGCTGCTGGCCCGTCCCTGCGCCCCCGCGGCCGTCGCCCGTGCGGTACGTGCCGGCAGAGTGCCAGGCCATGCGGATGAAGAGACCACCGTAGTGACCGTAGTCGGCCGGCCACCAATCCTGGCTGTCGGTCATCAGCGCCGTCAGGTCCTGCTTCAGCGCAGCATAGTCCACCGACTTGAAGGCCTTGGCATAGTCGAAGTCCTTGCCGAGCGGGTCGGACAGGGCGGAGTTCTGGTGCAGGATGCGCAGGTTGAGCTGGTTCGGCCACCAGTCGCTGTTGGAGCGCATGCTCATGCTCGTCGTCCCGTGCATCACGGGACATTTGCCTGTTTTGTCGACCTTCGCGTCCATGGACGTTTTCTCCGTGTTCAGTTCAATCTGGTCATCTTGTCGTGGGGTTTTGAAACAATGATGACGCAGCGGCGTCCTCATTCATCCTGCCGAAAACCGCCTTCAACGGCGTTCGGTCGATCATGTCTCCATCCCTCAAATGACATTTCGGTTTGCCGGTACGCACCGGACACATCGGCAATCTTGCATCGATTTCCTATAATCTCCAATTGTATTTATTGAAATTCTTGATAAGAAAATCCTATGATGATTACCATCCGTCAAATGCGCTATTTCGAGGCTCTGGCGACGACCGGCCATTTCGGCAAGGCCGCCGACATGGTCAATGTCAGCCAGCCGGCGCTGTCTGCGCAGATTGCAGACATGGAGGCCGCGCTCGGCGTGCAACTGGTCGAACGTTCGCGCACCGGCACCTATCTGACCGAAGAGGGCGAAGGGCTGCTGCCCGAAATCCGTTCGATCCTGGCCAGCGTCGACCGGCTGCACGATCGGGCGCGGCAGTCCCGCGCGACGCTGGAAGGGCGGCTGCGGCTTGGCATCATTCCGACGGTTGCGCCCTATCTCGTGCCGCGCCTGATCCCGCTTCTCAAAGCCGATTATCCCGACCTCAATCTCGAAATGCGCGAGGCGATCACGCGGCAATGTCTCGATGAACTGCAGGCCGGGCGGCTTGATTGTGCGTTGATCGCCTTGCCGGCGGAGGCGGGCAATGTCGAATCCCTCCCCCTCTTCCGCGACCATTTTCTTGTCGCGAGCGCCGAGAACGAGACAGATATCCTGATGTCGCCGCTCAGTGTCGATGAGGTGGATGTCGAGCGACTTCTTCTGCTTGACGAAGGTCATTGCCTGCGCGAGCAGGCGCTCGCGGTCTGCGGTACCGGTTCGGGCCGGCGCGTCTCGAATTTTGGCGCGACATCCATGACAACGCTGCTGCAGATGGTGAGCCACGGCATGGGGATCACGCTGATCCCGGAAATCGCGGTCAAGGACGAGGCGGACCGCAACCGCATGCGCGTCGTGCGCATGGCGGAACCCCAGCCCTATCGCGAGATCGGCCTGATCTGGCGCAAGGGCAGCGCCATGCGCCGCAAGGATTTCGAGGCTTTCGGGGCTGTCTGCCATCTTGCCGCGCAGGTCCTGCTCGGCACAGGTTCCGCCGAGCAGACAAAGCGGAACTGAGGCGTCTCAGTCCTGCATATAGTCGTGGACGACTTCACCGAGGCCGAGCGTCAGGTCGGTGAGGATGTGGACGGCGGACTTGATCTCCAGAACAGGCAGAGCCGCCACATCGGCGAGCGCATGCGGAAACAGGGCCAATGCGCCCGGTCCTTCCCAGGCGCCCTTCACGGTCAGATCTTCCAGATAGTAGCGCACGAGTTCGCAAATGCGCGGCGTGCAATCGACATGCGGGATGATCTTGAGCATGAAATTGGGCGCAAGCAGGCTCTCGCGCACCTTCTCGACATCGAGCGCCCGGTGCTTGTAGCCCATCGTGGCCGTGGCAATGCGCTGACCAGAATAATCGAGCGTGCCGACCAGCGTATCCTTCACGACCGACAGGGACGGTTCGGCGAATTTCTTCGGGAAGCCCCAGATTTCCCGGCCACCGGCAATCGGCGCATCGTCGTTCAGAAACATGGAATGAACATAGCCACCGGCCACGCCATTGAACGCGCAGGGTATGACCTGGCCGGACTCGGTATAGTCGCCGAAGCCGGTCGAGTCCGGCATGCGGATGAACTCATACTTGACCAGCGGTTCGTCAAAGGTCAGCGGCTCGGGGAGAACACGCGCCAACGCTTCCCGGTCGGTGCGGTAGGTGATGACGAGGAATTCGCGATTGATGAACCTGTAGGGACCCGGCGGATAGGACGGGCTGGTGAGCGGCATGGCAAAGGCGTTTCTCTTCACATCGCTGATCTTCATCGCAAATTCCTTCGTTTTCCCAAAATTCACGAAGCACTGTCACGGCCGAAATGGGCCGCAAAATGTTGCACCGCAGCACATTGCGCAGATTTAATGTGCTGCGGTGACATTTGTATCGTGGTCGAGGAAGAACCGGAGGCTCCAGGATCTGCCGCCCGCGAGGAAATCAGGCGAGCTTCTGCTTGAGGAAAGCGATCGTCCGGCTCCAGGCAAGATCGGCGGCCTGCTTGTTGTAGCGGGCGGCGGAGGTGTCGTTGTTGAAAGCGTGGTTGACGCCGTCATAGATGTAAATCTGGAAGTCCTTGCCGGAGTCGGTCAATGCCTTGCGGAAGGCATCAATGCCGGCATTGATGCGGTCATCCAGCCCGGCGTAATGCAGAAGGAGAGCAGCCTTGATCTTCGGCACATCCTCGAATTTCGGCTGCGCGCCATAATAGGCGACCGCGGCCTTCAATTCGGGAGAATTCACCGCGGTCTGGTTGGCGAGACCGCCACCCCAGCAGAACCCGACGACGCCGACCTTGCCGGTCGTGTCCGGGGCCTTTTCGAGATAATTTACCGCAGCGACCGAATTGGCGGTCGCGTCCTCCGGCTTCAGCGCCGAAATCATCTCGCGGGCCTTGTCTTCGTCAGCGGGCGTGCCGCCGGCCGAGGAGAGGAAATCGGGCGCGAGCGCTTCGAAGCCTTCCAGCGCGACGCGACGGGCGATATCCTTGATATGCGGGTTGAGCCCCCGGTTTTCGTGTATGACGATGACGGCCGGCAGCTTGCCCGTCGCATTGGCCGGGCGGACCTTGTAGGCCTTGATCTCGCCGGTTGCGCCGGGGAATGTCACGTCCTCGGCCTTCACCCGCGCATCGTCCGGCGCGATGATTTCGGCTTTCGCCTGATTGGCCGCCAGCAGCGGCGCGACAGCCGCAGCCGTTGCAGCCGACCCGGTGAGCGCCGTCAGCTTGCGCATGAAATCGCGGCGATCGAGGGTGAGATGCGTGTATTCGTCATAGGCGTTGATCATCGCCTGTGTGACCTTGGGGGTCTCTTCGGAATTGTTCTCGGGCGTCGTCATATCGTCGGTCTCCTCTGATCGATGGATGGCGTCCCCACACCTTCGTAAAATTTTTACGGTCATTCTGCCCGCACGGACCTGAGGCGGCCAAACACAAAGTCGTGAAGTGAGCAAACGAAAGGCCGCGGGCACCGTTCCCGATGCGCGCAGCCTTGCCATTCCACGGAACGATGTCCGGAGATCAGTGCATGTCGAGCACGATGCGCCCGTCGATGCCGCCCTTTTCCATCGTCTCGAAGATCGCATTGATATTCTCAAGCTTATCCCAAGAGAAGTGGGATGCGACCTTTCCTTCGCCGGCAAATTCCAGAGACTCTTCGAGATCCTGGCGCGTGCCGACAATGGAGCCGCGCACTGTGATGCGCTTCAGCACCGTGTCGAAGACCGGCAGGCTGATGAAGCCCGGCGGCAGACCCACCAGCGCCATCGTGCCGTGCGAGCGAAGCAGATGGAACGCCTGTTCCATGGCCTTGGGAGAGACGGCGGTGACGAGCGCGCCGTGCACCCCGTGAGCCTGGAAGGCCGCGACGGCCTTTTCGTCACGGGCGTCGATGGTCACATCGGCTCCGAGCTTTCTGGCGAGCGCCAGCTTCTCCGGAAAGATATCGGCAGCGGCGACATGCATGCCCATCGCCTTCGCATATTGCACCGCCATGTGGCCGAGACCGCCGATGCCGGAAATGAGAACCCACTCGCCGGGCTTCACCTCGGTTTCCTTCAGGCCCTTGTACACGGTGACGCCGGCGCAGAGCACCGGCGCGGCGGGACCGAACTCAAGCTTGTCCGGGAGGATGCCAACATAGTCCGGATCGGCCAGACCGTATTGCGCGAAGCTGCCATTGACGGAATAGCCGGTGTTCTTCTGCGAACCGCAGAGCGTTTCCCAGCCGGTGCGGCAGTGCGAGCAGTAGCCGCAAGCTGTGTGCAGCCACGGCACGCCGACGCGATCACCTTCCTTGACCCGGGCTACTCCCTTGCCGAGGGCGGCAACGAAACCGACGCCCTCATGGCCCGGAATGAAGGGCGGGTTGGGCTTGACCGGCCAGTCGCCTCGGGCTGCATGAAGGTCGGTATGACATACGCCGGTCGCCTCGAACTTGACGAGAATCTGGCCTTCTCCGGGTGTCGGAATCGGCATCTCCTCGATGACGAGCGGGGATTTGAAGTCGCGAACGACCGCTGCTTTCATGGTCATTGCCATCGGTTGCTCCTAGGGGTTTCAATGGTGCCCCATAAGAAAGAGCCGATGGCACTTTCGCATTGATCAATATCAACCGTTCATGGCGATGGCGGTCGGGGCGCATGGCATCCCGTTCCGCCAGGCAGCTCAAGCTCCGCTACTGCGGAAACTTGTTCTCGACCTCAACGTGGAGGCCTGTCCACTCGCCTTCCACAAGAAAAGGCCGAGGCTGTACCTCGGCCTTCGCCATTTCTCTGAGTTTGTTCGCAAACTTGCTGCGATCAAGCGTCAGGTGGGTATATTCGTAATAGGCGTCGATCACTTCCTGATTCACACTTTGCGATGTCATGATCTTGCTCCTCGTCTCCATTAACTTTTGTTAACGTGATCCCGGGCAAAATTGTGACGGCCGCATAGCGACCTTGAAGTGATTACTCCATGTACCAGCCGTGGCTGGCAACGATGGATTGCCCGGTCAGTGCATTGGTCTCAAAGCCGGCGAAGAAATAGGCGACTTCAGCGATATCCTCGACGGTCGTGAATTCCGCATCGACGGTCTGCCCAAGCATGACCTTCGACACCACTTCCTCCTCCGAAATCCCCAACTCCTTGGCTTGTTCCGGAATTTGTTTCTCAACCAGCGGGGTGCGGACGAAACCGGGGCAGATGACATTGGCGCGGACACCGAATTTGCCGCCTTCCTTGGCGACCACACGCGCAAGACCGAGCAGTCCGTGCTTGGCCGTGACATAGGCCGATTTCAGCGGCGAGGCCTCCTTGGAATGGACCGACCCCATGTAGATGATCGCGCCACCCTTCTGCGCCTTCATGTGCGGCATGCAGGCCTTGGTGGTGAGAAACGCACCGTCGAGATGGATGGCCAGCATCTTTTTCCAGTCCGAGAAGGCAAAGTCCTCGATCTTGTTGACGATCTGGATGCCGGCGTTCGAGACGAGCACGTCGACGCGACCCCATTTTTCGATCGTCGCAGCAACACCGGCGTTGACGGCCTCTTCGCTTGTCACGTCCATTTCGACGGCAAAGGCATCGCCGGGACCCAGCGCCTTGAGTTCGGAGGCCGCCTTTTCGGCCGCGTCAGCCTTCAGGTCAGCGATGACGACCCTGGCGCCTTCGGCCACATAACGCTTGGCAATGGCATAACCGATGCCGCCTGCCGAACCGGTGACGATGCAGACCTTGTCCTTCATGTTCATGGCTGTGTTCCTTTGCATCTGTGTTTCGTCTGTCTTTTCGGGAAAAGCGGCTTCCATTTTTCCCTGACAGACTCTGCTTCATTTGCCGTTCGCGATGCGTCGGCGGTCGATGGTCTTGAAGCCGTCTTCGGGGATGCGGCGGTTGACCCACTGGCCACAGGCCAGCGTTTCCTTCACATCGTCGTAGCCGGCGCGCCAATGGTCTTCCATGGTGATGCGGGAGAATTCGTAATCCATCGTGCTGGTCTCATATCCGCGCCGCTGGTAGATGAGGTGGACAACCGTGGTCCCACCCCCATCCTGCTCGCCGAGGAGGTATTGAACGTCGGGATCATTGCCGAGTTCCTGCGGCAATTTCGCCATGACGCGCTTCAGTGCCTTGCGCATCTTCTCCTGTTCGCGCGCGATCTGCGTGTTCAGACGGGTACGGCTGGAGAAGCGGATTTCCTTTTCGCGGGCAGCCGCTTCCAGCATGTCACGCGGCATGCGGCCGGAAGCGCTGAACAGATCGACCTGGAAGACGCAGATGTCTTCCCTGTGATCGCGGCGGTCCATGATCCATTGCAGCGGCGTGTTGGAAACGAGGCCGCCATCCCAATAGTGTCTGCCCTCGATTTCCACCGGTGGGAAACCGGGGGGCAATGCGCCAGAGGCGGCGATATGCCGGGCATCTATGCCCCCGCGGTTCTTGAGCTGGGCACTGTCGAAATAGCGGAAGTTGGCGCTCTCGATCTCGACCGCGCCCACGCTCAAGCGCGTCGGCCCCTGATTGATCAGGTCGAAGTCGATCAGGCTGTCCAGCGTCTCGATGAGAGGCGACGTGTCATAGAAGGCGACGGGTGCCATGCCGCTCAGGAAGCTGATGGGATTGGGCAGGCGCGGCTTGTAAAAGCCGTTCACGCCGAAGGTCGCGGCCCAGGACGCCGAGAACTCGTTGAAGAAGCGCCGCAGCAACGGCTCCTCGCCGATCGGGATCGTGCGCGGCCCTGACGTCACCAGTTCCCAGAACCGCCGAAGGTTCTCGACCCGCTTGTCTTCGGGACTGCCGGCAATGATGGCCGAATTGATCGCGCCGATGGATATGCCGGCAATCCATTCAGGTCGAATGCCGGCCTCGTGAAGAGCCTCATAGGCACCGGCCTGATAGGCGCCCAATGCGCCACCACCCTGAAAAACAATGATCTTCTTATCTGAAAGCATGGACATGGAACACGTGTACTCATGGCAATTGTCAAATGCTGAACAATTGCTAGCACCATTGTGCACCGCACACAAATGACAAAATCGTAAGGGAGGCTTATTGACCTGAAATGACCGCCGAGAACGGCGAAATCAGGATATTCGGCCACGCGCCGCCGGCGAAGAAGCGGGTGGCTGGCGAGTTGACGCCGGAAGCGGCTCCCAGCGTTCCTGAGACGGCGATACTGTTGTTCTTGTAGGGAATGACACCTGTCAGATCGAGATTTCCGGAAGAACTCTTGAAACTTGCGGTGTTCAATTCGGCGATCCCGTTGTCGATGACGGCGGCGATGTCGAAACTGTCGAAACTCAGGGGGGTGGCGGCGGCGAGCGAGAGATCGAAGAAACGCTTTTGCGAGGCAAGCTCGCGGAAAACGGCAGGATCGAAACCGGCCAGCTTGCCGGCGCCGCCGCGAACCTTGATCGAACCGCTGGTTTCTGCTTGCGCTGACGGTGAAAGCGGCAGCCGCGCATGCAGATCCACCTCAAGATTTCCGGTGGCTTCCGGCCATGGACCGGTCAGCCCCAGGATGCTCTGTCCTGCACCGAGGTCCACATTGCGCGCCTGAACCTGGAACTTGCAGAGCGGTCCACGTTCATGATCCTCATCGACGGACATTTCAGCCGAGATATTGCCGCTGGCGATCTGGCCGGAAGCAATGGCAAAGGACGCGTGACCCTCGACGATGCGCACCCCTGCCGCCATGTCCGTGATCGACAGCGCGCCAAAGGCGGCCTTGTTGGCCGACATCCGTAGATCGACCTGAAAATCATGCAGGAAGGAGGTATCGAATTTGATGGGCATTTCGCGCAGATTGTCGGCGGCCGGGACGAACGCCGTGAGAAACGCGCCCGCATCGAAACTGTCGAAGGCCAGCGTTCCGGAGAAAAACGGCGGCGAGCCGCGTTTGGTCCAGCCTGCCGAGAGCACGCCGGTCGCTTGGTTGCCAGTCAATTGGAGCTTGAGATCGGAAAGCGTGAACTTCATGCCCTCCGAAGCCAGGGACGCCTTCAGATCCTCGACTTTCAATTTGTCCAGAACCGGATAGCTCAATCCCACCCAGTTGGCCGCCGCGCCGACGTCGGGCGCAGACGCATCAAGCGAGCCGGAGATGAAGCTCTGCTCGCCAATATTGGCCGTGCCCGAGAAGCTCGCACTCAGCGCATCCGAATTCAGCTTGAAGGACAGACCGGAATTGTCGCCCGAGATCAGACTTTGCGGGTCCGCAAGCGAGCCTGAAAATGTCAGTGATTTGTCCGCTGCTTCCGCGCTCAGGTCGAAGGACAGCGACCGGGAGAGGCTTGAGAATTCGAGAGAGCCCGCGACATCCTCGAACCGCACCACGAACGCATCCTGCTGGCGAAATTCCAACGTGCCGTCCACAAGCTTGATGCGGCCCAGGTGGAGGTCATCCAGAGCCGTGCGCGCGCGCGCCTTGCTGGTAGAAGACGACTGCCAGATGAAGGACCCGGCGGCGGTCCGGGCAACGCGGAAGACAGGGCGCCTCAATGTTATGGCGCCGAACTGCGGGCTTCCTGTCAGAGCCGATACGACGTCGAAGCGCCCCGTAATGGCGTCGGCGTGAAACACCGTGTCGGCGGCACCCGGTCCCTTCTGGACCACATCGACATTCTCCAGCGTGATGACGGGCGACGGCCAGAAGGAAACGGACGTCTCGCCCCTCACGATGAATTCAAGGCCAGTCTGCCGCAGTACCGCCTCGTGAATCTGCTGGCGCACCATTCCACTCGAAACGAAGAGCGTCCCGAGAAGCCTCTGCCCCCCCATGAAAACGACCAGCACGACGGCAGCCAGGACCGCAATTCGCCAGGTGAGGACGGAACGCAGCGTGGACCGGATGTGCTGCAACTTATCAAGGGCTCGCGTGCGCATACTCAAAAACTCGTTTCGCCGAGACGTCTTTGGGCGAATGCGCAGAAGGGGATAAACCCTTGGCCGCAGGAATGCAAATCAAGCGCCCCAGGCTGACAGCGACAGCCTCTTTATTTCCGCAATGCAACATGATTTAAAAGCCCGGCTATCATTGGAGGAAAGATATGACGACCGAACATCCGCTCTGGCAACCGTCTCCCGCGCAGGTCGAAGCAAGCCCGATGACGGCGTTCATGCGCTTCTGCGAGGCCCGTGCCGGATCATCTTTCGCGGATTATGACAGTTTCCACCTCTGGTCGATCACCGAACGCGGACCGTTCTGGGATGCGGTTTGGGATTATTGCGGCATTGTGGGCGAAAAGGGTGCGACAGCGCTTTCCGATACGGGCCACATGCTGGAGGCCCGCTTCTTCCCCGAAGCCAAGCTGAACTTTGCCGAGAACCTGTTGAAGGAGAAGGGCGGCAGCGACGCCCTCGTCTTCCGTGGAGAAGACAAGGTCTCCTATCGCTGGACGTGGGACGAGCTGCACCAGACGGTTTCGCGTCTGCAGCAGGCGATCGCCGCCATGGGCATTGGCGCAGGCGACCGGGTCGCCGCGATGATGCCGAACATGCCGGAAACCTATGCGCTGATGCTGGCCGTTACCTCGCTCGGCGCCATCTGGTCGTCCTGCTCGCCGGACTTCGGCGAACAGGGCGTGCTCGACCGGTTCGGCCAGATCGGGCCCAAACTCTTCATCGCCTGCGACGCCTATTGGTATAACGGCAAGAAGCAGGATGTGGCCGACAAGGTTCGCACGGTTTCGGCTAAGCTGAATGTTCCGGTTCTCATCGTTCACTATGCCGGCGATGCCGATGCGCTGGCCTCTTCGCTTGCAGATGGCCGCACCTTCGCGCAGTTCATCGAACCATTCGCCCCCAAGCCGGTCGAGTTCACCCGGATGCCTTTCTCGCATCCCGTCTACATTCTCTTCTCCTCCGGCACGACGGGCGTTCCGAAATGCATCGTGCATTCGGCCGGCGGGACGCTGATCCAGCATCTGAAGGAACACGCCTTTCATTGCGGGTTGAAGAAGGGCGACAAGCTTTTCTATTTCACCACCTGCGGCTGGATGATGTGGAACTGGCTTGCTTCCGGTCTCGCCATCGGCGCGACGCTCTGCCTGTTCGATGGCTCGCCCTTTTATCCCGATGGCAATGTGCTCTTCGATTTTGCGCAGGATGAGAAGTTTGCGGTCTTCGGCACGTCGGCGAAATATATCGACGCGGTGCGCAAGGGCGGTCTCGTTCCGAAGAACACGCACGACCTCTCGAGCCTGCGTCTGCTGACATCGACGGGCTCGCCGCTGTCGCCCGAAGGCTTCGATTTCGTCTATGAAGGGATCAAGCCCGACGTGCATCTCGCCTCTATCTCCGGCGGCACGGATATTGTCTCCTGCTTCGTGCTGGGCAATCCGGTCAAGGCCGTCTGGGAAGGCGAGATCCAGGGACCGGGTCTCGGCATGGCCGTCGATGTCTGGAACGATGACGGCAAGCCGGTGAAGGGCGAAAAGGGCGAACTGGTCTGCACAAAGGCCTTCCCCTGCATGCCGGTCATGTTCTGGAACGACGAGAGCGGGGCCAAATACAAGGCCGCCTATTTCGAGCGCTTCGACAATATCTGGTGCCATGGCGACTTCGCCGAATGGACCGCGCATGGCGGCCTCGTCATCCACGGCCGCTCGGATGCGACGCTCAATCCTGGCGGCGTGCGCATCGGAACGGCGGAGATCTACAATCAGGTCGAGCAGCTTCCCGAGGTCATCGAGGCGATCTGCATCGGGCAGGATTGGGACGATGACGTGCGCGTCATTCTCTTTGTCCGCACCGCGGAAGGTGTCGCCTTCGACGAAGAGCTGATCAAGAAGATCAAGACCAAGATCCGCACAGGCGCCTCCCCGCGCCACGTCCCCGCCAAGGTCATCCAGGTCGCCGACATTCCGCGCACCAAGTCCGGCAAGATCGTTGAACTGGCCGTTCGCGAAGTCGTGCATGGCCGGCCGGTCAAGAACAAGGAGGCGCTGGCCAACCCGGAAGCGCTGGAGCTGTTTGCCGGGCTGGACGAGCTGAAGAGCTGATCGACTGCCAACAATAAGGCGGCCCCGAAAGCCGCCTTACTCATCATTCCTTTTGCGCGACCTTTCCTGTATAATCCGGTGTATCCGTGAAGGGATGAGCCGATGCTGATCGAGCGTTTGCAAAGGAAGTGGCCTGATATTCGGAAGATTGGACAAGACGCCGCTGAACGCGGCAAGGATCTTGGTCTGAAGACTGACTGGCAGGAAGAACGCGACGCGCAATGTGTTGAAGGAAACAGCGCTGAGGAACCGATTCAGAAGCGCAAGGCTTGAATGTCCGCTCCTCACCGCATCATTCTGGCAGGCCCAAACGGCTCCGGCAAATCTTCCATTTACACGCGATTGTCGCCCTTGGGCGAGTTCGTCAATGCAGACGTAATAGAGGCCGGCTTACCTGAGAGTCTGCCGTCTTCAGTGAAGAAAATCCGCGCCGGCAAGCTGGCTGTGGCTCGGTTGAATGAACTGATCCGCTCGAAGGCGGATTTCGTGTTCGAAACGACATTAAGCGGCCGACATGCGTTGCGTCTTATGACCTCTGCCAAGGCTGTAGGCTATCATGTAGGCCTGATCTTTGTTGCGCTCGACTCGGCTGAACGAAACGTCAAGCGCGTTGAGTTCCGCGTGAGGCTTGGTGGACATGACATTCCAGTCGCGGACATTCTGCGTCGTTATGATGCGGCTTTCAGGAACCTGCCCGCCGCGATCAGTATTGCCGATGAGAGCATTGTCATCGACAATTCGAGCGAGGAGCCGCGTTTGCTCTTTACAGTGAATTCTGGCGAAATTGACGAACCGAGACTGCAAGAATCGGCATCCCGCATGATTGGCAACAGCACTTTTCGTTTGAAGCTGTACCGTCTCGTCAAGGAAGGCATTGCCGGAAAATTGAGGTAAACTGCGTCAGGTGCGCCCCTTCTCCAGCAACCGCGACACCACGACGACCGGCACCAGCCCCGCCAGAATGATGATCACCGACGGCACGGCCGCGTCGGCGACCTGGGAGCGGGAGGCATCTTCGTAGACGAGCGTTGCCAGCGTGTTGAAATTGAACGGGCGCAGCAGGATCGTGGCGGAGAGTTCCTTCGACGTCTCGATGAAGACGAGAAGCGCGGCCGTCAGCGTCGCGGGGCGCATCATCGGCATCAGCACTTCCCGCAGCGCGCCGCCGCGCGTGCGGCCGAGCGTACGGGCGGCCCAATCGAGATTGGGCGAGAGCTTGTCGAAGCCGGCCGCGACATTGCCCTCCGCCATGGTGAGGAAGCGCACGGCGCTGGCATAGACGATGGCGAAGCCGGTGCCGGAGAGCAGCAGCCCGGCCGAAATACCGAACATGGATTTGGTCAGAGACGAAAGCGCGTTATCGAAGGCGGCGAGCGGGATCAGAACGCCGATGGCCAGCACTGTGCCGGGGACTCCATAACCGAACGAAGCCAGGCGGTTGGCCATGCGGACCGCCGGCGTGCCGCCGTGACGGATGGAATAGGCGAGCAGGAAGCCGGCAAACGTCGCAACGAGAGCCGCGCCTGTCGAGACAGCGACCGTATGCCCGAGCGCGTTCAGCAGCGTTGACGAGGCAAAGGCATCCAGCCGCTTGATCGCGTAGCCGGCCATGATCCAGGCCGGAATGAAGAAGCCGGCAAGCGGAGGGGCGGCGCAGACGAAAACGGCGACGACGCGCCATGGCCCCTTCAGCGCAATCCGACTGACATTTTGCGCCGAAGCCGGCTTGGAGCCGGCAAAACGCTGGCGGCCGCGGGCATAGCGCTCGATGAAGGCGAGCAGGATGACGATGGCCAGCATGACCAGTGCAATCTGGGCAGCGCCGGCGAGATCGTTGCGGTTCAGCCAGGTCTCGTAGATCGAAAAGGTCAGCGTCTTGACGCCGAGATACTCGACCGCGCCGATATCGTTCAGCGTTTCCATGATCACGAGCGTCAGGCCGACGACGATGGCGGGACGGGCCATGGGAAGTTGCACGCGAAAGAAGGTTCGGACCGGGCCGGCGCCCAGTGTGCGGGCCACTTCAGCGGCGTTGCGGCCCTGCATGAGAAACATGGTCCGCGCCGTCAGGAAGACATAAGGATAGAGGACCGATCCGATGACGAAGGCAGCGCCGGTCGTGGTCCGAATATCGGGCGACCAGTAGTCGCGGGCCGAGCGCAACCCGGTCAGCGCGCGGATCGCGGTTTGCAGCGGGCCGCTGTAATCGAAGAATTCGCCGAAAGCATAGGCCGAGAGATAGGCGGGCATGGCGAGCGGCAGGACGAGCGCCACTGTCAAGGTTCGCCGCAACGGAAATTCGCACACTGAGGTGAGCCATGCGGTCGCAACGCCCGTGATCAGCGTGCAGGCGCAGACCTCGAGCAGCAGAACGGCTGTCGTCGATGCCGAGCGCGGAATGACATTCTGAATCAGATGAGGCCATGCGCCGAAGCTTCCAGACAACGCGATCCAGATGATGGCGACGATCGGCAACACGGCGGCAAGCGCGACCAGAATGGCGGCGACACGCAAGAGCCGGCCCTCGGCCGGCTTGGCGATGCCTTGCCCGCCTGTCGCTTCGATGATTGTCATCGCCCGCCTCATCGCTCGTAAGCTCCCGAGCAGACTGTTCTTTCAGGTTTGCTCATTGCCGTCTGTGGTCGATCCTCGATACCGGTGGGCGGGATGCGATGCAAGCGCGCGGGCCATCTGAATCAGATGCGCAGCGGCTCAGCGTAACGCCTGGTACGAAAAGGAGGTCCTAATCGGCCAGAACCCGCTGCGACGGAAATGAAATCTCCACCAGCGTGCCCTCGTTCGGGGTCGAACTGACCGAAAAGGTGGCGCGGTTGGCTTCCGTCATCGCCTTGGTGAGCGGCAGGCCAAGGCCTGTTCCCTCCCCGCGTTGACGCGCGGCACCCGATGGGGCCTGCTTGAAGGGCTTCATCGCCTGCTCCAGTTCCTCGCGGGTCATGCCGATCCCGGTGTCGCGGATGCGCAGCATGACGCAGCCGTTCGGCTCGTAGGACGTCGAGACGACGATCTGGCCTCCGGAGGGCGTGAACTTGATGGCATTGGCCAGGATGTTGATGAGGATCTGCTTCACCGAACGCGTGTCGGCCACGACATCGGGAACCCGTTCGGACAGGGCCGTGCGCACGATCACGCGCTGGGTGTTGGCCTGCGGCTGCAAAAGCGAGATGGCTTCCATAACCGTCGCATTCAGACGCACGGCGGTAAAATCGAGATCCATCTCGCCCGCCTCGATCTTGGATATATCGAGGAGATCATTGACGATATCGAGCACGTGACGGCCGGAGCGGCTGATGTCGTTGGCATATTCGATATAGCGCTGGTTACCGATTGGACCGAAGCGCTCGTTCGACATCATTTCGGAAAAGCCGATGATGGCGTTGAGCGGCGTGCGGATTTCGTGGCTCACCTTGGCCAGGAAATCGCTTTTGTGGGCATTGGCCGTTTCGGCCGCGCGCTTGGCGTTTTTCAGCTCATCCTCGGTGCGCTTCCACTGCGTGATATCGCGGATGACGGCGCAGTAGCTCGACGAGGAGGACAAGCGGCCGAGCGTCATGAAGAGCGGCAGGCGACCACCCGACGCTTCGCGGCCGATGACCTCGCGGCCATCGTTCAGAACACTGGCCACGCCATGGCCGGCGAGGCCTGCCAGATAGTCGGCGACCGCCCGCTGGCTTTCATGGGCGAAGAGCATGGCAAAGGGTTTGCCGCGCACTTCCGCCTCATCATAATTGAAGAGCGCGGAGGCCGAGCGGTTCATCGAACGGATTTCCCCCTCGCCCGAAATCACAACGACGCCATCGGTCGCGGTTTCCAGAATGGAGCGCAGTTCGCCCACTTCGGCGCGCAGGTTCGCAAGCTCGGCAGATGCAACGGGGCTGATGTCCGCGACCGGCTCGGCGGGGGCTGGTGCCGGCTCGGCCACCTTGGCCGGAACGGGAACGGACGGCATGGGGTTCAGTGCGAGCAGCAGCACGGAGCGGCCTTCCCAGCGTACCGATTGCAGCTTCGCGGTGACCGCGACGCGGTCGCCATTGGCCTGCACGAGGATCATGCCGGGGCCGTCAGGGTTCATCGACTCGTCGCGCTCTAGCAGCGCGTCGATCCCCCCGCGCGCTTCAAGGTCTCGCAAGGAACGATCCCCCGTCAGCCGGAAGAATTCCGGATTGGCATAGATCAGCCGATCGGCCACGTGAACCAGCAGCGCCATCGGCAATTGCTGCGCAACCAGCGTGGTCAGCCCGTCGCCTTCGGAGCGGAAGCCCTTGATGGCGGCGAGATCGTCTTTGAGGTCTTCGGCCGCCTGCTCCTCGCTGGTCTTGACCAGGCGCAGCAACGGCGGATTGTCGCTGGACAGAACGGAAGATCTCGCCGGCGGGCGTGGCGGCTGTGTTTTCTCCGGCCGAGATCTGGTCGCCGCCGGCTCGTCCGCTTTGTCGCCCGTCGTCTCGTCAACGCGGCCGCCCAGTTTGCGGGCGATCTCGCGGAACGCGGCCTGTTCGTCGGACGAAAGGGTCTCTGGAAGTGCGCCGGACCGGCGCTCTTCGAAGCGGATCACCTTGTCGGAATAGCGGCGCATCGGAGCGTCATCGAACTTCAGGGCGGGCGGCTCGTCGCGTGGCTCCTGCGGCGGCGGCTCCGCCGTGTCGCCCGCCGGAGCCGTTTCCGGAACGGCCTCGATGGGGTTCACCAGGTTGAGACCCGTTCCAGCTTGATCCTCTACGACATCTCCTACGCGCACGATACCGAAGCCACGAAACCCTTCGAATTGATGGTCGCGCGAATAGGTGGGCAGTGCCGCGAGATCGACCGGGACCTTCAGGGCGGCGCCTTCCACCGGCCAGTAGACCGTTCGCCCGGACCACGTGTTGCGCTTGGCGAGCAAGGCAGCGATGCGTCCCTCCGGGTCGAGCCCGAAGCGCGCCGCAACCTCGTTGAAGGACTTGCCGTCGATATCGGCCGCAAGCGGGCCGACCGCTGCGGCCAGCTCAGGCGAGACATCATGGAAAACGCCATCGGCATCCACGCGCCAGATGAAGCGGGCGGGACGGCTCTCCCGATCGAAGGTGAAACCTGCTGGTCGGGCCTCCTCGTCGGCAATCGGCTCAACGGGAAGGATCGTGGGCGCGACAGGCGTCGCAACTGTTTCAAGGGATTCCGACGCGAGCGGCAGTGACTCGGTTGCGCCGGCGCCGGCGGCGTTCGCAATTTCCTCGCCGATGACAAAAAGGAGATTCAGGGCCGGCTGTGCCGACAATTGCGCGATGGCCGCCGGGTAGATGGTCTCGCCAATATGCACCGGACGCTTCAAGACATGCCCCGGGTTGCCACGCACGCCTTCCTGCAGCATCTCAATCACATGAGCCTGCAGCGCCAGGGCACCAAAGCCTTCGGTCGCGGACAGCACTTCTCCGCTCTCGCCAATGACGGCGACATGCGTCTCCGGATCGTCGAAGCCTTCGATCAACCGGCGAGCGACATCGCGCACGGCATTGGAGCGGACGCCGGTCGGCGCGGCGAAGAGAACCGCCATCTCGTTGCCAACCGCGATCTTCTCGACATTTGCCTGCACCGTGATCCGCTCGAAACCGGAGGCCACGCGCATGAGAAAGCTTCGCGGACCGAAGGCAGCGCCAAGCTGGCCCGCCGTCGTCGTCATCTGCCGGTAGGCAAGATCGCGAATGTCGGGGCCCTGGTCTATAAATTCATAGATCGAGGAATTGCCGAACATCCGCGCGCCGGCACCATTGGCCCAGAGAACGCCCGAGAGGTCTTCCGTGAAGACAACGAGAGCCTCTCCGCGCGCAAAGCGTTCGCGAACCCTTTCGTGAACTGCGATGTCGATGAATGGATACTGGCTCATGGGTACTCACACTTTACGAACCCGGCGGACCCCCGTCGCCAAGTCTTAACAGTTTATTAATAACCCCGCATCCGGGCAGGGTCCACAAAAACAGCCAGGCACTCCAAACCTATCATGCGGCAGGGTTAATTTGTGTGCGGCGCACAATCATGTTGCATTGCACAATAGACGATGTTATATAGTGCCTATCAACAAAGCTGGCGCCTCAAGAGAGGGCCACCGACCCAAGGAGCGCATATCATGGCTACCCCGAAACTCGACGACGTATTCTCGTTCTCGGCCTTCGACCCGTCCAAGTTTTCCGAGTCTTTCCGCGAGCTTGCTGAAAAGAGCGTTAACCAGTCCAAGGATGCTTTCGCCAAGGTGAAGGAAGCGTCCGAAGATGCGACAAAGACGATCGAAGCCACGCTTGAAAAGGCGCAGGCCGGCACGGTCGAACTCGGCCTCAAGGCCATCGACGCCGTTCGCAGCAATGCTGAAAGCACCTTCTCCCACATGGAAGCCCTTCTCGGCGTGAAGTCGGTTTCCGAGCTGATCGAACTGCAGACCGCCTTTGCCCGCAAGCAGGCTGAAGTCGCCGTCGAGCAGATCAAGTCCATGCAGGAAACCTCGCGCAAGGTTGCCGAAGATGTTTCCAAGCCGTCCAAGGACGCTGCCCAGAAGGTCGCTTCGATCTTCAAGGCTGCCTGAATTCACAAGGCTTTCCAGCGACAAGGCCGGGTGACCCCGGCCTTTTTTTATGAATTTTGTGCGGATTGTGCTTGAAAAAAAATCCCGACGCCCGTATGTGAGCGTCACACGCCTTTCAAGACGTGCCTCATGCGGTTGTAGCTCAGTTGGTTAGAGCGCAGGATTGTGGCTCCTGAGGTCGGAGGTTCGAGACCCCCCAACCGTACCACTTCTCTTCTTTAAGATATTCGGTCTGCTCAGAGGAAAATCGCGCGGTCCGCCTCGACGATTTCCTGCAGGAAGCTGACGACGGCCCGCACGCGTGCAAGCTCTCGCGCGCTCTCGTGAATGATTGTCCAATAGGTCCGGCGTAGTCCGACGTCGGGCAGGATGCGCACCAGGCTCTCGTCATTGCGCGCAATGTAATCATGCAGAATGCCGATGCCCGCGCCCGAGCGCACGGCTTCCGTCTGGCCGATGGCTGATGAGATTTCAAAAGCGGTGTCCACGCCCTTGAAAACCTCATGCGCGAAATTCAGCGACGGCGTGAAAAGCAGATCCTCCACATACCCGATGAGACGATGCGCCTTCAGCGCCTCGATATCTTCCGGCGTGCCGTTGGCCGCCAGATAGGCGCGGGAGGCGTAGATGCCGAGCGTGTAATCGGTGAGCTTGGAGGAGATCAGCCGTCCTTCCACCGGCCGTTCGATCGTAATGGCAATATCCGCCTCGCGTTGCGACAGAGAAAATGCGCGGGGCACGGGAACGAGCTGCACTTTCAGCCCTGGATGACGCGCGATCAGCGCGCCGAGGCGCGGCGCCAGGAAGGAAACACCGAAGCCATCGGGCGCGCCGATGCGGACAGTGCCGGCAAGGGCGGCATCGACATTGCCCACATTGGCCTGGGCGGCGAGCATTTCGGTTTCCATGCGCTCGGCCGCATGCAGGAAGACCTCCCCCTCCGGCGTCAACTCGCATCCATTGGTGCGGCGCACCAGCAGTCTTGTCTGCAACGCCTCTTCCAGCGCTCCGACACGACGCCCGACGGTGGCATGATTGACGCCGAGCGTACGGGCGGCGGCCAGGATCTGCCCTGCCCGCGCGACGGCAAGAAATATGCGGACGTCGTCCCAGTTCATCGAAATATCCGTGTCAGCACCGAATCCGGCGTCTTCTCTCGAACTTATCGTGGCCGAGCGCGTTGGTTTAGTCAAAGACAGCTATTGCACCCGCGCCACAACGCCGTTGTTATGCGGCTTGACCCCGCTTTGCACAGGAGGGCCGATTGCAATAGACCGGACCAACTGATAGGTTTGGTTAATTACATAGGTGTGCGTAGATGTATGCGACATGTGGGCGGGCTTGCAGCTCTCATTTCGCACACGGGGAAGTCTTACGCTCAATGCCTTGAAAGAACCGTCGGCGGGATCGGCCGGTGAACAAGAACAGGCGACCTTGGCAAGCGGGGCGCGCAGCAGACCAGGAACCGCGACGGTTGGTCCGTCAGGATTTGGGGCATTCATGATTTCCAATTTTTCACTGCTCAGAAAGCGAAAAGGCAGCGGCGGCGGCGAAGGAGATGGTGATATGCCTGAACCCATGCAGAGCGATGTGCCCATGATCCGCGAAAAGACCGAAGGACCCGAGCGTTCCGAGCCGGTGGACACCGTCGAGGCTGTCCGCGCCCTTGGCACCTACCACGAAGGCCTGCGCAATCGCAGCGAAACGGCACTGAATTCGTTGAAATCGCTGCGTAGTGCTGCCGACGAAATGGAAGGCCTGTTCACGGAGTTTGGCGAAATTGCCCGCCAGCTGCACCTGAACAAGCGCGAACTCTCCGAAATCAAGACCGCCTATGGTTCTTCGCGCAAGCTGAACGAGGAACTCCGGGCCAAGCTTTCCTCGTCTCAGGCAGCGCTTCTGCGTCTGCAGAGCCAGCTGGACGAAATCTCGTCCGAGCGCGACCTGCTGCTGCGCATGCGCAACGAGCTTTCTGACGCGCACAAGGCGGACCAGATCGCGATGCGCGAGGCGGATGCCCGCGCCAAGGTGCTCGAAAACGAAATGAGCGCGATGCGCACGACGATCGAGAACCTGACGGAAAAGGCCGATCATCTCTCCGTCATCGTCGGCGAGAACGAAAAGCAGCTGCATGAGCTGCGCGAAGAGCGCAAGCTGTTGCAGTCGAGCGTCGACTTTGAAGTCGCCGAACGCATCCGCTTCTCCAAGCTGCATGACGAGGTCGTGACCAGCATGCAGTCGCAGCGCCGCGCGCTGGCTTCGGCCACCGACGAGCTCGACAAGGCGCGCGACCGCGTCATGAAGCTGGAAGCCCGGCAGTCCGAGCTTCTCGGCGAGCGCGAAGAATTGCAGGCGAGCCTGCAGACGGCGGAAACGCTACGCGAGACCGACGCCAAGAATTACGAAATCCGCCTTGAGGCACTCACCTCGCGCGCGCGCCTTGCCGAGCATCTGCTCGAAAAGGCCCGAGACGAGCAGCGTTCCAACTTCCGCGACCAGACGGCGCAGGCCGAGACGCAGCGCCATATGCGCCGGCTCGAATCCGAAGTCGAAGGTCTCAAGCAGGAGCTTCAGGACACGGCGCGCCGCAACAAGGAACTGGAAAAGTCCGAGACGCAGCTTCAGGCGCGCGTCGAAGAACTCAGCATCCAGCTGCGCGGCCATGTCCGCTCCTCCGAGCAGTCGAGCGAAAAGATCCGTATGCAGCAGGAAGTCATCGAGGCGCTGCACAAGCGTCACGCCGAATACCTGCAGCAGGTCGAGGACCAGAGCCGCAAGCTCAACGAGCAGCTGGAAAACGAACGCGCCGACCGCACCTATCTCGAAGGCGCGCTCAATTCCGCCCGCCGCGAGCGCAACTTCCTGCAGAGCCAGCTCATCAAGATCAAGGGCAAGCCGGAAGAACAGCCGGCCGGTCTCACGCTCGATTTCGAGCCGGATGCGCAGGAAAGCGAGTTCAACGAAGACGGTTCGCCGCGCAGCAGCGCGACCGTCGAGGAACTGCGGCCGCGCAACCGCCCGCGCCCGGTCGATACGCCACGCGACGGCGAGTAAGCCTCCAAACGGTCGAGACCCCGATTTGAAATCTAGCCCCGTTGCGATGCATCGGGGCTTTTTCATTTACCGATAGCGTTGTGCAATTTTGCACATCGGATGCGGAAACAGCGCCGTTGCTCACGACAAATTTCAGTGTCAGTATAGAGAAAATCTCATGGATCGTTTCCGTCGGAAACGCTCCAGCATTTTGTCTAACGCAATTGCGGACGCGAAACCGGTTTCCGCTTTCGGCTCGGAATTGCACACCAGGAGGAACCCATGAAGGAAATCGGTCATTACATCGACGGCAAGCACGTTGCCGGCAAGAGCGGTCGCTTTGCAGACGTCTTCAACCCCGCCACGGGTGAAGTGCAGGCACGCGTATCGCTTGCCACCGAAGCCGAGCTTGCAGCAGCCGTTGCCAGCGCCAAGGCTGCACAGCCGGGCTGGGCCGCGACCAACCCGCAGCGCCGCGCCCGCGTCTTCATGAAGTTCGTCGACCTTCTCAACCAGAACATGGACGAGATCGCCGAGATACTGTCGCGCGAGCATGGCAAGACGATCGAGGATGCCAAGGGCGATGTCATCCGCGGCCTCGAAGTCTGCGAATTCGTCATCGGCATTCCGCATCTGCAGAAGGGTGAATTCACCGAGGGTGCAGGTCCAGGCATCGACATGTATTCCATGCGCCAGCCGGTCGGCATCGGCGCGGGCATCACGCCGTTCAACTTCCCCGCCATGATCCCGATGTGGATGTTTGCGCCCGCGATTGCGACCGGCAACGCCTTCATCCTGAAGCCCTCCGAGCGTGACCCGTCCGTTCCGATCCGTCTTGCCGAACTGATGATCGAGGCCGGCCTGCCTGCAGGCGTTCTCAACGTCGTCAACGGTGACAAGGCCGCCGTCGACGCGATCCTGACGAACCCGGACATCAGCGCCGTGACCTTCGTCGGCTCGACGCCGATCGCCCGCTATGTCTACGGCACGGCCGCGATGAACGGCAAGCGCGCGCAGTGCTTCGGCGGCGCGAAGAACCACATGATCATCATGCCAGATGCCGACATGGACCAGGCCGTCAACGCGCTGATGGGCGCAGGCTATGGCTCGGCCGGAGAGCGCTGCATGGCGATCTCGGTTGCGGTTCCGGTCGGCGACGAGACAGCCGATCGCCTGATCGAAAAGCTGATCCCGAAGGTCGAGTCGCTGCGCATCGGCCCTTACACTGATGACAAGGCCGACATGGGCCCGGTCGTGACCAAGGAAGCCCAGGCCAAGATCAAGGGCTTGATCTCGCGCGGCGTCGAGGAAGGCGCCAAGCTCGTCGTCGACGGCCGCGACTTCAACCTGCAGGGCTACGAAAACGGCTTCTTCGTCGGCGGCACGCTGTTCGATAACGTGAAGCCGGAGATGGACATCTACAAGACGGAAATCTTCGGACCGGTTCTCTCGGTCGTTCGCGCCAAGAACTACGAAGAGGCCCTCTCGCTGCCGATGAAGCACGAATACGGCAACGGCACCGCGATCTTCACCCGTGACGGCGATGCCGCCCGCGACTTTGCCTCGCGCATCAACATCGGCATGGTCGGCATCAACGTGCCGGTCCCGGTTCCGCTCGCCTATCACTCCTTCGGCGGCTGGAAGGCCTCGTCCTTCGGCGACCTGAACCAGCACGGCCCGGACTCGATCAAGTTCTGGACCCGCACCAAGACGATCACGTCGCGCTGGCCGTCGGGCATCAAGGACGGCGCAGAATTCTCCATGCCGACGATGAAGTAAGCAGAATCTGGACTGAAAAGAGGAAAGGCCGGGTCATGCACCCGGCCTTTCTGTATTCTGATCTATTGCGGACTGGCCAGCTTACTTCGACGGGCCGTCGTTGAGGCCGACCTTGTCGACCAGTTCGGAGGCCTGCTTGCGGTATTTGGCCACGTCGGTCAGCGGCAGCTTGTCCGGGTGGATTTCGCCGAAGGACTTCACGATGGCCGACGGTTCGGCGCCCGGCAGGACCGGGTATTCGAAGACCTGTTCGGCATAGATCTGCTGGGCTTCCTTGGAGGAGAGGAATTCCATCAGCTTGATGGCGTTTTCCTTGTCCGGGGCGTATTTCGCCAGCGCCATGCCGGAAATATTGACATGCGTGCCCCGGTCCTTGGAATTGGGGAAGAGCACCTTGATCGCGCCGGCCCATTCCTTCTGCTCGGGCTCCTTCGTGTCGGTCAGCATCAGGCCGACGTAATAGGTGTTGCCGAGCGCCAGATCGCATTCGCCGGCCCAGATGGCCTTGGCCTGGCTGCGGTCGTTGCCGTCCGGCTTGCGGACGAGGTTGTTCTTGAGGCCGGTCAGCCACTTCTCGGTCGCTTCGGCGCCATTGTGGGCAATCATGGACGCGATGAGACCAATATTGTAAGAATGCTGGCCGTCTCGCATGCAGATCTTGCCCTTCCACTTGGGATCGGCGAGCTCTTCATAGGTGATGTCGTTTTGCGCAACACGTTCCTTGGAGGCATAGACCACGCGGCCACGGGTCGTGAGGCCGAACCAGTCGCCGTCCGGATCCCGGAAGTTGGCTGGTATGTTTGCGTCGATCTTGGCATCCTTCAGCGGCTGCACAACGCCGCCGTCCTTGGCCTCGGTGAGGCGCGAAATGTCGATCGTGAGAATCACATCCGCCGGCGAATTTTCACCTTCCGCCTTGATCCGCTCGACCAAGCCCTTATCTAGAAACAGAACATTGGTCTTGATGCCTGTCTCTTTCGTGAACGCATCAAGCACCGGCTTGATGAGATCCGGCTGGCGATAGGAATAAATGTTCACCTCGCCTTCAGCGGCGAATGCAGGCAAAGCTGTTCCGGCAACAAGGACTGTGGTGAGAGCGGACTTTTTCAGGACGTTCAACAACGATACCTCCAGTATCTTTCTTGACAATTTCACTCATCTTTTATGTCGCCCCTCTTGCTGCGTCAATACGGATAGCGAAATATGAGTGAGCGGTTCATATTTTGGAATTGTTCCAAACTGCAAACGGGTCTATAAGGGCCCATCGAAAGATCGAGGTTCTCGGATGCGGCTGACAAAGCAGACCAATTATGCAGTGCGAATGCTCATGTATTGCGCGGCAAACGCCGACAATCTGAGCCGCATACCGGAAATCGCCAAGGCCTATGGCGTTTCGGAGTTGTTCCTGTTCAAGATCCTGCAGCCCCTGCACAAGGCGGGAATCGTGGAAACCGTGCGCGGCCGCAATGGCGGCATCCGTCTTGGCCGGCCTGCCGACAAGATCAGCCTGTTTGACGTCGTCAGGGTCACGGAGGACAATTTCTCCATGGCGGAGTGCTTCGATTCCGACGTGGCAGAATGCCCTCTCGTCGATAGCTGCGGCCTGAACTCCGCTTTGCGCAAGGCGCTCAATGCGTTTTTCGAGGTGTTGGCACAGTATTCCATCCACGATCTCGTGGTTGCTCGTCCGCAGATCAATTTCCTTCTCGGCCTTGAGGAAGCGCCTGCCAAGGTGAGCGCATCGGCCTGATGCCGGGTTTGCGATTCTGCAAATTTGAGTCGCGACCGTCCGCGAGAAAAATCAATAGTGGGAATCGCGGATTGTAACCATCTCGTTTTAGGGTTGAGTGCGATGTGGGGAATCGACTCACCTCTGGTTTGATCCGGGGGTGATCGAGGGGCGAGAGACGGCGGATCTGGACGGCTGCTTTGTGGCTAGACCCAGACGTGCTGCCCCGTCATGGGTGATCTCATAGTTCAAGGACGGGCATTTGACGCTGCAATTGAAAAACCAATGTCCAGGCAGCTATCAGAATGAGCTTGCGAAGGCTGTCAACCGCGTCGATTTTTTCCGCATCTTTCACTCCATGGCTCTGCGCGCCGGCTTCGAGCATTTTTGCCTTATGCGGCTTTTTGCAGACATCCCTTCTCCGACCCTGACGACACAGCTTGAGCTGCACGACCTGCCGGCCGGGCTCGCGGAGGCCTATGACGGGCGCTTCTCGTTTTCCGATTCCGGGCTTTTCAAGATGCTTCAGGAGACGACTCTCCCGACATACTGGATCGATGCCGATGGAACTCAAGACGAACTGATGCGTCAGCTCGGCTTCGAGCTGGCGCTTTGCATCCCCGTCCAGGGGCTCAACGGTTCACGCCATGCCATCATCTTCATGGGCGACCGCGAGGTTCCCAACATGGAACTGCTGCACGCCATCTATTACGACGCCTCCTACGCCTTCGATTTCTATTTCAGGGAAATTCTGGCGAACAAGAAGGGCATGGGGCTGACGCCGCGGGAGCTAGAAATCCTGAGATGGATTTCGCACGGCAAGACGGCCGGCGAGATTGCCCTGATCGTTTCCGTCTCGGAACACACCGTGAATTCTCATACCGCAACGATCCTCAAGAAACTCGATGTGGTTAACCGGACGCAAATGGTCGCGAAGGCGATTCGGGAGCAAATCATTCCATAATCCCTAGAATGCGCTTGGCGGATTCAGCCTTTGGCAATTTCTATAGTCTCTTAGTTAATCATGGTCAGGCTGTGTTGACATTTCCAGCCCCAGGACCGAACAGGTGGTTGCCTGGACAGGCGAAACGGAGTGGCGAAGTTAATGGCGACTGTCGTCAATATAATGCTGATCGATGACGACCCGGCGGAAGAGCTGATCTTCCGGGCCCAGATGAAGAAGGTCGTGAATTACGACATCAACATGCTGTACGCGGCAAGCATCGACGATGCCGTTGCGATGTTCGGCAAGGGCGCCGCGGTCGATATCGTGCTTCTCGACAACAGGCTGGGGCCGGGTGAAGACTTCCGCGAAAGTGCGCCGCGCCTGCGCCAGAGCGGATATATCGGTCCGATCGGCGTCATTTCATCTTCGCTGACAGACCCCTATTTCCAGTCTTTTGCCGAATATGGAGCCGATTTCCGCATAGACAAGGCTGAGTTCGATCCCACAGCCATCAGCTTCTTGATCCAGGAATACGCGCCGCATTGAGCCCCTGCCGTCAGGGGATGATCGGCGGCCACGTGCCGACAATCCGGCCCGCGGAGAAAAGATGGATGTCGCCGAATTGCCAAAGCACGGCCTCGCTTTGCGTCGGGCGGAAGAAGACAAGATCATCCTGCTGCAGCTGGCAATCGTCCGGCAGGGACATGAACTGCTGATTGGACGAAACACCCCAGAGCTTGCTTTCACGCATGCCGGCGGGAAAGACAGGCTTCGCCAGCCAGTGCCCGCCATAGAGAAAACATCCCTTCGCACCGAACAGTCCCAGCGCCTGAAAGACAGAGGTCATCCACCCGGGTCCTGGCAATTGTGCGTCCACGATTTTCAGCGCGGGCGTGGCGATGAACAGGGCGGGCTGCAAGGTCGCAAGCGAACCGGTTTCGAAATCCATTGGCTTGACGAAGGCCGAACCGACCGAAAGCTCATTGGCAACCCCTGGATCAGCATAGGTCAGGACCGTCTTGCTGCCTCCGCTGTTGAGGATCCGCCGGCTGCCGGGCGGCAGGGCCTCGACGAAGGCTTGCAGCCGTGCCTTGACTGCCCGGGCTTCGCGCGCAGTCCCGCCGGCAAAGCCCGGTATAGCGGGAATATGCGCCTCATAGGCCATGACCCCTTCGACGTCCAACAGGCCTGATCGCGTCGCAGCATCCACGACCCTCGCCAGATCGGCAGGGGTCTTCAGGCCGCCGCGATGCATCCCGACATCGACCTCCAGTGCGGTACGGAGCCGAAGCCCCCTGCCCCTGGCCACATGCGCCAATTGTTCGACACGAGAAAGGCCATCCGCGAGAAGCACTGTGCGGCGGGCGAGATCGGCCGCCTCTTGCGCTGTCATCTCGTCAAGAAGGGCCTCCAGCGCAGCTGTCGGCATGGGTTTTCCAAAGAGGATATCGGCGTCGGGAAATGCCTGCAGAACGGCACGCGCAATCGACAGGTCAAAGCTCATGACAAGTTGCGTGCCGAGCTTTTCCATGACGAAGGCCAGCAGTGGAATGGACGGCAGGGACTTGTCGACAACGCGCACCGCCACGCCGGGTGCAACCCCCTTGCGCACGATTTCCAGATTTTCCTGCAGACGATCGAGGTCGAGGACCAGCGTCGGACGATGGCGGCGGGCGGCCTTGAGAGCATCCGCGAGTGTCTGGAAATAGGCAGCCTGGTCGCTCATCCTCACACGTCCAGGATCTTGGCGAGATAGGGCGAAATGAAGCGATTTTCCGGGTCGAGCTCCCGGCGCACGTCCATCGCATCCTTGAAGCGCGGATAGAGGGTCGCAAAGTCGCGGGCGGTGAGGCTATGCATCTTGCCCCAATGCGGCCTGCCATCAAATTTCCGGAAGATCGGTTCGACAGCCTTGAAAAGCGCGCCTGGATCTTCGGCTGCGTCGTGATGCACGGCGATCGAGCAGGTCGCGCGGCGGTAGAAGGGGCTAAGCCACGTCTCATCCGCCATGACCGAACGAACCTCGAGCGGGAAGTAGACTTCGGGAAAATCGCGCTCCATGAGCGTGATGACTTCGCGAAGCGCCCGTGCGCCCACCTCGAATGGCAGATGATATTCCATCTCGTTGAACCGGGTTCGCCTTTCGCTGACATAGGCGCCGAACCAGACGTCGACGAAATCCTCGGGCTTGATCCTTGCAAGCGCGCCGCCGATCAGCTTGCGGCGAAGCCATGGAAACCGCTTCAGAATGTTGCGGAGCATCTTCAGCGTTTTCAGTCCGTCCTCATCCTGTTCCGGGGGATGCCCGCTGAGTGGCGCGTCCGTCAGATCGTAGCTGAGGTGAAGCGCATGGCTGGAAAAGGGAATGAGAAAGAACTCGGACGAACGATGAGAGATCATCAGGCTCTCGAAATTTTCCAGCACGGCGGCGACCGGCAAGGCATGGCGACGGCGACGCAAGCGGTAGGACGGCATGTTCTGGAACGTGACCCGGGTCATGGCACCGAATGCGCCGAGATTGACGCCGATGGCATGGATCATGTCGGGCTGCGTCGCGGCACTGATCTCCCGCACATCGCCGCGACCGTCGACCAGCCGGACCTCTTGCAACTGCGTATGATATGCCCCCAGGCCGATCCCGGAACCGTGCGTGGCAGTGCCAAGCGCACCGCCGATCGTCTGCCGGTCGATGTCCCCCATGTTCGGCAGGCCCTGGCCCGCCGCATGCAGCAATTGCGTCAGTTCCCCCAACGGCGTGCCCGCACCCATGGTGGCGGTCATGCGCGCCGCGTCATGGGCCTCCAGGCCGGAGAAGCCTCCGAGGTCCAGAATGGTCCCCTCGCTCGCCACAAGGGGCGTGAAGGAGTGGCCGGATCCGATGATCCGCACCGGCCCCGGCGCCGTGCGAATGACGTCGCCGAGTTCGACTTCGTCTGCCGGTCGGCAAATGCTGCGCGGCGTTGCGCGGACATTGCCCGACCAGTTTTTCCAGGTTGATCCTTCGATATGCGCCATCAGGCGATCCTCCCTACCACAAGGCTAGCCGCCCTGGCGCCGAACAAACGCATTGAGCATCACGAACAGAGCCGACGCTGCGGCACTCGCCGCCGCAAAATAGGCAACACCAACGGAAGAGCCGGTTTCGACAAAGGCGGACGCACCGGCGGGACCCAGGGCAGCGCCAAAGAGCTGCGCCGCCGGCACGACGAGCGCCGCACCGCGCGAGGAGTCGGCATCCACCGCCAGACGGATCTGGAACGGGACAACGAACAACCAGATGAAGCCGATCAACATGGCCATCGTCCAGAACACGAGCGCAGGCGGGTGCAGGGAAATGCCCATTGCAATGACCAGCGCCAGCAGACTGGCCACGGCAAGAACCGGGCGAAAAGCCAGACGCGCCTCGATGGCCGTTGACATCATGGCACCAAGGATCTGCGCCAGGAGGCTGACGGAAACCATCAGGCCAACGACGTCCGCCGAAATACCCGCCTCCGCGCCCAGCGGCTCGAGAAACGCCCACAGGGCGCCGAGGAACATGTAGAAACTGAAGATCGCCAGAAGCGCCGTCAGGGGAGCCAGCCGCCAGAGGCCGGAGGAGGCCTGATCGGCTGGCTTGGGAAGCGGCCCGTAGCATTCCGGCAGCAGACGCACCGCCACCAGACTGACGAGGGCCACCACCGCCATTGCCTCGAACCCACCGGCCGCGCCCCAGCGCGCGACGATCCAAAGCGCCATCGCCGCGGCAATGCAAGCCTGGGCGAGCGTCTGCAGCGACACGAAATAGCCGCCAATGCGCCCCGGATGGCGGGATCGTGCGATGAGTTCGACGGCAAAGGCAACCAGCCCGCCCTCCGCCAGTCCAGCCAGACCCCGGGTGATGATGATCGCGGTCGGCCCTGCGGTGAGCGCCGTGGCATGGTTGCAGGCGGCGGCCAGAACCAGAAGGATGGCAGCCTTGACGCGGACCGAGCCGCTGCCCAGCAAGAAGGCCGACAGGACCGAACCTATCCCGATCGCGAGGATCTCGACCGTGGCGGCGAGCGCCAGTTGATCGAAATTCACTTGGCCTTCGCTCAGCAATGCCCCGAGCAGAATGGGCTGCAGGCCAAGAACCAGCAGCCCGATCGAACCAATCCAGAGCGCTGTCCACATATTCGTCGGAGAAGGATTGCCGACCAACCACTCTGTGTTCATTTCTGGCCCCGTTTGCGCATTGCGTGTCAACAGCCTCAAGAAACTGATAGACTATCAGCTTTTCAAACATGATAGTGTCACGTGGCATTTGTCAATCCGGGGTAGTGCGTGAAACGAGCGACCAGAACACTGCGACGCCAACCGCGTCAGGACCGTAGCCGCGAACGCGTGGATCACATCCTGCAAGCGGCGCAGAAGATGATCGGCGATAAAGGGCTGGCTGCCGTGTCGATGGTGGACATCGCCTCCGCAAGCAGCATGCCGCTGGCGAGCGTCTACCATTACTTTCCCAACCGAACGGCGGTGATGGCGGAGCTCTACCGGCGCTTTTCGGATCGCTTTCAGATGCGGATCGAGGATATTCTTGCGTCTGTCCGATCAGCGGAGGATATCTTTCACGCGACGGATGCCATCGTCGATCGATACTTCGAAATCCTGAAGAATGAGCCTGCGATCCAGGATCTCCTCAACGCCGTTCAGGCTGACAAGGATATGCTCAACCTCGATATCGCCCAGACGCGCGTGCAGGCGGCGGCATTTTCGAAGGCTGCAAGGCATCTGGTTGCGGACCGCCACCGCGAGAATTTCGAGCGCTCGGTCTATCTGCTGTTCCAGCTTGCAGGCGGTGCCGTGCGACTGGCCCTCTTCCAGGGCGGTGTTGAAGGAGAGCGGATCGTGGCGGATTTCAAGCGGCTGATCCGCGGCCAGCTTGCCGAGTTCGACTTGAAATAGGAGATTAGACTTGACTGTAAAAATGGCCTGCGGATGCTGGAGAAAAGCAGATTCGCGGAATTTGCGCATGACGGGCAGTGTCGCTCGAAGCAGACGGAACCTGGCACAATGAGTCTGGAGCTTTCAGAGGACAATATCGAAGCCGAGTTGAACCGGGCGATCAACCGGACTGACTTCTTTCGTGTGTTCAGGATGCTTGCCGACCGCTACGGATTTCTGTCTTTTGCGGCGTTCGAACTGACTGGCATGAAGATCGATTCGCGCCTGGACAGGGCATGCCTTCTCGCCGATTTCCCACGCGGGCGGAGCAGCCTTGCCGCCATCTCCCCCGAAGACAGCCAGGCGCTTCTCGGTCAACTGGCCGCGCTTCGCCGCCCGGCAATCCTGGACGAACCACCGGCGGCCCTGAAGCCTTACATCACGGGCCGGAGAATCCTCATGCTCCCGATGACCGCCCATACCGGCGAGCGCCTCGTGCTCGTATTGGCTGACGACCTTGAAATGCGCTCAGAGGCAGATGTTGCGGGCGCAATCTTCGACTTTCTCAAGGCGCTGCAGAAGCTGGCGGTCGCGGAAGGGCTCGACGCGGATACGCCACGGTTTAGGAAGCGGGAACTCGAAGTGGTGGAATGGACCGCCGAGGGCAAGACATCGACCGAAATAGCGCTCATTATGGGGCTATCGGAATATACCGTGAACGAATATATTGGCGCGGCGATGCGGAAGCTTGATGCCGTGAACCGGATTCATCTCGTGACCAAGGCGATCAGGGTCGGGATCATTAGCTGATGGCAAACGGTGTGGACGGACAGCAGAAAAGCATCGACGTGCTTTTGATCGATGACGATCAGACCGAATTTGAAATCATCCAATACAAGCTGAGAAAGATCGACAGCCACGATGTGAAGGTCGACTTCGTGTCCACGCTCGACGCGGCTCTCGATAAACTTGCAGACCGCAACTATGACATCATACTGATCGACAACATGCTGCCGCCGCATAACGATTTCCGGCAGACCGTGCCGCTCATCCGCAAGGCCCGCTATATCGGCCCGATTGGCATTATTTCGAGCGACATTTCGAGCAACTATTTTCAGTCCTTCGGGGAATTTGGCGCCGACTTCCGCATGTCAAAGCAGGAAGTGGATGCCCGCAGCCTGCGCTACATCTTCAACGAATTCACCCGCGACAACTCCCTGCCCTTCGATGAGGAAACCTAGAGCCGTGTTTGACGGTGTCGAACAAATTCGCCGCCGCGCGAACGACCTATGCAACCGAATCGCTCCTCTTTTTTCGACCATTGAGCATCCGCAAGATCGCAGTCGAGGTCGGCTTCTCGAATGCAACTGTTCAAAAGGCACTCGCTGCGGCGCAGGCGGGCCAATAGGCCCGTCAGTGTCCGTGGGGCTATCTGGTTGTTTCAGTGCAGTTCAGATTATCTGGGGTCGTAAACAGGCAAGGGTTAGACAATGGCAATTTCGATTTGGATACCTCTTCTCGTAGCGGCCGCTTCATTTGCCGCCAGTCTGATACTGCCCTCTATTGGGTTATCTGTCCTTCCGGGCTGGACAGTGCCCTGTCTTTTCCTCGTTGCCGCTGCAAGCATCCTGTGGGCAATCTTACTCGCCTATCGCCACCGGAACACCGCAACCCGCGTGGCAGGCAAGGGTGGTGTTGCAGAAGCGTCAGGCACGGATAGTCAAGCGTATGGTGGACGCGGCGGCAACGCCCTGAGTCAGGGCATTGGCGGTGACGGTGGTGATGCAAAAGTCAAAGGCAACCGGTCAACAGCCCGGGGTGGTGATGGGGGCTCTACCTAAGCTCTGCACTTGTGGTGCTTTTTGATGCCTCTGGTTCCGCGCAATGTTTCAGCAGCAGTCTTGCCAGTTCGATAGCAAAATCGGTAGTGACGGTGACGGCATGCGTATAGACAGGGGTGCGTGTTCCATCGGCTCTATACGGACCACCGTTTCCAAAGGCTATTCGCAGAAGGCCATGTTCCTCTTTGCTGAACACAAATACCGACGAAGCAAATTCGCTCATTCCTGGTCTGAATGCAGCGTTCCACTGTTCCAATTTCACTCCGTATAGACTTTCTTCGACTTCGCTCACAGAACAATCCTCCCACTGATTTGGAGACTGGAACAATGGCGAAAGGGGGCAAAGGTGGCAATGCTCTGGTTGAGGGAGATGACAGTACTGCGGAAGGTGGGCGAGGCGGTGAAGCAGTCCGCGGTGATGGTGGACCGGGGGGCAACGCCACCGTTCGCGGCAATCGAAGTGCGGGCAAAGGCGGCAAGGGCGGGCGCGGCGGGGTTGGACCAGGTGGTCCCGGTGGCCATGTAGACGTCCATACTGATGATACCTGCATGGAAGGTGGAAACGGGGGCGAAGCGTCGCAACACGATGGTCGCGGTGGACGTGGCGGGAGTGCTCCACGCGCGGAGCACTTCGCCGAACTGCTGGGGCGAAAGGCTCGGCCACACCTTCGTTGGCCCTACGGCGAACCTGTTGATGAGCCTGGGCGGGGCGGCGATGCGCCTGACACCCCGCAGTACAAAGCTCGTAGGGTCATCATTGAGCATCTAAAGGTGATGTTCTTTGTCGAGCAATCTCTCCCCTTGGTCGAAGTGTGGTGGGACCGTGAGATTGTCAGTCTGGATTGGTTAAACAGTCGATTAGCTGAAGAGGGCCATCGTTGGAGGGTCACTATCGTTGATGAAGAATATGAATTTCAGGATGTGCGCGCGTAGAGGTACACAATGCGGTACCCGCCGAGGTACGCAACACCAAGTACCGCTCCAAAAACCATCTGAAATTGCTTCACAATTTTCGATTAAAGAAGATTGGCTGGGGAACCTGGATTCGAACCAGGACTAACGGAGTCAGAGTCCGTGGGTCTACCGTTAACCTATTCCCCAACAGCCTTTTCAGCGGCCAGCTGAAGTTTGCGACCGCTTCGGTGAGGCGGCTTATAACCAAAAGATGGGCGGGTGCAAATACCTGTTTTGAATTTTTTTTATCGGGGACGGCACAGGCGCCTTTGTGGCGGCCTCGTGAAAAACGTTTGGCGAAAAGGGCGGCCGCTGTTACAATCGCTTCAACGAAACTTGAACAAGCCTGCTGCAACTCCAGAACGAGATTTTGCGCGGCGATATGGATATTGAACGTGGAAGACCCTTCGAACGGCTCAAAGCCGTCATTCGACGGGGCGTTCGATCGTGCTGGCAGCCCGGGAAAGCAGATTTCCCGCCGTGGCAGACGCAGGCGTAGCGGCAAGAACCGCGCGGCGTCGGCTCCGCAGGCAAAAGGCCAGCCGCCGGTGAAAACCGGTGAAACCGAGCGTCCCGATAGCCCGTCCGGCTCTCCCGGCAATGACGTGGTGCGCAAACGCAAGCGGCGGCGCAAGAAGAGTGGCCCGGCGCATCCGTCGCCACAGCAGCAGCAAGCCTCGCAGTCGCAGGAAAATAACGGTTCCGGCTCACGAAAGAAGCAGCAGCGCAACCGCCGTTCCCTTCAGGGGCGGCCGCTTTCGACGACGTCAGATCGCACCGCAGCGGCTGCCGCCAGGGTGCAGCCTCAGCATGAGGCGCGGCCGCAGCAGCAGGCAGAGCGTGCGCCTGCGCCGCCGCCGAGCGATCTCTATGCCGCGCTCGACCTGGGCACGAACAATTGCCGCCTACTGATTGCCCAGCCCACGAGACCGGGTCAATTCCGCGTCGTGGATGCATTTTCGCGGATCGTGCGGCTTGGTGAGGGGCTTGGTTCAAGCGGCCGGCTTTCCGCCGACGCCATGGAGCGTTCGATCGAGGCGCTGAAAATCTGTGCTGCCAAGCTATCCACCCGCAATATCCGCAAGCGCCGGCTGATTGCCACAGAGGCCTGCCGCGCCGCCGTCAACGGCGAGGAATTTCTGGAGCGGGTCACCGCGGAGACGGGCCTGGAACTCGAGATCATCAACCGCGAGACCGAGGCGCGGCTTGCCGTATCCGGCTGCTCTTCGCTGGTCGGGCGCGAGACGCGTTCGGTCGTGCTCTTCGATATCGGCGGAGGCTCCTCCGAAATCGCGGTCATCAAGACGGGTGAGAATCGCTCGGCGCGGCTTGCCAACCACATCACCCATTGGACATCATTGCCGGTCGGCGTCGTGACGCTCTCCGAGCGCCACGGCGGACGCGACGTCACGCCCGCCGTCTTCGACGCCATGGTGAGCGAAGTGGAAGGCATGCTGGCACGGTTCGACAGTCCCGATGTCAGCGAATTGGCGGACAATCCGGATTCGGGCTTCCACCTGATCGGAACGTCCGGAACGGTGACCACGCTTGCCGGCGTGCATCTGGGCCTTTCCAAATATGACCGCCGCAAGGTGGATGGCGTCTGGCTTTCGGACGCGGAGGTCAGCGCGATGCAGGCCAAGCTTCTGTCCTGGGACTTCGCAGGGCGCGCGTCGAACCCATGCATCGGGCCCGATCGGGCTGATCTGGTCCTTGCGGGCTGCGCCATTCTGGAGGCTATCCGCCGGCGCTGGCCTTCGCCGCGCATGCGGGTGGCCGATCGGGGACTGCGTGAAGGACTTTTGACAGACATGATGGCCGATGACGGTGTCTGGCGGCGGCTGCGCCATCGTGGCGGCCTTGCCCACTGGCGCGGGCGGCCGGGGGACAAGACATGACCAAACCACCCTCAACGCCAAACCGGACAGGCCGCAAGATCGGCCAGAAGGTGAAGAAGGGAAAGCTGAAGGCATCCTCCCGCCGCTGGCTGGAGCGCCATATCAACGATCCCTATGTGCAGCGGGCGAAGCTCGAAGGCTATCGCGCCCGCGCGGCCTTCAAGCTGCTGGAGATCGATGACAAGCATCAGATCCTGAAAGGCGCCAAGCGCATCATCGATCTCGGCTCCGCGCCGGGCAGTTGGTCGCAGATCGCCGCCAAGGTGACGAACTCGACGGACAATGACATTCGTGTCGCGGCCATCGACTTTCTGGAAATGGACCCGCTTCCGGGCGTCCATTTCGTGCAGATGGACTTCCTGCAGGACGAGGCCCCTCGCCTCCTGACGGAAGCCTTGGGCGGCGCGCCGGACCTCGTCGTTTCCGACATGGCCGCCCCGACCACCGGCCACAAGCGGACCGACCACCTGCGCACCATGCATCTATGTGAAGTGGCGGCGCATTTCGCCATCGAGGTTCTGGCCGAAGGCGGCCATTTCCTCGCCAAGACGTTCCAGGGCGGGACGGAAAACGACCTGCTGACGCTGTTGAAGCAGAACTTCCGTCAGGTCATCCATGTCAAGCCGGGCGCATCGCGCGCGGAGTCGGTGGAGATGTTCCTGCTGGCCAAGGGGTTCAAGGGGCGAGCACAGAACGAGGCAGAGGCGGACGCCTGATGCTGCTCTACGTGACGGTCGGGACAAACGACCTCGCGAGAGCCGGGGCGTTCTACGATCGAGTGCTTTGCGAGCTTGGCTATATGCGCCGCGAGACGGAAGCCGATTCCCTTGGTTATGCCCATGCCGGCGACACGCGTTGCCGCTTCTGGGTGACGCGTCCCTATGATCAGAAGCCGGCCAGCTTCGGCAATGGCGTTACGATCGCTCTGATGGCCGATAGCCGGGATGCGGTTCGGCGTTTTCACGCCGCAGCCTTGGCACAAGGCGGTTTGGACGAGGGGGAACCGGGGCTGCGTCCGTTTCATGACCATTTTTACGCGGCGTTTGCTCGCGACCTCGACGGCAACAAGATTGCCGCCGTTTGCGAACGGCCCGAATAGTCTCACCCAGCCTGATGCGCCCTATGCCCCGACACATCCGCGCCTGCGTCGCGCGGTAGCGGGATGATGAAGAAGAGCGAGGCCGCCGAGAGAAGCGCCGTCAGGCCGAAGGCCAGATGGAAGGAGAAGAGCGAGAGCGTCTGGCCGCTCCACCATCCACCCGCCTCCAGAATGAGACCGGCGACGGCAACACCCAGCGCCGTGGCGATCTGCTGGAAGACGGAACTGATCGAGGTGGCCTGACTGGCGTCGTTTTCGCTGACCGAGGTGAAGTTCAGGCTATTCGATGAGGTGAACAGGAAGGACCGGCTGAAGCCCGCGAGATAGAGCGACAGGATGATCAGCCAGATCGGCGTTTCGGGCGTGAAGAAGACGGCGACGCCGATCATGGCCGCACCGGCGGCGGAAGCCATGACCATCGTGTCGCGGAAGCCGCGGGCGGCAAGCGCACGAGCGGCCAGAAACTTCGTCGACATAGCCCCGAAAGCCCCTGCGAAGGTGATGAGGCCCGAGTGGAACGGGTTTAGCCCGAAACCCATCTGCAGCATCAACGGCATCAGGAAGGGCTGTGCGCCATTGGCCACGCGGAAGATCGTCGCCCCGACGATCGAGAGGCGAAAGACCGGGTCGCGGAAGAGCTTTAGCGTGAGGATGGGGTTGGGCACGCGCCGGGCATGACGGATATAACGCACTAGTGTCACGGCGCCGAGCGCGGTGGCGGCAATGCCGACAACCGGCGGCAGGGCCGGCAGGCTGATGACCGAAAGGCCGAAGACAATCCCCGAGGCCGCAATGCCGCTCAGGAAAAACCCGGGCCAGTCAAGCTTTGGCGTTTCGCGCGGCGGGATTTCAGGCAGATAGATCGAGGAGAGCCAGATGCCGAGAAAACCGATCGGGACGTTGATCAGGAATATCCAGTGCCAGGAGAAATAGGTGGTGATGAAACCGCCCAGCGGCGGTCCGGCCATGGGGCCGATCAGGCCAGGAATCGTCAGCCAGGTCATCGCCGAAACGAATTCGCTTTTCGGAACCGCACGCACCAGCACGAGGCGTCCGACCGGCGTCATCATCGATCCGCCAATCCCCTGCAGGAAGCGGGCAATGACAAATTCCGGAAGGCTCGACGCCATGGAACAGGCCACCGACCCGAGCACGAAGACAAGAAGGGCAATGCGGAAGATGTTCTTCGCGCCGAACTTGTCGGCCATCCAGCCACTGATCGGGATGAAAACGCCGAGTGCCACGAGATAGGAGGTCAACGCCAGCTTCAGCGTGATGGGATTGACCCCGATGTCTGAAGCGATCGCCGGAAGGGAAGTGGCGATCACGGTCGAATCCATCATCTCCATGAAGAAGGCGAAGGCGAGGATCATGGGGACTATGCGGGGCATTGTACAACCGTAAAGACTTGGAGAGCCGCGATGACACGGTCAATTTCGTTATTGTAAGGGATACATAGTTTCCATAATACTGACGCTTCACCTTGGATAGTGAATTCTTCGCAATGTTTCATAACGTCGCGGGACCGCATTCGGGCAGGAATTCTGCCGCCAGACGGTCACGATAAGCACGAAGATTGGGTTCGGCCAGGATCGCGTCGCGGATCGGACCGGGAAAGGCGCGCGCGGTGGCCGCCACGGCGAAGGCCAGCACGGTGGCGTCTGAACCGCAGGGCCTATCGCCCAGAAGATAGGATTTGTTGCCCAGCAGGCTTGCAATCGCCCGCGTGTTATCGGCGAAGATGGCGCTGTTTTCCCGGTCGTTCAGGCGCGCGGTCCCCTGCCCTTTCAGCGCCGCCAGCACGCTGCGGCGGATCAACGGCGCGATGAGTAGCCGGACAGGCATCGGCATGGAGCCGAAAGCCGCCTGCTTCATCACCGCCCAGCCCTCCGGTTGGATCCATCGCCGCTCCACCGCGATGAAGTAGCTCGACTCTTCCAGCGTGCGTTCGGCAAGCAGGCCCAACATCAGGCTTTGCTCGTCATGGCCGCCGGTAAAGTCAGCACCATAGGCCTCGGCCAAATACCGCCTGATCAGGCGCGAGTCGGAAATGACATGCCCCTTGTCCTCGATATAGGGCAGCTTGCCGCGCGGCGCCTTTCTGGCGCCAGCAAGACCGTCGATCTTTTCAAAGGGCAGGCCCGCCATACGCAGCAGAATCATGACCTTCATGACAAACGGACTGAGGTCCGGCTGTCCCGCGCCGGGTCCGAAACCAAACAGCTTGATCATGCCGCCTCCTTCGATCGGTTCATGAACATCCGAACGTTGGACGCGCTCGAGGTCCAGACGTATGCAGGTTTCGACAAAACAAATATGAAAGCCCGGATTTTGCAATCCGGGCTCCAGAAATCGACCAGAAAAAGGCCGCGAAATTCACGCCGCCATGTCGGCCGCAACCTGGCGCAGGGTCGCCGCTAGCCGGGCCATGATTTCCTCGCCCTCGACCTTCAGTCCGGCCGCGGCAAAATCCTGGCTCAGGCGCTCCACTGCGCCACCTCGCCTGATGATGTCTTCTGTCACCAATTCGTTCGCGTAAGCATTCGGATCGACGTGACCGAGCTTTTCGGCGGCCCAAAGAGCCAACTGCATCTTGCTGCGCGTATCGATGCGAAATTCCAGTTCGCGCTCGCGCGCATATTGCATTTCCAGAGCATCGGCCCGCATCTTCAAAGCATTCATTTTCCGGTTCCCTAAAATATTGCAGCTAAAACAGTGGCTTCCTTGCCATGGACACACCTTTGCACGGCCCCGCTTGCAACTTTGTGAGAGGAAAAGGTTGCATTTTATCGATCTGTCGATTTCGCGACATAGGTGTGCAACTTTCGGATTCCGGACAACCGAAACGATCTGTCTCGGGGCAGATACGCGATGGAAATGATACAACTGCCTGTGGATAGCGTTTTCCTATTCCATTCCGGTCATGATCATGTTACCAGCCCTCGCCAACTTCCAGAACAAATGGAAACCCAGCGGAGCCGCTCCCAAGCTGCCGCTGTTTTCCCATTTCGACAATTCGAAAGGAATTTGGCAGATGGCGCGCATTATCGAATCCGCTACCGGGCACGAAGCCCTCACCTTCGACGACGTTCTTTTGCAGCCCGGGCATTCCGAGATCATGCCGGGGCAGACGAATATCGCGACCCGCATCGCCTCAGACATCGAATTGAACCTGCCGATCCTTTCGTCCGCCATGGACACGGTGACGGAATCGCGCCTTGCCATTGCGATGGCGCAGGCAGGCGGTCTCGGCGTCATCCACCGCAACCTCTCCCCCGCCGCCCAGGCCGAAGAGGTCCGGCAAGTGAAGAAGTTCGAGAGCGGGATGGTGGTGAACCCCGTCACGATCGGCCCCAGGGCGAAGCTCGCCGAAGCGCTTGCGCTGATGAAGGCCCACGGCATCTCGGGCATTCCGGTCGTTGAAAATGGCGGCAACGGCGTCGCCGGCAAGCTGGTCGGCATTCTGACCAACCGCGACGTCCGCTTCGCCACCAATCCCGATCAGCCGATCCACGAACTGATGACCAAGGAAAAGCTCATCACAGTGACGGAAAATGTCGAACAGCAGGAAGCCAAGCGTCTCCTTCACAGCCACCGCATCGAGAAGCTGCTGGTTGTCGACAATGACGGGCGTTGCGTCGGCCTGATCACCGTGAAGGACATTGAAAAGTCCCAGCTCAATCCGAATGCCTCGAAGGACGCCCAGGGCCGCCTCCGCGCCGCTGCCGCCATTTCGGTGGGTGACGACGCGCGAGAGCGCACCGAGCGACTGCTGGATGCCGGCGTCGACGTCATCGTCATCGACACCGCGCACGGTCATTCGCAGAAGGTTCTCGACGCCGTCGGCATCGTGAAGAAGATGACCAATTCGGTTCGTATCATTGCCGGCAATGTTGCAACCGCCGGCGGCACGCGCGCGCTGATCGATGCGGGTGCAGACGCCGTCAAGGTCGGTATCGGCCCGGGCTCGATCTGCACGACGCGTATCGTCGCAGGCGTCGGCGTTCCCCAGCTCGCCGCCATCATGGCGGCGGTTGAGGAAGCCAACAAGTCGGACGTTCCGGTGATCGCCGATGGCGGCATCAAGTTCTCGGGCGATCTGGCCAAGGCCATCGCCTCGGGTGCATCGGCCTGCATGGTTGGCTCGCTGCTTGCCGGCACGGACGAAAGCCCCGGCGAGGTCTATCTCTACCAGGGCCGCTCGTTCAAGGCCTATCGCGGCATGGGCTCGGTCGGTGCCATGGCGCGCGGCTCTGCTGATCGCTACTTCCAGGCGGAAGTGCGCGACACGCTGAAGCTGGTTCCGGAAGGCATTGAAGGCCAGGTGCCCTACAAGGGCCCGGTCTCGGGCGTCCTGCATCAGCTCGCCGGCGGCCTGCGCGCTGCCATGGGCTATGTCGGCGGTGTCGATCTGACGGACTTCCAGAAGAAGGCCACCTTCGTTCGCATCTCCGGCGCCGGGCTTCGCGAAAGCCATGCGCATGACGTGACGATCACCCGCGAAAGCCCGAACTATCCGGGTGGGATGTGAGCTTTCGGCTTGGAGACAGCCTGAAATCGGACCCGTGGCTCTGGCTCACGGGTCTTGTCTCGGCTGCTCTCCTGCTGTTGATGAACGTGCGCGACGCGGCAAAATTTGCCGCGCTTACCCATGGCCGGACGATCCCGGACTCTGATTTCTCCTCGACGCGTGAAAGCCTGCTGGCGCTCAAGGATTATCTCGGCAGCCGGCCGGATGCGGCCGATGTGCTGCATGCCATGCATCTGCAGGCAGACCTCGCGCTGCCGGCGACACTGACCGCCTTTCTGCTTCTCCTGATCCGGCGCCTTGCGCCCGGCGCGGTGGTTTACGGGCGTCAGGCGCAAAACCTGCTGCCGCTGCTCCTGGTCTTTCCCATTCTTTACGGATTCGCCGACTACACCGAAAACGTTCTGGCGCTCCTGCTGTTTCCGCCCGCCGGGCCCAGCCCTGCAACGGCGGCGCTTCTCGCCGATGCGCTCTCCTGGGCGACACGGCTGAAATTTCTCGCGATGACAATTGCCGGTGTCACCGTGGCAAGGCTGGCTATCGCTCGTCTTTCGCCGTGAAATAAGAAATATTCTCGGAAAAATTCAAAATAAACTCACGAGCAATTACAGCCGCTTAAAGCACGAAATCGGCGCAGCATCGCGATAAATCGGGCAAGCCCATTGTAAAATTCTCGATAATGCCTATCTTGAGGCCATCGAAAGTTGCTTGTGACGTCGGTAAGAGCATCGCTCCCGTCGAATTTCCTCTCAAAATATCGATCCAATCCTGCGAGGTTTCGCGGGAACAACAACGATTGCTTTGAAAGGAAATCGTTATGAACACTGGTACCGTAAAGTGGTTTAACTCCACCAAGGGCTTCGGCTTCATCCAGCCCGACAACGGCTCTGCTGACGTTTTCGTCCACATCTCGGCTGTCGAGCGCGCAGGCATGCGTTCGCTCAACGACGGTCAGAAGATCACGTACGACATCGTGCAGGACCGCAAGTCCGGCAAGAACTCGGCCGATAACCTTCGCGCCGCTTGAATTCGTCATTCGCTGAGGCTGACCACGGATGTACTGGCAGCTTCGCTGAGTGACTGTGAGAGGTCGGGTTAACGCCCGGCCTTTTGTTTTTGTGGAGATTTCCATGTCGGAAGTTCGTTATGCCCCGGACGACATGGTCGTCCTTCACGCCCGCACGCTTGACGGCGTGGCGCAACAGGTCACGGTTCGCATCGTGGCCTGCCAGCCGGAAACACGTGGAACCGTGCGTTACCGCGTTCGTTTGACCGGAGAGAATTTCGATCGCACCGTGAGCAGTCACGACATCGACACGATGGCCTCGCCCGCGCGCGGCACGATCGGAAAATCCGCGACCTCGCGTCCGGAACCGGGCTCCTCCTGGATCAATGCGGCGAAAATCCGCACCAGGAAGTAATGCAACCCTGACCAAGGAGATATCTTGCAAGTCATCGTCAGAGACAACAATGTCGAACAGGCGCTCCGCGTCCTGAAAAAAAAGCTCCAGCGCGAAGGCGTGTTCCGCGAGATGCGTGCCAGGAGCTCTTATGAAAAGCCCTCCGAACGGCGCGTTCGCGAAGCGGCAGAGGCGGTACGCCGCCACAAGAAACTCAAGAAGAAACAGATGCAGCGCGAAGGGCTCCTGCCTGCGCCCAAGAAGGCCGTGCGCCCGCGCTGAGGCATCCCGTTTCTCACGTTCTCAGGAGGAATACCATGACCGCGACGAAGGATCAGTTCTTCAAGCCCACCAAGATGTCGGCGCAGGACAAGGCCTCTGCGATCGATCACGCCGCCTGGCAGATCATCGACAAGGAGGCCGAACAGCGCGCGCTCAAGACCGACCGGCTGCGCAAATTGCGCGAAGCACAAGAGGCGCTCGCACCTGCAGCCCCCGCGCCGCGCGCGAAGGCAAAACGCGGCTGACTTTAAAACAGCCGCGTCTCGAAATTCATCCTTGAGCAAAGGCCGCCTGTTCATCACGCTGGCGCTGCACCTCGCGGCGCTTGGTGATGATCGAGGCGGTGATGACACCAATGGTCACGATCGTCACCAGAATGGTCGAGACCGCATTGATTTCCGGCGTCACGCCCAGACGGACCTGGCTGTAGATCTTCATCGGCAGCGTCGTGGCGCCCGGACCCGAGGCGAAGCTTGAGATCACCAGATCGTCGAGCGACAGTGTGAAAGCCAGCATCCAGCCCGACACCACCGCCGGCGCGATGACCGGAAGCGTCACCTGCAGAAAGGTGCGCGTGGGCGTTGCACCCAGATCCATCGCCGCTTCCTCGATCGACTGATCAAAACTCAGCAAACGCGACTGCACGACGACAGCGACGTAGCACATGGAAAATGTGATATGCGCCAGGATCACCGTGACGATCCCGCGGTCCATGTTCACCGCCACGAAGAAGAGCAGCAGCGACAGGCCGGTAATGACATCCGGCATGACGAGCGGCGCATAGATCATTCCCGAGAACAGCACCCTGCCGTGAAACTTCGTGTAGCGCGTCAGTGCGAGAGCCGCGAGCGTGCCCAGCACAGTCGAGATCGTCGCCGAGGTAAAGGCGACACGCGCCGTAACCCAGGCCGCATCCTTCAATGCTTCGTTTTCGAGGAGCGAAGCATACCACTTTGTCGAGAAGCCACCCCAGACGGTCACGAGCTTCGACTCGTTGAAGGAATAGATGATCAGAAGCAGGATCGGCAGATAGAGAAAACCAAAGCCGAGCGTGATCGAGAACTTGTTGAAGGAGGTCCAGCGGTTCATCGTCATTCTCCCTGTGCCTTGGCCTGCGCGTTCTGGAAGAGCGCGATCGGGATCACCAACACCAGAAGCAGGACAATGGCGACGGCGGACGACACCGGCCAGTCTCGGTTGGAGAAGAACTCGTTCCAGAGTGTCTTGCCGATCATCAGCGTCTCGGAGCCGCCGAGCAGGTCGGGGATCACGAACTCGCCTGTGGCCGGGATGAAGACGAGCAGGAAGCCGGCAATGACACCCGGCAGCGAAAGGGGGAACGTGACCTTCCAGAAAGCCTGGAAGCGGGTGCAGCCGAGATCCTCGGCCGCCTCGATCAGCGTCCCGTCGAGCTTCTCGAGCGCGGAATAGAGCGGCAAGACCATGAACGGCAGATAGGAATAGACAATACCGATATAGACGGCGGTATTGGTGTTCAGAATGATCAGCGGCTCATGGATGATCCCCAGATAGAGCAAGATCTGGTTGAGGAAGCCTTCCGGCTTCAGGATCGCGATCCAGGCGTAGACGCGGATCAGGAAGCTCGTCCAGAATGGCAAGATCACCAGCATCAGGAGCGTCGGCCGGATGGTGCGCGGGGCCTGCGCCATCGCATAAGCAATCGGATAGCCGACCAGCAGCGTCAACAAGGTCGCGAAGAACGCGATGGTGACGCTGGAAATATAGGCCTTCAGATAGAGCGAATCCTGCGTGAGATAGAGGAAATTGTCGAAGGACAACTGACTCAGGAAATCCTTCAGACCTGCCCAGCCCGCGGCGATGTCGAAGACCGGTGTATAGGGCGGCATGGCGATCGCCGTCTGCGACAGCGAGATGCGCAGCACGATGATGAAGGGAACAAGGAAGAAGATCAGCAGCCATCCGAAGGGGATGGCGATGACCAGACGGTTGAAGATGCCGTTGACGAGCCTGACCATGGTCTCAATCCTTCAGCAACACGCCGGCATCGCCGTCGAAGGAGACCCAGACATCCTCATCATAGCCCAGCGGGTTCTCGACCGAACGCTGGGCGTTGAGCGACGAGGCCTTCACTGTCTGCCCGTTCGGCAGCTTGACGATGTAGACCGTCATATCGCCCAGATAGGCGATGTCCCACATCTCTCCCTTGATCGAATTGACGCCGGCGTTCTGAGGAGCTTCACGCGACACGCGGATCTTTTCCGGCCGGATGGCGAAGCCGCGCATGGCGCCTCGCACATCCGCGTTGCCGATCGGCGTGCGGATCGTGAACCCTTCCGTCACGGCGATGTTCAGCATGTCGTCAGACGGCGTGGCAAGGCCATCGAATATGTTCACGTCACCGATAAAGTCGGCGACAAAGCGGGAATTCGGCGCTTCGTAGATTTCGGCGGGCGTTGCGACCTGGTTGACCTTGCCCGCGCTCATGACCGCGATGCGGTCGGCCATGGTCATGGCCTCTTCCTGGTCATGCGTGACGATCACGAAGGTGAGGCCGAGGTCCTGCTGCAGATCCATGAGTTCGAACTGGGTTTCCTCGCGCAACTTCTTGTCGAGCGCGCCCAAAGGCTCGTCGAGGAGCAGCACCTTGGGCCGCTTGGCCAGCGAGCGGGCGAGCGCCACGCGCTGACGCTGGCCGCCGGAAAGCTGGTGCGGCTTGCGGGTGGCGAACTTCTCGAGCTTCACGAGTTTCAGCATCTGCGCGACGCGCTCTGCGATCTCGTTTTTCGGCATGCCGTCCTGCTTGAGACCGAAGGCGATATTCTTCTCGACCGTCATATGCGGGAAGAGCGCGTAGGACTGGAACATCATGTTGACAGGGCGGCGATAGGGCGGCGTGCCGGCCATGTTGACGCCATCAAGGATGATTTCGCCGGAGGTGGGCTGCTCGAAGCCGGCGAGCATGCGCAGAAGTGTCGACTTCCCACACCCGGATGCGCCGAGAAGCGCGAAGAATTCGCGGTGATAGATGTCGAGCGAGAGGTCATCGACGGCGACGAAAGTCCCGAATTTCTTCGTCACGTTGCGAAACGAAATATACGGCTTCGCGCTCGGATCCGTCCACGGCGCGAAGGATCTGCGGATGCTGCCCAAAGACTTCATGATGTTCCCCGGATTATGGATTTTTCAAAGGATTGCTGCGACCGAATCTGTCCGCTCTCCCCGGAGACAGACCCGGCAACCGTCAAGGAAAAGGCCCGGGCAAGCCCGGGCCTTCTGATCTTGCTCACTGACCGGTAACGACCTTGGTCCAGAGCCGGGTCTCGATCCGCTGCGTCTTGGGATCGAGCGGCGTGACCGTGAAGAGCTTTTTCATCAGCTCGTCGTCCGGGTAGATCGACTTGTCATCGAGGATCGACTTGTCGACGAACTGCTGCGAGGCCTTGTTGCCGTTCGCGTAGAAGACGAAGTTCGAGGCCTTGGCGATAACTTCGGGCTTCATCATGTAGTTGAGGAAGGCGTAAGCGGCGTCCTTGTGGGGCGCATCCGCGGGGATCGCCATCATGTCGAACCACATCTGCGCACCCTGCTTCGGGATCGAATAGCCGATATGGACGCCGTTCTTCGCAGCTTCGGCGCGGCTCGCGGCCTGGAAGATATCACCCGAATAGCCGAAGGCGATGCAGATGTCGCCATTCGCCAGACCGTTGATATATTCCGACGAGTGGAACTTGCGGATGTTCGGCCGGGCCGCTTCGAGAAGCGCTGCGGCCTTTTCCAGATCCTTCTGGTCGTGGCTGTCGGGGTTCAGGCCGAGATAGTTGAGTGCTGCCGGCAGCACGTCCTGCGGCGAGTCGAGCACGTTGATGCCGCAATCCTTGAACTTGGCGGCGACCTTCGGATCGAAAATTGCATCAAGGCCCGGCTTCTCGTCCGAACCGAGGATCGCCTTTACCTTGTCCTTGTTGTAGCCGATGCCGTTCGTGCCCCACATGTAGTCGATGGCATACTGGTTGCCGGGATCATACTTTGCAACGCGCTCGTTGATCATGTCCCACATGTTGGCGATGTTGGGCAGCTTAGACTTGTCGAGTTTCTGGAAGACCCCGGCCTGGATCTGGCGAGCAAGGAAGTTGGCAGTCGGCACCACCACGTCGTAGCCCGTGCCACCGGCAAGCAACTTCGTTTCCAGCAATTCGTTGGTGTCGAACGTATCATAGACGACCTTGATGCCGGTCTCCTTGGTGAAATCTTCAAGGATGGTCGGGTCGATGTAGTCGGACCAGTTGTAGATGTTCACAACCTTGTCTTCGGCCATGGCGCCTGTCGCGAGCGCCGTCGTCATCGCGGCGGCAATCGCAATACGTCTCAAAATCGTTTTCATCTCGTTCTCCTCTGGAGTTGAACCTTGATGCCTGCCGGAGGGTCTGGCGGGCTGAACGGCCTGTTTTCTTTGGAGACTAGAAATGTTTTCTGCGGGCGACAAGGGGCTTTTTGCCGTTCGACGCAAAATTTGATCAAACGCAGCTGGCGCCTACTGAAAATCGAAAATGCTCAACCCAGTAACCATCTCATCAAGGCCCAGGGGACGTGTCACGGGCGGCTCGGCGCGGGCGAGACAACCTTGGCGCTCACAGGTCCTGCAGGCAGGTCCGACGGCGATGGGGCCGCCGGGCATGCTGGCGACGGCTTGGCCATAGATGATCTCGTCGCGGAAGGAAATATCGCAGCCCAGCAGAAGGGCGGTGCGCCGGACGCGCTCGGAAAACGCGCCCTGCGGGCCTTCCAGCGTGCGGGAGACAACGACGAACTCGGCGCCGTCCGGCATTTCCACGGCATCGACGAGGATTTGCGCCGGCTGGGCGAAGGCGGAATGGATGTTAAGCTTAGGACAGCGGCCGCCGAAGCGGACCTGCGGGAAACCTTGCGCGCCGGCGCGACGGAAGCGGTTTCCGGCATTATCGATCTCCAGCATGAAGAATGGGACACCGGACGCGCCCGGCTTCTGCAGCATGGTCAGTCTGTTTGCCGCCATTTCGTAGGACACGCCAAAGCGGGAGCGCAGAACATCGATATCGTATCGTGCGCGCTGTGCGGCGGCATGAAATGCGCCATACGGCATGAGCAGCGCATGGGCTGCATAGCGGGCCAATTCAAAGCGTCCGATACGGCGGGCCTCATGGGAGGACAGGCCGAGCGTCTCGAGTTCGGCCAGCAGATCGTCCTTCAGTGCGATTTGCGCCACTTCCATGGCGATCTCGCGCAATTGATCGAAGGGCGAGAGCCGTTCGGAAAGGAAGAGACGCATGGAGTGCCGGTCATAACGACGGCGCAGCCCCGGCATCGTATGGACGGGCAGCGCGCGCACGACAATGCCGTGATTGGTCTTCAGCCATGCCCTCAGCGCGCCACCGATATCGTCGGCCGGCTTGATCGCTTCGTGGAAGCGTTCGGCCGCCTCGTCGAGTTTGGCGAAATAATTGGGGCGGCGCTCAAACAGTTCTCGCACCTCGTCGGCCGGAAGGCGGGCGGCGGACAGGGCCGTCTCGTGACCCTCACGTGCCAGAAGTTCGGCGAGATCGGTGAGACGCGCGGCCTGCTCGCGATAGGCGCGGTAGAGCTTGTTGAAGGCTGCCGTCGCATTGGGCGCGGCTTCGGCCATTTCCACCAGTTCCTGGTCGCCCGGCAATTCGCCCGCCAGAAGCGGATCCGTGAAAACCTCGCGCAGCTGGCTGACGCTGCCGGCCGCCTCGCCCTGCAGCTCATCGAGGTCCACCTTATAGACCGATGAAAGCTTGAGAAGCAGCTGGACGGTCAGCGGGCGCTGGTTGCGCTCGATGAGGTTCAGATAGGACGGCGAGATTTCGAGCGCCTCGGCCATGGCCGTCTGCGTGAGCGACAGGGCATTGCGAATGCGGCGCACGCGCGGGCCCGCAAAAATCTTGTGTTCGGCCATTCCGCCCTCCCTTGTGACTAATTTTACAAAACATGGCGTCGTTTTGACAAAGGATAAGATTTACAATTTTTACAAATTTACAGCATCACCTTGTCAAAGACAAGACATCGTAACCTCTTTATCCATCAGTTTTCGTTCATTTTTCTGGATGTTTTTGCGCCGCGGTGTAAAAACAGTCACATCAGATTTCGGCAAGCAAGACACCCAAGACGAGCGAGCCGAGTGGTTAGTCAAAGAACGGAGACACGTTATGACCGATTTTTACAATCTTGTTCCCTCGGCGCCGCAGGGCCGTTTCGACAATATCGAGCGTCCTTACACGGCGGAAGACGTCAAGCGCCTTCGCGGCTCTGTTCAGATCAAGCACACGCTGGCCGAAATGGGCGCAAACCGCCTCTGGAAGCTTCTGCATGAAGAAAGCTTCATCAACGCACTTGGCGCTCTTTCGGGCAATCAGGCCATGCAGATGGTCCGCGCCGGCCTGAAGGCGATCTATCTCTCCGGCTGGCAGGTTGCTGCCGACGCCAACACGGCCTCCGCCATGTATCCGGACCAGTCGCTGTATCCGGCAAACGCCGCACCGGAGCTAGCCAAGCGCATCAACCGCACGCTGCAGCGCGCCGACCAGATCGAAACCTCTGAAGGCAAGGGCCTTTCGGTCGACACCTGGTTCGCCCCGATCGTTGCCGACGCCGAAGCCGGTTTCGGCGGCCCGCTCAACGCCTTTGAAATCATGAAGGCCTTTATCGAGGCAGGCGCTGCCGGCGTCCACTTCGAAGACCAGCTCGCTTCGGAAAAGAAGTGCGGCCATCTCGGCGGCAAGGTTCTGATCCCGACCGCGGCCCATATCCGCAACCTGAATGCGGCGCGCCTTGCGGCCGACGTCATGGGCGTTCCCACCCTCATCGTTGCCCGCACGGATGCCGAAGCTGCGAAGCTCCTGACGTCGGACATCGACGAGCGCGACCGTCCGTTCGTTGACTACGATGCCGGCCGCACGGCGGAAGGCTTCTATCAGGTCAAGAACGGCATCGAGCCCTGCATCGCCCGTGCGATTGCTTACGCACCGAACTGCGACCTCATCTGGATGGAAACCGGCAAGCCGGATCTGGAACAGGCCCGCAAGTTTGCCGAAGCCGTGCACAAGGCGCATCCGGGCAAGATGCTGGCGTACAACTGCTCGCCGTCGTTCAACTGGAAGAAGAACCTCGACGATGCAACGATTGCGAAGTTCCAGAAGGAACTCGGCGCGATGGGCTACAAGTTCCAGTTCATCACGCTCGCCGGCTTCCACCAGCTGAACTTCGGCATGTACGAGCTGGCCCGTGGCTACAAGGACCGCCAGATGGCTGCCTATTCGGAGCTGCAGGAAGCGGAATTCGCCGCAGAGGCCAACGGCTACACGGCGACCAAGCACCAGCGCGAAGTTGGTACCGGCTATTTCGACGCCGTTTCCATCGCCATCACGGGCGGCCAGTCCTCGACGACCGCCATGAAGGAATCGACGGAAACCGAGCAGTTCCGCCCGGCCGCCGAATAAGCCGCCGATAAAGTCATTGCCCTCCCCTTCACCGGGGAGGGCCACCACCCGGACAACCCATTCACAAACCCCTGCATAAAAGAGGAGAAATGCCATGAATGCCCCAGCTACCCGCGTCAAGGAACGTGCAGAAGAACAGTCCTCGGCTATGACCGCCGATCAGCAGGCCATGATCCGCATGGTTGCCAACGACCTGCACCGCCTTAACCAGTCCGTCATGAAGGCCGTTGATGCCGGCGTTTCTGTCGAACTCGTCCGCTCCGCCCGCCACCATGGCGGCGACGGCAACTGGGGCGATCTCCTCATCCCGGTCATCGTGACCCAGGGCCGTTGATACGGCCGAGCAAATGACCTCGCGGCGCCCGGAAGCTCCCTGCTTCCGGGCGCTTGCGTTTTTGACAACCAAAAGTCACACAACTTCTTACACGCTCGCTTGACTATTATCGTCCGGTCATGGTGATCTCTCGCACCTAATTGGGACAACTGGGGAGAGACAACCATGAAAAACAAGCTTCTTGCGGAAGCATTCGGCACATTCTGGCTCGTATTCGGCGGATGCGGGAGCGCCGTTCTGGCGGCGGGCTTTCCTCAACTTGGCATCGGCTTTCTCGGCGTAGCGCTCGCTTTCGGCCTGACGGTGCTGACAATGGCCTATACGGTCGGGGGAATTTCGGGCGGGCATTTCAATCCGGCTGTTTCGGTCGGCCTTACGGTGGCGGGGCGGTTGCCGGTCTCCGACTTGATCCCCTACATCATCGCACAGGTTGTTGGCGCAATCATCGCGGCGGCGGCACTTTATGTCGTCGCGACCGGCAAGGCGGGGGCCGAAATCGGCGGCTTTGCTGCGAATGGCTATGGCGAGCATTCGCCGGGCGGTTATTCGATGCTGGCGGGCCTCGTGATCGAAATCATCCTGACGGCATTCTTCCTGATCATCATCCTGGGCTCGACTCATGGCCGCGCACCGACCGGCTTTGCGCCGATCGCCATCGGCCTCGCGCTGACGCTCATTCACCTGATCTCCATCCCGGTGACCAACACCTCGGTCAATCCGGCGCGCTCGACCAGCCAGGCGCTGTTTGCTGGCGGCTGGGCGATCGGCCAGCTCTGGCTCTTCTGGGTCGCGCCGATCGTCGGGGCCGTCATCGGCGCGCTGATCTGGAAGGTGATGGGAGAGAAGGAATGATGCTTTGCGGCACCCTCCCGGACGCCCCAAGCTCGGCATCAACCGCCCTTGCGCAGTCGACCGAGCCGTAGCCAGAGTCGGAGAAGACTAGCCGGCACGTCCCAGTCCGCGCGGTCATAAAAAGCCTGTTCGGACTTCGGGTGATTGCGCCTGACTTTCGGCCGCTTCATGAGAAGCAGGCTCAAAACCTGATCATACATGGTGATGCTCCCTTGCTGGTGGCATCACCTTTTTTATGCATCAGATTTCGTTTTACATAGAGTTCGTTTCGGCAGATATCTTTCATTCATGAAAGACATTCCCTGGGACCTCTACCAGCTTTTTCTGATCGTCGCCCGGCGCAAGGGGCTGGCAGGTGCCGCCGCGGAGACAGGATTGAGCCCGCCGACGCTGGGGCGCAAGATCCTGACGCTGGAAGAGCTGGCCGGCGAAAGCTACTTCCACCGTGCCCAGACCGGCTACACGCTGACAGCGCGCGGTCAGGCGCTGTTCAACGAATTGCAGGAGATGGAAGCGGCGGCGCGGAAGCTGCGCTACCATTATGCGGAGGGACATGTGCCGGTGCGGCTGCGCGTCGGTGCGGGAACCTGGAACACGGCCTTCATGATCGCGCATATCCAGACGCTCTGCACGGATGTCGATCCTTTCTATCTCGACTTTCACGCCGGCGAGGAACGGACGCGGCTGGCGCATCGCGAAACGGATATCGGCTTTCGCGCTTTCGAACCGGAAGAGGCCAATCTCGCAATCCAGAAGCTACCGCCGACCGCCTATGCCATCTACAAGGCGCGCGGTGCGCGCGTACCGGAGCATCGCTGGGTCGCGGTGCATGAGACAAATGCCTTCTCCACCTATCTCAAGTGGCCGCATCGGAACCGCACCGACCAGATTGTCTTCACCGTCAATCGCGCGGCAGAAATGCGGGACCTGATTGTCGCCGGCGCAGGCTACGGCGTGCTCCCCTGCATCTGCGGCGACCGCGAGCCAGGCCTGGAGCGGGTTCAGGCCCTGCCCGAGGTGCAGCACGACCAATGGCTGGTGATGAACCGCGAAGACCGGCACCGTCCGGAGATCCGAACGGTCATCAACCGGATCATCAAGCTCTTTCGCAGCAATGCCGACCTGATCAGCGGACGGCGCGCCTAAAACCCTGGCCGCGTCAGGCGGCGCGCCCGATACGCTCACCATGAATCGACGCCGTGCCGAGCCTGAAGCGGCCGACGAGCTTCATCAACTCGTCCGCCTCCGTTGCCAGCTGACGCGACATGGCTGTCGTTTCCTCGACCATGGCAGAGTTCGCCTGGGTCATCTGGTCCATGCGGTTGACGGTCGCGTTGACTTCATTCAAGGCCGAGGACTGGTCCTGCGCCGCCGTGGCGATCATGTTCATGTGCGAAGAGATATCGGAAATCTGGCGGCTGATATCGTTGAGCACGCCGCCGGTCTTCTGCACATGGCCAACGCCCGAGGAAACCTCGCGCGAGGCGGTCTCGATGAGACCCTTGATTTCCCTCGCGGCACCAGCGGAACGTTGCGCAAGCTCGCGCACTTCCATGGCAACCACAGCAAAGCCCTTCCCGGCTTCCCCGGCTCGCGCGGCCTCGATGCCGGCGTTCAGTGCCAGAAGGTTCGTCTGGAAAGCGATCTCGTCGATGACATCGAGAATCTGCTCGATCTGTTTTGATGCGCTCTCGATCCGAGACATGGCCGCAACCGCATCGTCGACCACCACCCGCGAAGCATCGGCATTATTGAGGGCGCTGAGGACAATCGCATTCGCCTCGCGAGCCCGGTCCGCGGAATTACGAACGGTCGAGGTAATTTCATCGACGGCAGCCGCGGTTTCCTCCAGTGACGCCGCTTGCGATTCCGTGCGCCGGGAGAGATCGCCGGCGGCGCCCTGCATCGCGGAGCCGTTCGCCTGGATCGTCAGCGCATTATCCTGGATCTGCGAGAGCGTGTCGCGCAGTGTCGTCAAGGACGCGTTGAAATCCGCCCGAAGCCGATCGAGCGAGCCCGTGAACGGCGTATCGATCGGACGCGTCAGATCGCCATGCGCGAGACGGTCGAGGCCGGCGGCCAAAGCACTGACCGCGAAGCTGATCTGCTCCTCGCTCAGACGCTTCTCCTCGTCATTGCGGGCACGTTCGGCGTCGATGGCGGCGCGCGCCTCGGCGCTCTCGCTTTCCATCCGCACCTTCGCAAGCGCATTTTCCTTGAAGACACCCAGAGCGCGGGCCATATCGCCGATTTCGTCCGCGCGCGCATCCCCCTGGATGGATGTCTCCAGCTTGCCCTCGGCGAGACGTCGCATCGCATTGGTAATCTGGCCGATCGGCCTCTTGAAGGTCAGCACCAGACCGATACCGGCCACGACGGCGATCACGATGCCTGCAAGCGTTGCCGAGACGGAGAGCGCATCGGCGTGATCACGCTCCGCGCTGGCAGAGTTTTTCTGCGTTTCGGCAAAAGCGGTCAGGTAATCCCAGATGAGGTCCACCTGTTTTTCGGCCGAGGCGTAAACCGCATCGCGTTTCGCGTCCAGCTGGACCAGCGCCGCGCTGTCGGCCTCCATCTGCGTCATCGCCGGCGGCAGGATGCTCATCAGGTCGGCATAGAATTTTTCGGACTTTGCAGACCCCTGCAGAGCCTCGAGATCCTTGTGAACAATCTGGAATTCCTGCACCAGGCGGTCGCGATTTTCCTTCGTGGGAATTGCCATGAAGCGGGCTAGCTCGATCTGGATCGCATACATGGAGCCCGAAAGACGATGCGAATCCTGCAACATCGCTCCAACACGCACTTTCTCGCTATCCAGGCCCGACAGCCCCCGGATGGCGGTGATCGTCTTGTCGGTGTTGAACCCGTCGATGGTTGTCGCCACGGCAGCGATGCGATCCATCACGCTGCCGATTTTCGGAAGTGTCGCATCATCAACAATACCAGCGCCCAGCGTGGCGTTCAGATCATCGATAGCGGTCTTCAGCTCGACCGATACGGCCTTCCGGTCCTGCGGAAGCGCCGTGCCGAGCTTGCGACCCTGCTTGGCGAGGTCATTCATCCGGGCGGTGAGAAAGGCGAGGCGCGCCTCTGCGCCACCTGCGCTGGAATAGCCGGCGACCAGCCCGTTGAGCGAATGCATGATTTCGAGAGCACGGCCGGACTCGTAAAGCGTCGTCCTCGCGCCGCCTTCCTGCTGCTGGATGTTGCGCTCGGATCTTGCGCCGGCATCCGTCAGCATGACCTGCGCCCCGATTATCCCCTTGAGCTTCTCGTCTATCGACTGGCGCAGCATCATTTCCTGCTTGTGAAGGCTCCACAGGTTGGCGACTTCCTTCTCGACATTGGAAGTGGCGCCGATCGCATTCGTCAGATCCGAGACGCCATCGGCCTCCGATCTCAGGCCCGACAGCGTGTGCTGCAGGACGGCCTTCTGTTCAGCAACGCGGGTGGTGACATCCTTGTAGCTCGCCTCCGTCGAATCGCCGAGAAAACGCGTCATGGCGGCGGAAACGTTGCGAAATCCGGTCAGCGACGTCATCACGCTGTTGGAAATGACAAGCCGACCCTGAAGCAACTCGACGGCGTAGAGGCCGACAAGACCAACGGCCGAAATGCTGACCACGAAAGGGAATATGAAAACCAGAACCTTGGTCTGGATCCGGAACCGCGAAAGAACCTTGTCGAAACTCATGTCCACCTCCCAAGCGAGAAGCGCCATGGGTAAGCGTTCCGCTACAAAGGGACGCTAATGGAGTTCGACTAACAAACTTCTAAAATACGGTTCCCAGATGTTCTCAATCGATTGAAATCTGGCTTATATCAAGATTCGCAAAGAGCCTAGAAGATAGGCTTCTTCCAGGCGCGGTTCGATCCGCACCGGGCCGGTAGGTCACTCCAGCATACCGGTGATATCACCGGATAATGCTCAGACAGCCAGCGCCACCAAAGCGACTGCCGCCAGCGTCAGGGCGGAGGCCACAGTGAACGTCCATATGCGCTGGCGTTCCTGTTCACGGTTTACCGCGATAGCCTTGGCAACAGCTTTTGCTTTCCGAACAGCCATGTCGTTTTCCCCTTTCGCGCCACTTGTCCAACGCGGTTTATGCATCGAACACGGCCCACAAACGAAGCATCGTCTTGCAGTGTTAAGAAGGCGTTACTCGGCGCGGGCAGTCAAGGGAAAATGGGCCCGTGGTTTCGGCAAACTTAACGATTTTACGACAAAGACGCAGAAATCACACGACGCTGCCGGCAGCGTGGCCGGATGCCCAGGCCCACTGGAAATTATAGCCGCCCAGCCAGCCCGTTACATCGACGCATTCGCCGATGAAATAGAGGCCGGGAGCGGGTTTCGCCTCCATCGTCTTCGAGTCGAGATCGCGGGTGTCGATGCCGCCAAGCGTGACTTCGGCCGTGCGGTAGCCCTCGGTGCCAGCAGGCTTGATCGTCCAGTCGGTGACCGCCTCGGAAACACGGACCAACACCCTGTCGGAGAGGTCGGCGAGATGGCCGGGAGCCCCGTGCTTGTCGGCGATATATTTCGCAAGCCGGGCCGGGAGAATGGCCGCCAGCGCCGTGGAGAGCGACTGTCGCCCGTTTGCACTCTTCACCGCTTTCAGCGCGCCGAGCACATCGACATCGGGCTCCATGCGGATGCGGATTGCATTGCCCTCGCGCCAGACGGCGGAAATCTGCAGGATGGCCGGGCCGGATAGGCCGCGATGGGTGAAAAGCATGGCCTCGCGGAACATCGTCTTGCCGCAACGGACCTCGACCTCGCAGGAAAGACCCGCCAGTACCGACAGCTCGGACAGCAGTACCGGCTCAAGCGTGAACGGAACCAGCGCCGGTCGCGTTTCGGTCACCCGCAAGCCGAATTGTTCCGCGATCCTGTAGGCGAAACCGGTCGCGCCCATTTTCGGGATCGACTTACCGCCTGTGGCAACCACCAGTGCCCGCGCTTCGAAGGTGCCTTCGGGGCTCGTTACACGGTAGCACTCGCCGGTCTTTTCGACATTTGCAATCTCGACCCCCGTCAGAAGCTCGACGCCGGCCGTCGCCATCTCCGCAAGGAACAGCGCAATGATCTCCTTCGCCGAGCCATCGCAAAAAAGCTGGCCAAGCGTCTTTTCATGCCACGCAATCCCATGCGCCTCGACGAGTTTCAGAAAATCCTGCGGCGTGTAACGGGCGAGTGCGGACTTACAGAAATGCGGATTGCTCGAGTAATAGTTCTTCGGCCCGGCATCGAGATTGGTGAAGTTGCAGCGCCCGCCCCCGGAAATGCGGATCTTTTCGCCCGGCACCCGCGCATGGTCGATGATGGTCACGCGCCGCCCGCGCTTGCCGGCGGCAATCGCAGCCATCATGCCCGCAGCGCCCGCGCCGATGACGATAACATCCGAAACTTTGATCAAATCTCTTCCACCCCCTCGCCAAACCGCGCGGAGTGTTTAATATGCCCGTACTGCAAAAATCAAACCCGGTGTAAAATGGCCGAAAAGAAGAAATCCGCCCGCGCAACCTCATCCAACGTGTCTTCGCAGGCCGTGAAGGCCGCCATCGAGTCGCCTCGCGGCGTCAAGACCTGGGCGGAAGCGGCGGCATGGTTGCGTGCACGAGGCATCGAGGATGTGGAATGCATCACGCCCGACCTCGCCGGCGTGCCGCGCGGCAAGATGATGCCGACCTCCAAATTCACCTCCAATACGTCGCTCGCCCTGCCCTCCGCCCTCTACCGCCACACGATTTCCGGCGAGTATCCGGACGAGACGGAAAACTTCCGCTACGATTCCCGCGACAGCGATATCAAGCTGGTGCCGGATCTTTCGACGCTGACCGTCGTTCCCTGGGAAACCGACCCGACGGCGCAGGTGATCTGCGATATCGCGGGTTCGACCGGCGACAAGGTGACCTATACACCACGCAACCTCCTGAAGCACATTGTCGAGCTTTATGCCGAACAGGGCTGGCGGCCGGTCGTGGCGCCCGAAATCGAATTCTATCTCGTCGCCAAGAATGACGACCCGGACTATCCGCTGCATCCGCCGTCAGGCCGCTCCGGCCGTTCGATCGTCGGCGGGCAGGCCTATTCCATCGCCGGCGTCAACGAATTCGACGAACTGGTGGACGACATCTACCACTATTCGGAGAAGCAGGGTCTTGAGATCGATACGCTGATCCATGAGGAGGGGCCGGCGCAGTTGGAAATCAACCTGCGCCATGGCGATCCGGTGGAACTGGCCGACCAGGTCTTCCTGTTCAAGCGCACGATCCGTGAGGCGGCGCTGAACCACGGCATTTACGCCACCTTCATGGCCAAGCCCATGCAGGGTCAGGCGGGATCGGCCATGCATATCCACCAGTCCGTCGTAGATCTGAAGACAGGCAAGAACATCTTTTCCAAGCCGGACGGCGATCCGTCGGAGGACTTCTTCCACTTCATCGGCGGCATGCAGCGCTATATCCCGCGCTCCATGGTCATGATGGCCCCCTACGTGAACTCCTATCGGCGCCTGACGCCCGACATGGCCGCGCCGCTGAACACGGCCTGGGGTTACGACAACCGCACCACCGCCTTCCGCGTGCCGGTGTCCGAGCCTGCCGCGCGCCGCGTGGAAAACCGCCTGCCCGGTTCCGACGCCAACCCCTATCTCGCGCTCGCGGCCTCGCTCGCCTGCGGCTATCTCGGCATGATGCAGAAGCTGAAGCCGACGGAGCCGACCGCCGAGACCGCCAACGAAGGCGCAATCGAATTGCCGCGCGGCCTGCTGGAGGCCGTGTCGCTGCTCGAAAGCGAACCGTCGCTGCATGATGTCTTCTCGTCCGAATTCATTCACATCTACGCGGGCGTGAAGCGTGGCGAATTCGAGACCTTCATGCAGGTGATCAGCCCCTGGGAACGCGAGTTCCTGTTGCTGAACGTGTGATCTTCATCGCGGGCCTCTTGATCGGGGGCCTGCATGTCCTATCTCAGGTGGCGAGGACGACCTCGCCCCTTGTGGATCTTGATAATGCCGGGACGACCCGCTGAAACGGTGTTCGTCATGTCCTGGATCTTCCTTCTTCTCGCCGGCGGCCTTGAGGTCGTATGGGCCTTTTCCATGAAGCTCTCGCACGGCTTCACGCGGCTCACCCCCTCCATCATCACGATAACAGCCATGGTCGGTTCCGTCGCGCTGCTGGCGCTGGCGATGCGCGAACTGCCGCTCGGAACCGCCTATATGATCTGGACGGGCATGGGCGCATTGGGTGCGTTTGTCGTCGGCGTCAGCTTTCTGGGCGAACCGGTTTCCCTGCAGCGCATGATCGCCGCAGCGCTGATCCTTTGCGGTCTCGTGACGATGAAACTGTCCTCGTAAAATCGCTGCAGCGCGGCTTTCCGCAGATTGGAAAGCTGCCGCCATGGGGCATGTTTCTGCTTTTCCCCGACCTGCCCAGCGGCTAATGTCACCCCACATTGCGCATTTTTTCACGTCTCGCACTAGCGCAATTAAATCGATTAGATTATATGTGCCTCGATCCATTCTCCCAAGGACAAAGCTTCATGAGCAGCCAGATCATTCCCGTTGAGCCGTTCGATTATGTCGTCTTCGGCGGCACCGGCGACCTTGCAGAGCGCAAGCTTCTTCCCGCGCTATACCATCGGCAGATGGCGGGCCAGTTTTCCGAGCCAACCCGCATTATCGGCGCGTCGCGCACCGAAATGACGCATGACGAGTACCGGAAGTTTGCGACCGATGCACTGAAGGAACATCTGAAGGCCAGCGAACTGGACAAGGATCAACTGGAAAAATTCTGCTCCCGTCTGTTCTACGTCGCCGTGGACGCCAAGGCGGACAAGGGCTGGGACAAGCTGAAGTCCCTGCTGGACGAAGCCAAGGAGCGGGTTCGCGCCTTCTATCTCGCCGTCGGTCCGGCCCTGTTCGGCGATTTCTCGGAAAAGATCCGTGACCACAAGCTGATCACCAAGCAGACGCGCATCGTCGTCGAAAAGCCGATCGGCCGCGACCTTGAGTCCGCGCTGCAGCTCAACGACACGATCGGCAAGGTGTTCAAGGAAGAGCAGATCTTCCGCATCGACCATTATCTCGGCAAGGAAACGGTGCAGAACCTGATGGCGCTGCGCTTTGCCAACGCGCTCTATGAGCCGCTGTGGAATGCCGAACATATCGACCATGTGCAGATCACAGTCGCCGAATCCGTCGGCCTCGAAAGCCGTGCGGGCTACTACGACAAGGCCGGCGCCCTGCGCGACATGGTGCAGAACCACATTTTGCAGCTTCTCTGCCTGGTCGCCATGGAACCTCCGTCGTCGATGGACCCGGAAGCCGTGCGCGACGAGAAGCTCAAGGTTCTGCGCTCGCTGAAACCGATCACCGCCGCCAACGTCGAAAAGACGACCGTCCGCGGCCAGTACAAGGCGGGCGCGTCGTCAAACGGTCCGGTGAAGGGCTATCTCGAGGAACTCGAAGGTGGCGTTTCCGACACGGAAACCTTCGTGGCGCTGAAGGCCGAGATCGGCAGCTGGCGCTGGGCGGGTGTGCCGTTCTACCTGCGTACCGGCAAACGTCTCGTCACCCGCATGTCGGAAATCGTCATCACCTTCAAGCCTGTGCCCCACTCGATCTTCGATGACGCTGCAGGCCGCATTGTCGCCAACCAGCTCGTCATCCGCCTGCAGCCGGATGAAGGCGTGAAGCAGTGGCTGATGATCAAGGATCCGGGTCCGGGCGGCATGCGCCTGCGGCACGTTCCGCTGGACATGAGCTTCGCGCAGGCCTTCGAGGTTCGCAATCCGGATGCCTATGAGCGCCTGCTGCTCGACGTCATCCGCAACAACCAGACGCTGTTCATGCGCCGCGACGAGGTCGAGGCAGCATGGCGCTGGGTCGACCCGATCCTGAAGGCCTGGGACGAAACAGGACAGAAGTGCCAGAGCTACACGGCCGGCACCTGGGGTCCAAGCCAGGCGATTGCGCTCATCGAACGCGACGGCCGCACCTGGCACGAGGGAGAATAAGCCATGGCGTTCAGCCGCAAGGATTTCGAAAACGGCGCGGCTCTGGCGGAAGGGCTGGCGGCACGCGTCGCCACCGCTCTTTCGGATGCGATTGCGACACGCGGCACGGCGAGTATCGCCGTTTCCGGCGGCTCGACGCCAAAGGCCTTCTTCAAGGTTCTCTCGGACAAGGACATCGCCTGGAACAAGGTGACGATCACGCTGGTCGACGAGCGCTTCGTGCCGGCCGACAATCCGCGCTCGAACCACAAGCTGGCAAACGAGTTCCTGTTGATCGGCAAGGCAGCGGCGGCACAGTTCGTGCCGCTCTACCACGCGGCCGAGACAGCTGAGGCAGCAGCCCAGGATGCGACGCGGGCGACGGCAAGCTTCTCCGATCCGTTCGATGTCGCGATCCTCGGCATGGGCAATGACGGGCACACCGCCTCGTTCTTCCCCGACGGTAACCACCTTGCGGACGCGCTGGATGCCAATCGTCCGCGCGGCATCCTGACGATGGAAGCGGATGGCGCAGGCGAACCACGCCTGACCTTCTCCTTCTCCGCGCTTCAGGATGCACGGCTTCTGGCACTGCATATCGAAGGCGCCGAGAAGGCCTCCGTTCTGGAAAAGGCATTGAGCGGTCTGGACGAGGCCGAGATGCCGATCCGTGCGGTACTGAACCGCGCTGCATCCCCGGTCGAGATTTACTGGGCGCCCTGACCTCCCGAGAGAGCGCCCATCAACCCGTAAAGACGAAAGGCAGGAAGCCCATGTCTGCGAACAGCAAGATTTCCGCCATCACGCAACGCATTGTCGAGCGGTCGAAGCCGACGCGCGGGCTTTATCTGGAGCGCATCTCGGCGGCCGCGCAGAAGGGCGTGCACCGCTCGGTTCTCGGCTGCGCCAATCTTGCGCATGGCTTTGCCGTCTGTTCCCCCTCGGAGAAGGCGGCGCTTGCGGGTGACGTCGTGCCGAACCTCGGCATCATCACCGCCTATAACGACATGCTCTCGGCCCACCAGCCCTTCGAGACCTATCCGGCGCTGATCCGCGAAGCGGCGCGCGAAGCCGGCGGCGTGGCGCAGGTGGCCGGTGGCGTGCCGGCGATGTGCGATGGCGTCACGCAGGGCCAGCCGGGCATGGAGCTTTCACTGTTCTCGCGCGACCTGATCGCAATGGCCGCTGGCGTCGGCCTTTCGCACAACATGTTCGATGCGGTCGTCTATCTCGGCGTCTGCGACAAGATCGTGCCCGGCCTTGCCATGGCCGCGCTGACCTTCGGCCATCTGCCGGCGATCTTCGTGCCGGCCGGGCCGATGACCTCGGGTCTTCCGAATGACGAAAAGTCCCGCGTGCGCCAGCTTTATGCGGAAGGCAAGGTCGGCCGCGAGGAACTGCTGGAAGCGGAATCCAAGTCCTATCACGGTCCCGGCACCTGCACCTTCTACGGCACGGCCAATTCCAACCAGATGCTGATGGAAATCATGGGCTTCCACATGCCCGGCGCCTCCTTCATCAATCCGGGCACGCCGCTGCGCGATGCGCTGACCAAGGAAGCCGCCAAGCGCGCGCTGGCGATCACCGCGCAGGGCAACGAATTTACGCCCGCCGGGGAGATGATCGACGAACGCTCCATCGTCAATGGCGTGGTCGGCCTGCACGCCACGGGCGGTTCGACCAACCACACGCTGCACCTTCTGGCGATTGCCAAGGCGGCCGGCATCCAGCTGACCTGGGAAGACATTTCAGACCTGTCAGACGTCGTGCCGCTGCTCGCCCGCGTCTATCCGAACGGGCTTGCCGACGTGAACCATTTCCACGCCGCTGGCGGTATGGGCTTCCTGATCAAGGAACTCCTCAAGGACGGCATGCTGCACGACGACGTGCGCACCGTTTTCGGTCACGGCCTCGAGGCGTACACGATCGATCCGCGCCTCGGCGAGGATGGCACGGTCGTGCGTGACAAGGCCCCCGATGTCAGCCACGATCCGAAGGTTCTCACCACGATCGACAAGCCGTTCCAGGCGAATGGCGGGCTGAAAATGCTGACCGGCAATCTCGGCAAGGCGGTCATCAAGATCTCCGCTGTCAAGCCTGAGCGCCATGTCATCGAGGCACCCGCCATCGTCTTCAACGATCAGGCCGAACTGCAGCAGGCGTTCAAGGACGGCAAGCTGGAGCGCGACTTCGTCGCCGTCGTCCGCTTCCAGGGTCCGAAGGCCAACGGCATGCCGGAACTGCACAAGCTGACGCCGCCACTCGGCGTTCTGCAGGATCGCGGCTTCAAGGTCGCGCTCGTCACCGACGGCCGCATGTCTGGCGCGTCCGGCAAGGTGCCGGCGGCCATCCACATGACGCCCGAAGCGGTCAGCGGCGGAGCAATTGCGAAGGTGCGCGACGGTGACATGATCCGGCTCGATGCCGTCAACGGCACGGTCGAGGTTCTGGTGGATGCTGCGGAATTCGATGCCCGTCCGGTGGCTACGGCCGATCTCTCCGCCAACGAATACGGAATGGGCCGCGAGCTTTTCGCACCCTTCCGCGCGATGGTGGGTGCCGCCGATCAGGGCGCGAGCGTCGTCTTCAACTGAGCCCTCCATGTGCCGGGGCGGCTTGCGCTGCCCCGGGCGCCAGACGCGTCACAATGGTGTAGCATGCCCTTGTTAGGCACAGGCATCCCGCCTGCTTGTTCTGACGCAATTCTTATCGGAAAGTGACTTCACGTCCCGGAATTGCCCACAAAGGAATTGCCACCATGTTGCTGAACCGTCGCATCGTCTTGGGGATGATTTCCTCGACCGCCCTCCTTCCCTTCGTGAGCCTGCCGGTTGCCGCTGCCGAACAGGGCGTCGATTTCATCATCCTGTCGGATCTGCACTCCGCCTATGAGCGCATGGCGCAGCTTCTGCTGGCGATCCAGTCGCGCGTGTCCTCCGCCAAGCGGCCGCAGGTCATCCTGTTCAACGGCGATCTTTTCGAGTCCGGCAATGTGGTTGCGACACGTTCCGCCGGCGAGGCCGACTGGGCATTTCTTGGCGCGCTCACCAAGCTGGCCCCGACGGTGTTCAATATCGGCAATCACGAGTCCGATCTGGATAACGATCTCGCGCATTTCGTCGAACGCGCCAAGGGTCTCGGCGTGACCGTTCTCAGCAACATCATCGACAAGCGCACCGGCAAGTCCTACACGGAAGCCTCCGCGACGCTGAAGGCTGGCGACACCACGCTCAATATCGCCGCCCTCGGCGTTAACGCACTCGGCACCTATCCGAAGGCGACACGCGAGATGCTGACGATCCCGCAGCCGGTCGAATGGGCGAAGGCCAATCTGCCGGCCATGCTGAAGAAGGACGGCATCAACATCGTCATGAGCCATGCCGGCGTCGTGCCGGACCGCGACATCCTGCCGATCCTGCCGGACGGCACGCTGATGATCGGTGGACACGACCATCTGACGCTGATCCATGAGACTGGCAAGACGCGCTATCTGCACACCGGCTCCTGGGGTTCGCTGCTGACGGTTGCCTCGGTCGCGGCACCCGGCGAAGCAGCCACAATCGAGCGGGTTGTCATCGACCGCGACGGGCCGGCGGCCGAAGATCTGAAGGGCGTGATCGCCAAGGTCCTTGCTGCCAATCTCAAGGACGAGGACAAGGCTGTTGTTGCCAAGACCGCCAAGGCTGAGACGCTGGGCGAAACCGCACGCTTCACGGCCTCGGCGATTGCCGCCAAGGTCGGTGCGGATGTTGGTTTCATCGGCCACACCTCGTTTGGCACCGGCCTGCCGAAGGGGGACGTGACCCGCTTCGACTACAATGCCGCCGTCCGCTTCGAAGGCAAGATCATGAAGGCGGAAGTGGATGCGGCAACGCTTGCCGAAATCCTCAAGCGCTGCAACCAGGATGGCGATGTGCCGCTGTCGGCCCGTACCGGCGACTTCCTCTATGCCGTACCGGGCGTGGCCGGGAATAAGAAGACCTACACGATTGCCTGCAACGACTGGTCGGCGATCAACCGCAAGGCTTATTTCGGCCGCGAGGACATCGCGTTCACCGAAGTGCCGGATCTGAAGCTGAAGACGCTGGTCGTCGAAGCGCTGGCGAAAGCCTGACGCGTTCGCCATGACGGTCCGCGCGGCAAACGAGGCTGACATCCCCGCCATCATCGAAATCGAGCGCACGCCCGGTTTCGAACAGTTCTTCGGCTGGTTTTCGGAGGATGAGCATCGCGCGCATCTGTCCGATCCGGACTGCCGGGTGCTGGTTCTGGAGGAGGATGGCAGCGTCGAAGGCTTTGCCATCCTGCGCGGGTTTGTGAGTGGCGAAGGCAGCATTCGCCTGAACCGGCTTGCCGCGCGCACGCCGGGTAGAGGTGCGGGACAGCGGCTCCTCGACCACGCCAAGGCCCTCGCCTTCGCCGAGCCCTCCACCCGACGCTTCTGGCTACGCGTGGCGGAAACCAACAGCCGCGCGCGGCATGTCTATGAACGCAACGGCTTTGTACTCGAAAACCGACTGCCTGCGGGCGGAAAGTCGATCTCAGGTCAGCCGGTCGATATTGCGCTTTACGGGCTTTTGCGTGAGGATTGGCAGCTCGAATTCGCGTGAGACTGCCACATGCTGATACGCCCGGCCACCGAGGCTGATATTCCCGTCATCATGGAGATAGAGCGAACGCCCGGCTTCGAAGCTTATGTGGGTCGCTCCGAACGAGCCCAGCACGAGACGCTGATGGCGGCTGCGGATTGCCGCTATATCATACTGGAGGATGAGACCGGTCCTGCCGGCTTCGCGATTCTCCAGGGCGCAGGCGCGGCAAACGGCATCGTCTATCTCAAGCGTATCGCCATTCGTTCTCCGGGTAATGGTATGGGCAAGCGGTTCCTGTCGGAACTGATCCGGCTGTCCTTCGAGGACTACGGTGCGGAGAAATTCTGGCTGGACGCGTTCGAGACCAATCGCCGGGCGCGGCATGTCTATGCATCTTGCGGCTTGCAGCATGACGGCGTGCTGCGGGAGCATTATCCATTGGCGGACGGGACGCGGGCGACGCTGGTGGTGATGTCGGTGTTGAAGCGGGAATGGCTGGATGCCGAGGCGCGGCGGCAGTCACGACTGGTCGCGGAAGCGGATGCTCAAGACTCAGAAACGGCTGATTTTATGGACGCGGCATTCGCAGATATCGCGCGGAGACCTTTGGGCAAGGACGTCTGAGACCTCCCCTGTCTTCATCCTCGGCCCTGTCCCGAGGATCTGACCACGTCTCCTAATCCATTGACGGAACGGATCAATCTTCCGTAGCAGATGCTCGGCACGATGCCGAGCATGACGGCCGCGGGGGCATTACCGCCGATACGTCTTCCCGTTCGCGTCAAACAGATGCAGCTTCGAACCCTCCGCTGCGAGCCGGACCTTCTGGCCCTTCCGGATATCGACAATGCCCGGCAACTTGGCGATGAGCGGTTCGCCATCGGTCAGGTCTTCGAGGTAGAGAAGCGTCACTTCACCCAGCGCTTCGACGATGTCGACCGTGCCTTCAAAGAGATAATCGTCGCCGGTCGTCAGCGTCAGGTCTTCGGGACGCACGCCGAAGCTCGCGGGCTTGCCCTTTTCGCTTGATGCAGTCGCGATCGGCACGGAAACCGCAGCGCCGCCGGAGAGCGAAACGCGGGTCGTGTCACCGGTTTCCTCGATTTTCACCGGAACGATGTTCATGGCCGGAGAGCCGATGAACTGGGCGACGAAGAGGTTGGCGGGGCGTTCGTAGAGCTCCAGCGGCGGCCCGACCTGTTCGATATGACCAGCAGACAGAACCACGATACGGTCGGCGAGCGTCATGGCCTCGACCTGGTCGTGGGTGACGTAGATCATCGTCGTGTCAGCCATCTGCTCGTTGAGCTTGGCGATTTCGATGCGGGTGGCGACGCGGAGCGCCGCATCAAGGTTCGACAGTGGCTCGTCGAAGAGGAAGACCTTCGGGTTGCGGCAGATGGCGCGGCCGATGGCGACGCGCTGGCGCTGGCCGCCGGAGAGTGCCTTGGGCAGGCGTTCCAGATAGGGGCCAAGCTGGAGGATGTCGGCGGCGGCGCGGACGCGGCGGTCGATCTCTTCCTTGCTTTCCTTGGCGATCCGCATGCCGAAGGCCATGTTGTCATAGACGGTCATATGCGGATAGAGCGCGTAGGACTGGAAGACCATGGCGATGCCGCGACGCGCCGGCGGAACCTCGTTGACCCGCTGGCCGTCGATGATCATCTCGCCGCCGGTGATTTCCTCAAGACCGGCAATCATGCGCAGAAGCGTCGATTTCCCACAGCCCGAGGGGCCGACAAAGACGACGAATTCGCCCTGCTTGATTTCCAGATCGACGCCCTTGATGACCTCGATTGCACCATAGGACTTGCGGATGTCCTTCAGAACCACACCTGCCATGCCCTGTCCTCCCTCTCTCTTATTCCACGCGGGCGAAGAATGCGCCCCAGGCCGGAAGCACGATCTGCTCGCCCGCCATGCTCGCCTCGAACCCATGACCCGTCAGAACGTCCAGCACACCCGCAGGCTTTGCTACCGTTTCGGGGCCCGACGACATATTGAAATAGCAGACGATGGTTTCGTTGCCGAACTTGCGCTCGAAACCGAGAACCGGACCGTCATCCAGCACGAAGGCGATCTCGCCCTTGGCAAAGGCCGGGTGTTCCTTGCGGAAGGCAAGGAAGCGGGCATATTGCTTCATCAGCGAAGCCTCGTCGCCTGCCTCCGCAGCGACGGAGAGCGGCAAGTGTTCCGGCGGCACCGGCAGCCAGGGCTTGGCGGTCGAGAAGCCGCCGAACTGAGAGCCGTCCCAGACCATGGGCGTGCGGCACCCATCGCGACCCTTGAATTCCGGCCAGAACTGGATGCCGTAAGGGTCCTGCAGGTCTGCGAATTGCAGGTCTGCTTCCGGCAGGCCCAGTTCTTCGCCCTGATAGATGCAGGCCGAGCCGCGCAGCGTCAGCAGGAGCGCGTTCAGCATCTTGGCGTAGCCGTGCTTGTCGGAAATGCCCTCGCCCCAGCGCGTGATGTGACGCACGACGTCGTGGTTCGAGAAGGCCCAGCAGGCCCAACCCTCTGGGGCGGCAGTCTCAAAAGCGCGCTGCACGTCGGCCACGAATTTCGGGCTCAGCTTTTCCGGCGCCAGGAATTCGAAGGCGTAGCACATCTGCATCTTGTCGCCGCCAGACGTGTATTCGCCGGCAATCTCGAGGCCGCGCTGGCTGTCGCCGACTTCGCCGACGGCGGCGATGTCCTGATATTCGTTCATGACGGCGCGGAGCCGCTTAAGGAATTCCAGGTTCTCCGGACGGTTCTTGTCGTAGAGATGTTCCTGATGGTTATAGGGGTTCACGGCCGGCGCCGTATTGGCATTGCGCCGCTCGGGCGGCAGGCCCGGATTGCTGCGCAACTGCTTGTCGTGAAAATAGAAGTTGATCGTGTCGAGACGGAAACCGTCAACGCCTCGTTCCAACCAGAAGCGGGCGACGTCGAGAAGCGCGTCCTGCACATCCGGATTGTGGAAGTTCAAGTCCGGCTGCGTGGTCAGGAAGTTGTGCAGAAAATACTGGCAGCGGCCCGGGTCCCAAGCCCAGGCGGAACCGCCGAAGATCGAGAGCCAGTTGTTGGGCGGCGTGCCGTCATCCTTGGGATCGACCCAGACATACCAGTCGGCCTTTTCATTATCCTTGCTCGCGGAGCTTTCGATGAACCAGGGATGCTGGTCGGACGTGTGCGAGATGACGAGGTCGATCATCACCCGCAGCTTGAGGCGATGGGCCTCGGCGATCATCGAGTCGAAGTCGGCAATGGTGCCGAAGATCGGGTCGATATCGGTATAGTTCGACACATCGTAGCCGAAGTCCTTCATCGGCGACTTGAAGAAGGGCGAAATCCAGATCGCGTCCGCGCCAAGCTCGGCAATATGCGACAGGCGGCCGGTGATGCCCTTCAGGTCGCCCACGCCATCTCCGTTACTGTCCTGATAGGAACGCGGGTAGATCTGATAGATCACCGCGCCGCGCCACCAGTCTGCGTCGGGAAGGAGATTGCCTCTGAGTGTCTGGTTCATGAAGTCGATTCCAATTTCAGTCGATTAACTATCTCAACCGCCCTTGACGGAGCCGGCGAGGAGACCGCGCACGAGATAGCGTTGCAGGGAGAAGAAGACGAGGAGCGGCACGAGGATCGACACGAAGGCCGAGGCCGAAAGGATTTCCCAATTGCCACCGCGCGAGCCGAGCAGCGCGTTGAGCGCGCCGGTCAGCACCAGCTTGTCCTTCTCCGTGCCGAGGAAAACCATGGCGACCAGGAGGTCGTTCCAGACCCAGAGGAACTGGAAGATGGCGAAGGAAGCGAGCGCCGGGAAGGAAAGCGGCAGCACGATCTTGGTGAAGATTTCGAAATCGCCCGCGCCATCGACGCGTGCGCTTTCGATGATCTCCTTCGGCAGGCCGACGATATAGTTGCGCAGCAGGTAGATCGCGAGCGGCAGGCCGAAGGCGGTATGCGCGAGCCAGATGCCGGCATAGGTCTTCGACGGCACGCCCAGGAAGGTGCCAACGTCGTTATAGAGCCTGAGCAGCGGGATCAGCGACATCTGCAGCGGCACGACGATCAGGCCCACCACGGCGGCGAGCAGCAGCGTGCGGCCCTTGAAACTCATCCAGGAGAGCGCGTAGGCCGCGAAAGCGGCGACGAGGATCGGGATGACGGTTGCAGGGATGGCCACCGTCAAGGAGTTGACAAAGGACTGGCCAATACCCTCGCCCGTCAGCACGTTCTTGTAGTTGACCATCGTGAAGACGGGCGGCGTTGCGACGGCGAGATAGACGCGCCGATCCGTATTGTCCTCCGTAAACGGGGCGGTGCTCGTGTAGCGATAGGAGCCATCCGAATTGATGGTCAGCTTGATGCCGTCATCGAGGTCTGCTTCCGTGCCCGCCTTGTAGGCGCGCGGTGCGACGGCCCTGGTGCCGAAGGCCTTGACGGTGCCGCCCTTGCCTTCCAGCACATTGCCGGCGATTACGTAAAGCGGGCCTTCCTGCTTCATCAGATCAAGGCCGCCGAGGCGGCCAGCCTCGTTGCGTTCGGAGGAGGAGAAGGCCGTCCACCAGCCGGATACTGTCAGCTGGTCCTTGTCGCGGAAGGACGAGACGAAGATGCCGAGCGTCGGCATGACCCAGAGCGCCACGACGACAAGAACGGTTACGTTGATGATCAGGCGGGGAAGGCCGATGCGGGCCAGGCGTTTGCCGATGCTCATCTTTAGCGCCCCTTCATCTCTTCGTTGGCACGACGGATGTTCCAGATCATGATCGGGGTCACTGCCAGCATAAGCACGACGGCAATCGCCGCGCTGCGCCCGCTGTCGCCACCGCCCTGGAACATCCAGCCGAACATGAGGTTGGCGAGAACTTCCGTGTTCCATTGACCGTTGGTCATGGTGAGCACGATATCGAAGACCTTGAGGACGAGAATGGTGATCGTGGTCCAGACGGTGGCGATCGTGCCCCAGATCTGCGGAACCATGATCTTCCAGAAGATCTGCCAGCCGCTGGCGCCATCGATGACGGCGGCCTCGATCGTCTCTTCCGGAATACCGCGGAGCGCTGCGGAGAGGATGACCATGGCGAAGCCTGTCTGGATCCAGATGAGGATGACCATCAGGAAGAAATTGTTCCAGAAGGGAATGGCAAGCCAGACTTCCGGCTGGCCGCCGAAATATTGCACGATGGCATTCAGGATGCCGATCTGGATCTGCCCCTCGCCACGGTAGTCGTAGATGAATTTCCAGATGACCGAGGCGCCGACGAAGGAAATGGCCATCGGCATGAAGACGAGGCTTTTCGCAAAATTGCCCCAGGCCAGCCGGTCGGTCATGACGGCAATGACGAGACCGAAGAAGGTGCAGGCGGCCGGTACGACGGCCAGCCAGAGGATATTGTTGAAGATCGACTGGCGGAAACCAGCGTCGTTGGCGGCCCAGATATAGTTGGAGAAGCCGACAAAGTCCTGCGCATTACGACCGTAGAAAGACAGGATCAGCGTCGCGATGACCGGATAGATCAGGTAGATCGTCAGCAGCAGAACGGCAGGGCCGAGGAACAGCCAGGGGCGGATCATCGAGCGTCGGCGAAGATTACGCGACGCGGTGACCACATCGCCCTTGTCGGGCAATGCCAGATCGAGAAGGCGGTTCGTGAGGTAAAAGTAGGCAGCGGCGGCAAAGACACCCACCACCATGACTATGAGAGCCGACACGATTTGCGACAGCATATTCCCCTCCCCGGCGTCAGGATCGTTTGACAGGCATCCGGAAGCACACCGTCCGGCCCGATCGTGACTTCTTATTCGGCCGCCGTCGCGTGGTCGCGTAAACGGGCGGCATTAGTGCCATTCTTGAAATGAATTCCCCTTGCGCAGCGAGAAATGCCTCCTGCGGCCCAAGGTTCCGCAATATGGGAAGAAGACGCCGGCTCAACACCGGCGTCTTCGAGATGATTACTGCTTCAGCCCGTCCCAGGCCTTCTGGATCTGGTCGGCAACCTGAGCGGAAGATTTGCCGCTGACATAATCAACCATGCCGGTCCAGAATGCACCGGCGCCAATCTTGCCGGGCATCAGGTCCGAGCCGTCGAAGCGGAAGGTCGTGGCGGAGGTGAGAACCTCGCCTTCCTTGCGCAGCGTGTCATTCGCATAGGCTGCCGTGTTCACACCCTTGTAAGGCGTGAGGAAGCCCGACTGCGCCATCCAGACTTCGTGCGCGATGGGCGTTTCCAGGAATTCGACGAAGGCGCGGGCAGCCTTGCTGTCCTTGGCAATGGCAACCAGCGTACCGGCGCCTTCGACGGGCTTGCCGAGTTCCGGATGCGAGGCATAGGGCGGGAAGTAGAAGAAGTCCGCATCCTTGCCGAGCTTCGTGCCATCCGGGAAGAAGGACGGAATGAAGGAAGCCTGTTTGTGCATGTAGCACTTCGGCGGAACCGTGAAGAGACCCTTCGGGCTGTCGCGGAAGTCGGTCGAGGCAACAGCCTTCGAGCCGCCGTCGACAAACTTGTCGTTCTTGGCGAACCAGCCGAATTCATCGATCGCATGTTCCACGATCGGGTCGTTGAACTTCAGTTCGTTGGTCGTCCACTTGTCGTAATTTTCGGGCGTCGTCGTGCGCAGCATCAGGTCTTCGACCCAGTCGGTCGCCGGCCAGCCGGTCGCACCGCCGGAACCGAGGCCGATGCACCACGGCGTACCGCCGTCCTTGACGATCTTTTCGGTCAGCGCCTTCAACTCTTCCATGGTCGTCGGGACCTTGTAGCCCGCTTCCTTGAAGTTTTCAGGAACATACCAGACGAGCGACTTCAGGTCGGCCTTATAGGGGAATGCGAAGAAGGCCTTCTTGCCATCCTTGCCCTTGTAGCTGCCGAGATCGACCCAGGACTGGCCGGCGCCGTAATTGTTCTTGACCCACTTCGAGGTGTCATCGCCGAGCGGCGCCAGAAAGCCTTTGGCGGCAAGATCTGCCAGAAGGCCGGGCTGCGGCAGGATCGCAATGTTCGGCGGCGAACCGGCCTGCGTGTCGATGACGATCTGCTGCTCGTAGTTCTCGGAGGAGGAATACTTGACCGTGACACCGGTCGCTTCGGAGAAATAGTTGAGAACGCTGGTCGCCAGCTTCTCATCCTCGCCGCGCCAGGGACCGAAAATGGTCAGCGTTTCGCCCTTGAGGTCGCCATGCGCCTTCTTGAAGGCATCGTAGCTGGCCCAGTTGAACTTGGAATCTTCACCCGGCTTGAACTTGAGATCAACAGCCTGCGCGGAACCGCCAACAAGCGCGGCAAGGGCCACACTCAACAGCAACAGTTTCTTCATCTGATTTGCCTCCCTAGCAATCGGCCTTTCGGCCTCAAAAATCGTCTGAATGAAAGCCCTTTCCCAAAGCGCTTTGGGGCGCATTCATCCCACCAATTTGCACCCCGAGTCAAGTGGGTACACGCAACTTTAGCTGGCCGAAGGACCCTGCTGCATCGCAATGCGCCTTGAATGCACTGCAAAAGCTGGTTTTCGTGTTTGATAAGACCATATTCTCGGGTTAGATTAACATGCGTTCGGGGATGACGCACGAAGAAATATCCAAAGCGCTTTGGCGCTGAATAAGGGGGGGATGTTCGGTGAATCTGAAGCAGCTTTCGGACAGGCTGGGACTTTCGCAGACGACCGTGAGCCGGGCACTGAACGGCTATCCGGAAGTCAGCGAAGTGACGCGTGAACGCGTGCTCAAGGCCGCCCAGCAGACGGGCTACAAGCCGAACAAAGCGGCGCAGCGCCTGGCCACCGGCAAGGCCAAATCCATTGGACTCGTGATGCAAAGTGCTCCCGAGATCGGGGGAGACCCGCATTTCAGCGAGTTCCTCAGCGGTCTGGCCGAAGAGGCCGTGAAGCACGATTTTCATTTCGTCATGGCCCCAGCCTCCCCTGACGATGAGGTCAATGCCATCAAGCGGCTGATTGCCAGCGGCTATGTCGACGCGATCTTTCTGGCCCACGTGGTCGATCCAGATCCGCGTGTCGAACTGCTGCGCTCCTCCTCCATTCCCTATCTTCTGCACGGACGGGTCATGGGGGACGTGCATGATTATCCTTATCTTGATGTCGACAACGAGGGCGCATTCTACACGGCGGCCAAGCTTCTGCTGCAACTCGGGCACAAGCGATTTGCGCTCCTGAACGGCATGGAACGCTTTACCTTTGCGATGAGACGGAAGATCGGGACGGAAAAGGCGCTTGCTGAAGAAGGGCTGCGGCTTTCAGCGGACCTCGTGCAGCACAGCATCATGGGAGACCAGGCTGGTTTTCGTGCCATGGAGCGGTTTCTTGCCCAACCGGAAAGGCCCACCGCAGTGCTGTGCGCCAGTACGGCGCTGGCCCTCGGCGCGGTGCGAGCGATCAACAAGGCGGGATTGAAGGTGGGCAAGGACATCTCGCTGATCGCCCATGACGACGTGCTGTCGACTCTTCGCCCGGAGAATTTCAGCGTTCCGCTGACGACGACGCGCTCATCCCTGAGATCTGCCGGCGCACGGATCGCACAGCGTCTCATTGGAACGCTCGCCGGGACGGCAGAGCTGCCGGAACAGGAATTATGGGAGGCCGAACTGATCGTACGCGCCTCAACGGGCCCGGCACCGGCCTGACGCATGCTCAAAAAGAAAGAGGCCGCCGGAGGCAGCCTCATCAGGAAATCGCTTTTTCGCGCCTCATTGGGCGGTGATCACTCAGCGTCCGAAGGAATTGACCTTGCGGCGGCGACGCAATTGCTCCGCCGTGATCCAGCGAACCTGGTCGCGCAGCGACTGCATGTCCGTGAGGACATCTTCCAGCGCTTCCTCGGAGGGTGTCTCGATCACTCGGCGCGCATCCTGTCGAAGCTCCGCCATCCGTACGACGATGTTGCGCGCCGGCTGCAACTCTGCCTGCTCGGGCTCATCGTTGGAACCTTCCGGCATCACGTTATGCCGGCCTGTTGTTTCCGGCCACATGCGCTCCAGCATGTCGATCTGCTCGAGAATTCCACGCGGCACCGGAGCCGGCTTCATCGGCAATTCGACCGGCTGCGCTTTCTCGCGCAGTTCGCGGGCAAGGCCAAGGGCAATGACGGCAGCAGCCATGAGAAGCGACAGGATGATTGCCTCGGCCTGATAGATCAGGACCGACGCACCCGGGATGACTCGTGCCTTGGATACGAGCGAGAAACGAATGACGGATTCGGAACCGGGCGCGGCGGCCGACGGCGCGGTCAGGTTTCGGGCCAGATGGTTTGCGATGAGGGCATCGAAGGCGGGTGTGCCGGTTGCAACGCTGATGTCAATGACAGCGGCTCTTTCGGACGGCGCCACAACCACGGCGGAGGCGAGAAACTCTTCTGCGCGCTTGTCCTGCAATATCCCGCTCTCCGCGAGATTGAGGTCTGCGCTCGTCTTCACCAGAACCGCGGGCGAGAGGATCTGGCGGCGGATCTGCGCGATAGCCTCGGCGGGTGCGACAACACGCGACCCGCTGTCGTCCGCAAGCGCCACAACCTGCGCCGGCACGGAGGCGTCCGTGTTGCGCCAGTCGAGCGCGACTGCGGCAGAAAAGCCTATCGCCACGCATATACCAGCAGCTACCCAGCGCGCCGGCTTCAGGTTCCGACATGCGGACAAGGCATCATCGAGACCAACCAGCGGCATTGAAAACTTCCCAACCATGCATTTGACCCCTGCACAGACAACGATTTCTTTACGTTGGTAAAGAAACAAGGGTAACAAATGGTTAACAGTGGCTGAGAAAACCTCGAATTCCCGATCTAAACTTTCCGGATTTTTCGATTTGGAACGGAGCCATGTAAAAAAAATTAGAATAGAAAAATATATCTGTTCAGTTTCTGCTTAAATAAATCGTCGCTCAATAGATACAAAACAGCTTGTACGGGCGGAGCAGACTTCAACCCATGAGGTTTTCGCCGTGGAGATAAGGTTTGCCCAGAACCCGCACGACGAAGGCCTGTTTCAAGGAGCGCAAGATGAAGAGAGGGTTGCCAATAACGTAGCGGCGCCAAAGGCGCTTCGGTTCGATCAACATCCTGAACATCCATTCCAACCGTATGCGACGCAGGAAGCGTGGCGCACGTGGAACCGCCTCACCGACGAAATCGAACAAGGCGCCGACGCAAAGTACAAGTCTTGCGTGATCTGGACGGATGTAGGTGTCGACCCATTTCTCCTGTTTCGGACTGCCGAGTCCAACGAGGAGAATGTCGAGCTTTAGCGCGTCAACACGCTCCACCACCTTCATCGAGTCGGCTTCGCTGAAATATCCATCGGAGACAACGATGAATTCGTGCCAGGGCGCATGGCGCTTGAAATTGGCGGCCGCCTTCTCTGCGACCTCCGCCATTCCGCCGATCAGGCCGATCCGGCGCGGCCGATCCATATAGGTCAGAAGCGCCGGCACAAAATCGGTTCCATTGAGATTGGCGGGAAACTTGTCGCCGTAGACAAAGGTCGCAGCGATATCGACCCCTATGCCGTCCGGCAGAATCATCTGCCGGGACAGGATGTCACGATATTCCTTGTCCGCGAACATGATGTTCGCATTGTTGGCATTCAGGAACGAGATCACAGTCTGGCCCAGAGGCAGCGACGCCATCTGGCTTGCGAAGGCGAGCGCTTCGCCATAGCTGAAACAGGACACTTCCAGGCCGAGGATCGCCCTTCGGCGGACATCGGCAGATTTGAGATGGGAAATCCGGTTCACGCGCGTGTCTCCCCGAACTGGGAACAGCACGCCTGCAGCTTGCGACCCTGAGAATTCGGAACGGACACATTGCACATCGGTATTCGCCTCAAACCACATCTTGCGGTGAGGCGAAACTAGGACAGATCCCCTAAAGACGGTGCTAACGCGGATAGTCGAATTACGCCCTCCTGTTTTACCTTTTATTAGGAAAGTGGCTTTCAAGGCCACTCAGAGAGCGACGAATTTTCCGTTTTAATGAATTATATCAATATCTTGATGGCGGTTAGGAAATTGTTAGCCAGTCCGGCATTTCGCAACAGCGTTGAGAAAGGGTTAATGTCCTTCGGCGGCCGGCTTTTCACCCTCTGTGCCATCCTTGGGCGCTTCGCCCTTCACGATGGATTCACCGCTCTGGATCGTCCCCTTCTTCTGCGCCATGCTGGCGCGGAGATCTTCCTTCGACAGATAGTCGATCTGTTCGATCAGGACGTCGAAGACGACTTCCTGTCCCAGGCGCTTGTTAACGGCTTCCTTGACCATCTGGCGGAAGGCCACGACGTCGAAGCTGTTCCGGTGGCCCAGATCGATCATCTTGTCGCCGACCAGAGTGGTATAGAGCTCGTCGGTGATCATCACATCCAGCGGGATATGGACAGCCGCAGCCTTCACCTTGTCGACGACATAGGAGAGACGCGTGAGGAAGTAACCCTTCACAGCGCCATCCTCGATCACCGGCAGGCTTGTCAGTTCGCCGCGTATCGTCTCCTCGGCCGCCTTGCGGGCAGCCGCGGCCTCGTCAACCTTTGGCGCAAGCGCCATCTGCACGGAGAAATAGACCGCGATCAGCGCAACGATCGCAACCCAGACGCCGGAGATGATGAGCTTGAGCATGAGAGGTCTCAGAACTCGCTATATTGGAAATGTTCCTGTTGATAGGTGCCGTCGTTCTCGGCGTCGCGAGCGGCACCTTTCAGGATCTCGGCGACGGCGCGCACGGCCTCCATATGGGCCTGCACCTTGCGCGCATTCGCGTTCAGTTTCGCCTTCAGCACGCGCATCTGTGTCGCAAAGGTCGGCGGCACGAATTCCGGCCTCGTGTCCCGAAACAACATCGTCAGTTCGTAGAGGCAGCGGCTCTTCTGCGCATTGGAGGCCTTGATATCGAAATCTGGGTCCGCGCCGAGCCGGTCATTCTCGTTGTCGATAATGAGTTCAAGGCGGCCGAGGACATTGGTAATGCGGGTATCCGCCGGCGTTGCTTCCAACATGTTCATCTCTATCAACCCTTGCTCTTGGCTTCAGCGCCCGGCAAGAGGTCGGCAAGGCCGACGCGCTGCTGCTGGGCGGCGATGGTCGAAGCTATATTGTTGATGCGGCCGTTTTCCTCGGCATGGTCCTTCGGCTTCAGGCCCTGGTCATAGATGCCACCGCGCATCATGTGATCGGCAATGCCGACCCCGCCACGCTTGGCGATCGCATTGGCGATCTGCTCGGCCGACATGCTTTTCCAGATATCGCCCGCCATGCCCTTGCCGTAAACATCTTCGCTATCATTCGGCATCATGTATTTCAGAAAATTCTGAAGAACCATTGCCTCGAACTTGCGATAGGTTTCGGGCGTCCTGGAGTCCGTGTTCGTGGCCTTGGGATCGACGGAGTGAGGCGCGTTGGTGCGGTCGAGACGCATGCCGATGGTACGGTCAAGACTTGCAACGTCAGTGGCAAAGCCCTGATCCTGGCGTGTCAGCCGGGCTGCCGCCAACGTGGCCGACTGCGTCCTCAGTTTCTCTTGTGCCTCTTGCACGCGCGTGGGATCGGCCGCGTTGACCACGTCCATCACGATATCGCTGGGGGGAGAAATTGCCATTCTTGCCTCGCATTCATTTCGAAGCCGCAGCACAGGACGCAGCGGCGCAAAATAATCTTGCGACGCTATTATTCCTCGCCAAGCTTGCTGGAGGCTGGCGAAGGCATGGAAAGGCGTATCTCGAGCAGGTCGATGACGGCGTTGTCCTCACGCTCCCGGTCTTCGGCAGAGCGCGCTTCCTTCCAGTTTTCCTCCAGGCGGTCCCCCTTGGCCTTCTCCTTGAGGATCTGCTTTTCCTGCACGTCCTGCACCTCAACCAGATGCTGGTCCTCGCCCGAAAGGCGGCCATACTGGGCGGCATATTGCGATTTCATGCTGGCATGGATCGGATTGAAGGAGCCGATTGCCTCGATCGCCTCTTCCATCCGCCCGGAGAGTTCCTGACGCCGCTGTGTGGTTTCGGCAAGCTCTAGTTCGGCAATGCGCTCCATATGGCGCTGCACCGCCACGAGACGCTTGAGCTTGGCTGCCCTGCCCTTCTCCGCCATCTCGACTCACACGCTGGAAAAGAGCGGAACGAAGGCCTCGGCGAAAAGCCGGACCATGGAGGCGATTCCGAAATAGAGCAGGATGAGGCCGCCGAAAACGATGAAGGGCTGCGAAACGAAATAGACCGGCATCTGCGGAGCGAGCTTGTTGATGAAGCCCACGGTTACGTTGAACAGCAGGCCATAGAGCACGAAGGGACTGGCGAGCCTCAGCATGATCATGAAGGTCGAGCCGAGCGTGTTGGTCAGTGTCACCAGCGCCCTGCGGCTCTCAAACACGCCGCCGATCGGAAGGGTCCTGTAGGAGTCGGCAAGAGCCCGGATGATGACGTGATGGAAATCGAGCATGAACAGAAGAAGAAGGCCCGCAAAACTGATCATGATGGTGATTTCGTTTTCCGTCCCGTCTTCCAGGATGTCGCTGGTCGGCGGCGCATTGAAGCCGGTCATCATCGTCAGGACGGTGCCGGTGAACTGCAGACCCAGAACGAAGAACCGCGCCACCATGCCGATGACGGCCCCGATCATGCCCTCAATGAAGACAATGGAGATATATGTCGTCTCCGGCTTGCTTGCCACGGCATACACCGTGTTCCAGAGTATCGGCGTGAGCGCCATCGAAACGCCGAGCGCGATGAAGAGCCGAAGCTGGGCAGGAACGCGCGCGCTGGAAAAGCCGGGCAGGACGAGAAAGCAGCCACCGACCCGGCAAAAGACCGCGAAGAGCGCCAGGACCGTTCCCTGCGGATCGTTGATCATGAAATGGAGCCCAGGATCTTGATTTCGATGCCCTTGGCCAGTTCGACATGCGACAGGACCGGCAGCGTCGCGAAAAGGCGCTCGATGATCATGCGAACATAGGAACGCGTTTCGGGAGAGGTTACCAGCACGAAGGGCATGCCGCGATCCAGATATTCGCGCACGACCTGCGAGGCCTGTTCCGAGAACTCCTCGAGCTGGCGTGGATCGATGTCGAATTCCACGACCTCACCCTTCGGGTCGCGCTTGAGCGCCTGATGGAATACGAGGTCCCATTTGTTGCCGAGGCGCAGTACGCGCAGCACGCCGTTGTCGGCCAGGTCGCCGCACAGCTGCTGGGCCATGCGCACACGCACATGCTCGACGATCTGCTCCGTCTTGCGCACATGCGGCGCGAGTTCGGCGACGGCTTCCAGGATCAGGTGGAGGTTGCGGATCGACACGCGCTCGGCCAGGAGCAGCTTCAGCACCGCCTGCAGGCCGGAATAGGACATGTGCGACGTGCAGATTTCGTCCGCGAGCTTCTTGTATTCCGGATCGAGGCGATCGATCAGAATCTTGACGTCCTTGTAGGACAACAACTGCGGCAGGTTGTTGCGGATCACTTCGCTGAGGTGCGTCAGGACAACAGAGACGTTGTCGATCGGGTGGAAGCCTTCACGCTTGAGTTCCTCCAGGAAGGTTTCGAGAATGGAGACCGCCGGCATGCCGAAGGCGGGCTCGCGAATATCGTCACCGGGAATGGAGGGCTTGCGTCCGCCGCCGGTAATCACCAGCACTTCACCGACGCGGAGCGAGTTGGAAGCGACCGTGGTGCCATGGATGCGGATCTGGTAGTTCTTGTCCGGAATTCCGATGTCGTCGCTGACCTTGATTTCCGGCACCACGAAGCCGTACTGGCTGGCGAATTTCTTGCGCATCTTGCCGACGCGGAACGCGAGTTCCTGATGAGCGCCCAGAAGCCGCGTGGAAATCTGCTTGCCCAGCAGCAATTCGATCTCGGCGGTCTTGAGAGAATTCTTGACCGAGTCGCTTTCGTTTTCCTTGACCTGCTTGGCCTTCTTTTCCTCCGCCTCACGGCGGGCGCGATTCTCCGCCTCGATCTGACGCGGTATGAACCAGCTGCCGAAGGCCATGACGCCGGAAAGGCCGGCGAAGGGAATGAAGGGCAGGCCGGGCATGACGGCAAGGACGGCCATCAGGCCAGCGGCAACCGACAGCGCTCGCGGATAGCCGCTCAGCTGGCTGATGACGGCCTTGTCGGTCGACCCAAGGTTGCCACCGCGCGAAACAAGCATGCCGGCAGCAAGCGAAACGATCAGCGCCGGGATCTGCGAGACGAGACCGTCACCGACGGACAGCTTGACGTAAACGTCGGCGGCCTGGCCGAGCGGCATGCCGTGGCGGAAATAGCCGATGATGATGCCGCCGAAGACGTTGATGGCCGTGATCAAGAGACCCGCGACCGCATCGCCACGCACGAATTTCGAGGCACCGTCCATCGCGCCGAAGAAGGAGCTTTCCTGCTCCAGTTCGCGGCGACGGGTCTGCGCTTCCTTCTCGTCGATGATGCCGGCGGCAAGGTCGGCGTCGATCGACATCTGTTTGCCCGGGATGGCGTCGAGGGTGAAGCGCGCGCCAACTTCCGCGATACGCGTCGCACCCTTGGTGATCACGATGAAGTTGATGACGATGAGGATCAGGAAGACGATGACCCCGATCACGAAGTCGCCCGACATGACGATCTGCGCGAAACCGGCAATCACGCCGCCGGCAGCATGTTCCCCCTCATTGCCATGGGAAAGGATGACGCGTGTCGTCGCGATGTTGAGCGACAGGCGCGTCATCGTGGCGATCAGCAGAATGGTCGGAAAGGACGAGAACTCGAGCGGCTTCTGGATCCACAGCGAGACCATGAGGATGAGGACCGACAGCGCCATGGAGAAGGCCAGGCCCAGGTCGATCATGAAAGCCGGAATCGGCAGGAACAGGATCGACAGCATCATGACGATACCGGCAGCAAAGCCGACATCGCTGAGGTTTGGTCCCGCTTTAGGCGTAGGAACGGATGTCGTAACTGCCATGCTTCGTCCGTCTCATCATGAGATAAAGCCCGCGCTCATGCGCGTCATGGCATCAGAAATAGGCAACGAAGCTTGCGCGAGGGGTGCACGGACGCGCAGGCCTCACGCCGACATGTGCAGGGCCGGGAAGAACCGCAGAACCAGGACCCGCCGGAGGTAGACGGAGAAGAGAGAGCGTGTCGTTGGAATCCGCCTGAAGGTGCCCACGATCGTTGGCGCGCGTCATGGAACTGCTGAGACGATCTAGAAGCCGGACTGGATGCGCGAGAAAATCATGTTGGTGAAGATCGAAATCTGTGCGCCGATGAAGGGTGCCGACAGCGCAACGGTCGCCATGACCGCGAGAATCTTCGGAACAAAGGTCAGGGTCATTTCCTGAACCTGCGTCAGGGCCTGGATAAGGGCAATGACGACGCCGACAATCATGGCCGCCGCGACCGCAGGCCCGGCGGATACAATGACCGTCCAAATCGCCGCCTGGACGATATCGAGTGCATCCGCCTCATTCATGTCGACCTCAATTGGTTGGCGTTGCCGCGACCGTGACGCCGCTATCAATCGTCATCTTGCTGCCGGATGCGAGCGTCGCTGTCAACGTGACAGCGCTTGTGGAACTATCGGTTGCGACATTGATGCTCTGCACCACGCCGGTATTTCCATCAGCATCGGTTACCGTTTTGCCGATGAGATTGCCGGCCTGCCCGATCATGCTCTGCGAGATCAGGGTCGACAGGTTCGTGTTCATCTTGACCTGCTGCTCGACCTGGGAGAACGAGGCGAGCTGGGACATCTGCTCGGTCGTGTCCATGGGGCTCGTCGGGTCCTGATTCTGCAACTCGGCCATGAACAGCTTGAGGAAGCTGTCATAATTCAGGCTCGCGGCGGAGGCCGCGGACGATCCAGACGTGCCTGCCGCAGGAGTTCCGGCGGCCGACTGCTGTGCTGCTGTTACCGCGCTGACCATGGGGCAATCTCCTTGCGGATCTGTTCGACCGCTGCCGGTGTCATTTCCTCGTTGTTGAGGATCTTCTCCTCGATCGGATAAAGGCCGCGGATCGCCTTCAGCGCGTCGAAGGCGCGGCCGGTGGAGACCATGCCGTCTATGCGCTTCAGTTCCGCCAGAACTTCCTCGTTCTGGAAGCAGGTCAGCAGCATCGTGATCGACTTGCGGAACATCACCATCGACTGCTGCGCGCCTTCCGGGTTGATCAGCATCATCTGGGCGATGAAGTAGAGCTGCTTGAGCGGTGTCGTGGCCTGCTCCGGCTGGAGAACGTGGTTTTCCAGCAGGAAGGTCACGTCGTTCAGAAACTCGAGCGCAACCTTGCGATCGACGCGCAACACCGCCCCATTGATGAAGATCCTTTCGCCGGATTTCAGCGATATTCGCAGTGTGCTTTTCATTTCAGTCCATCCCTGATGATGGTTGTGATTTCGACGATGCCCTGGAAGTTGTCGGATTCGCGTTTGCGAATCTTTTCTGTCTCGTTGAGAATCCAGATGGCGATCGAGATGAGATTGGCTTTCAACTCGGGTTCGAGCTGGTTGTCCGGCAGGCACAGATCTTCCGTGAATCTGATCCAGAGCATGCGGGTATAGTAGATTGCTTCCACGGCTTCGTTAGAGTTGCGGCCGCGTTGGGCTGCAGCGCGCATCAACTCGATCGAACGATCGAGCACCTGGCGCTCGCGCTCCTTGGCGTCGGCAACGCCGTCTTCCATGACCTCCGCGTAAGAAAACTGGTACATTTACATATCCTTCGTCACGAGAGGTAGTTCGCGAGACTGAGCTTCTGGAGACGCGATGTCAGCTGGTAGGATGCTTCCATCTGCGCAAGAAGATTATTGACCTTGGTGCTGGCTTCGTATGCATCAACCTCGTTCAGGTTGTTGAAAGCCGTGTCGACAATGCTGACCTGCGTGTTGATCGTGTCGTTCGCCGTCTTGACCCGGGCCTCCGACAAGCCGAGCGCCGAACGTTCGCTGTCGACGCCGGCGACAGCCTCGCCCATGTAGCTGATCGCCGTCTTGCTGATATATTGCCGAACGTCCGAATTGACGTCGGAACCCAGAAGCTCGATCCCCATGACGGAGGCGAGCGCGAACTTGCGGAATCCGTCATTGTTCGCGTTGGTGGAACTCTGCACCGTCTCGGACGTATTCACCCGCGAGGTCATGTTGGTGTCGGAGGCGGTGGACCAATCTGTCTTCCAGGTGTCGCTGCCGCTCGATGCAGTGTACATCGGCGCCAGCGTGTTCTCCACGAAGTCCTGCATCTGCGCCACGGTGAAGCTCGACATGGAGCCGATCCCGTTCGTAGTCATGTAGTTCGAGAGAGCCGTATCGAAGCTTGCCTTTGCCGCCGACGTCGAATCATAGGTCTTCAGAGGCTGGTCTGCCGTGTTGATGCCGGCAAACAGAAATTCGCCGTTGGCCGACGTATTGCCGGATGAAATGAAGGCGTCGAGCTGGCTCTGCAGCGACTGTGTCGTCGTGTTCAGAAGCGTCTTGTCGTCCGATCCCGAAAGCGCGATCAGCGAGTTCAGCGACGTCTGAATATCGTCGGACATGTTGCTGAGGGATGATTGCGAGGCGGAAAGTCGCTGCGACACGATCGAATTTGAATCCATGATCGAGTTGAGGCGGCTTTTTTCGGTCGTGAGGTTGACGCTTCGACCGCTCTGGTACCCGAGCGCAACGCCCTGGTCGGCATAGGTTCCGGTTGAGACTTCCGTCTGAGCCTTCAGCAGCTGCGCCTGCGACGCGCTGACCGTCTGGCGCATCGAGTTCTGCATGGCGAGGTTGGATGTGAAGGAGATCCGCATCAGCCCTTACCTCACCGCCGCCATGAGGGATTGCAACATGTCGTTGACCGTCGAGACGATCTTGGTCGATGCCTTGTAGGACTGCTCAAGGTCGAGAAGCTTCGACAACTCTTCGTCGAGGCTGACCCCCGTCACGCTGGAAAGCGCCTGCGCGGCCGTCGAAGCTGCCGCCTTCTTGGTGTCCTTGGAGTCCGACGCCTGGCTGCGATATTCTTCCAGCCAGCCGATGGAGGAACTCGAATAGTCGGAAATGCTCAAGCTGCTATTCAAATCCGTCGACGGATCGAACGGGATCTTGGCCGTCAGACCCGTCACGTAGCCCTGCAGCAGCGTCGAATAGCCGGCCGCACCGGTCGTGTTGGAGACGTAGCTTGCGCCGTTGATGCCGCCGTCGCGCAGAAGGGCTGCATCACCACCCTGCGACACATCCACCGCCGCGTTGACGGCAATCGAGGAAGACATCCCCGGCTGAACGGTTCCGGAACCGGGGACATTGCCGCCCGTCCAGGTGAACAGGCCCGGCATGTTGGGCAGGCCGCTTCCGGTCTGATCCATTTCAGCAAACTGGGTGACGAGACCACGGCTGATTTCATCCAGCTGGGCCTGAAATTTCGGTGCGATCGTATCGCGGATCTGCAGGTTGGCCTGCAGGCTTCCCATGGCCGACGTATTGCCGCCTGTTCCCGGCTTGAGGGGCACGCCATCGATGTAAACCGCGTTGCCTGTCGTGGTCGCGTCATAACCAGGCTGCGACGAATACAGGATATCGCGCGGCTTGGCCTCAAACAGCGTCGTGCCATCGGAGGTGTAGATCGCCATGTCGTTATTGTCACGGATAACGGTCTGCACACCGACGATCTGGGAAATCTTGCCGAGGATCTGGTCGCGCTTGTCGAGTTCGTCATTGACATCGCGGTTGGAAGCGGTGCCGGTCTTGACCGCGTCGTTGACGGTCTGGAACTGGTTGAGAAGGTCACGCAGCGACGTGACCTGCTGCTGGATATTCTCGTCCGATTCACGGCGCAGGGTCTGCACTGCGTCGGAAGCCTGGTTGAGCGAATTGGCGACATCCTTGGCGTCAGACACCACGGACTGGGCGAGCGTCGTGTTGCCCGGCGAGGCAGCGAAGGCCTGGAGGCTGCTTTCGAGCTTCGAGATGAAGGTCGAGGGAGAGGTGGCATAGCCATTGCCGCCCATCGCAGCCTGCAACTGGTCGAGGCCGTCGGAAACGACCCCCTGCGCGCTGAGCGCGGACATGGCCGTGAGGTTGTGGCGCTGGAGCAACGCGTCTTCCGAGCGCGTTGTCGGGTTCAGCTTCGCCCCGTTGATGGAGGTGGTGAGAGTGGCGTCGCGGCGCGAATAATCCGCATTCCCGGAATTCGAGATGTTCTTCGACACGACCGCCATCTGGGCGGACGTGTTGGAGAAGATGCTCGATGCCGTATTAAGTGCGGATGACAGCCCCATGATGCGTTACGCCAGCCCCCATTTACCGCTTGAGGTTCACGAGGACGTCCATCAGGTCGGATGCCGTCTGGAAAACCTTGGAGTTGGCGGTGTAGCTCCGCTGCGATTCGATCATGTCGGTGAGCTGGGTGGCCACGTCGACATTCGACTGTTCGAGCTGATAGGCATTGATGGTGCCGAAGTTGCTGTCACCGGCGAAACCGACGACCACCGTGCCCGCAGCATCGCTCAGGGCGAAGGCATTGCCGGATACAGGGGTCAGGTTGTCAGGGCTCTGCACCTTCGCCATCGCGATCTGGTAGAGGTCCTTCGTCGTGCCGTTGGCGTAGACCGCCGAAATCTTGCCGTCCTGGCCGATCGAAACCGACGAGATCGTGCTGGGCGCGTTGCCGTCGACCTTGGCGCTCGATACGCCGAACTTGTAGGCGAACTGCGTCGTCGTCGACAGGTCGAGCGTGACGTTCTGGCCGCCCGGAATAGGCAGGGTGATCGACTTGTCCGAAGATGAATCGAGCTTGCCTGTGGTCGGATCGAAGGTGAGGTTGACTGCCGAGGTCTCCATCGGTCCGGAACTGTAGGGGAAGGAACCGGACGTCGCGTCGGCGTCGGCGTGATTGAAGGCCGTCACCTGCCAGGTGTTGTCTGCCGTCTTGGTGTAATACAGATCGACCTGCACCGCGTTGCCGAGACTGTCATAGGTCACGACCGAAGTGGAGCTCGTATATTTCACATCGTTGACGGTCGAGGACGGGTTGGAGCCGATATCACGCGGCGTGACAGGCGTCGTGACAGCTTCAGCCCGGGAATCCAGGTTGGCGTTGACGATACCGCTGCTCGAGGCCGTGGCCTGCAGACCGCTCTGCGTTGCCTTCACCGGAACGAGACCGGAAAAGCCGTTCACGATTGCGGCAGACCCATCGGTCGAGGAATAGCCGAGCAACGTGAAGCCGGAGGAATTGACGAGTTCGCCGGACGAGTCGACCTTGAACGACCCATCGCGCGTCAGAAAGATGCTGCCACCGCTATCCTTGACGACGAAGAAGCCGGAGCCCTTGATTGCCAGATCGGTGGCGGAGGTGGTCGAGGTCAGCGCGCCCTGCTCGGAAATCGCGTAGGATGTCACCGCATTGACCGAACCGGAGGCATAGTTGCCGCCGGTTGACGAGAGGACGAGGTCCGAGAACGAAACCGAGGATCCCTTGTAGCCCGTCGTGGAAGAATTGGAAATATTATCGGAAATCGATGACAGGCGACTCGCCTGCGCGTTCATACCAGACGTGCTGGTTCGCATCATTCCTTGAAGGCTCATATCGGATCCTCGTTTCCGTAGTCATTACAGAGTAGGAGGCGGGCCTTGCGTGAAACTGAGTGGTCGCCCTAAACATCAGACGAACTATGGCCACTTGGCTTCATGCCGGCCAGCTTTCCAGGGGTGGTTAACTCCAGTCGATGCAGTAACCGAGGAAGCGCTTGGAATCGATCGGATCGAAGCCCAGCTTCTTGCGCAGTTTCTTGCGCAGCTTGCTGATATGGCTTTCGACCACATTCTCTTCGACGTCTTCATCGAAAATGCCGTAGATGGCGCTGAAAATCTGCGTCTTGGAGACGCGACGGCCGCGGTTGGCGACCAAGTATTCCAGAATGCGGCGCTCGCGGCGCGGCAGCGGGAAGACTTCGCCTTCGATTTCCGGATCACGACCATCCGAGAAAACGCGGATCGCGCCGATATCGGTGTAGTTGGAAATCGCCTTCAGCCGACGACGAATGGCCGCCGCACGGGCCAGGATTTCGCGTGGGTGAACAGGCTTGCGTACCACATCGTCGACGCCGCAGTCGAAGAAGGCAAGCGTGGTTTCCAGCGACGGCGAATCGCTGACAGCGATTACCGGTGCCGTGGACCGATCACGAATGGCGCGCGGCAGCGAAAGTGCCTGCGACCCCTGACCGATCAGGAAGGCTTCAACCGCGTCGATATCGGTGTCTGCCGCCGTATTGACCCATTCGCCGAATTCGCTCGGGTCAAAGCCCGTGGAGGGCACGCCCTCCCGGCCAAATAGTGAAGTATATCCGTCTTTTACAAGCTCACGCTCATCAACCACGACGATCATTCGTCCGCCTCCGAATCAGTCTGGTGCCTCGATGCGTCATCGATACGAATCGGGGGAATCAGGAACAACTGGATGAACTCAACTACGCAAATTTACAGTTGATTAAGTTCTGAGTGGCGATTTGCACTATATGTAGTATGCCGCCCTCTTTGATGCCGCTATCATCGCTTGGAAAAGTTAATGCATGGTTAACGCGGGGCATTAAGGTTAATGAGATTTCATATTCTTGCCGCATTGGGGGAATCGGGCAACTTTCTGGCAGTCACTAAATTTTTAGTTGTATCCAACGCAAAATTGTGAGGCATTCTTAGTCCACTTTCCGTAGCCGCTGGCGACCAGATTTGCGATCACGCGACAGACGTATTGCTTCTGCGCAGGGTCGTTGTTCGGTCCCGCGTGATAGCGCGCCACGGCCATGGTCCATGTTTCGTGACGGGCGTGGAGCTCGGCTAGAAACTTCGCCGCATAGTCCACGTTGCGGGCAGGTTCCAGCATTTGCGCCGGGGATGCGAAGGCCCCGCCATGGAAGTGCTGGTTGATCTGCATGCAGCCAAGATCGATCAGAACCGCGCCCCGACGGCGTGCTGCTTCGAAGATGGCGAGCGCATCATTGGGGCTGTTCGCGAAGACCGCCTTCCCTTCGATGTTCAGCGCCCAAGGCTGCAGGGACCCCTTCTTGCCGGTTTCGGCAAGGCCGACCGAATAGAGGATGCCTTCGGGCACTCCATATTTAGCTGCCGCTTTGTGGATTTCCTGCTCACAGAGGCCCACCTGGCTGGTCGGCTGGGCGGCCCTGGCTTCAGAGATAAACCTGACCGGTGCGAACGGTGTCAGAAGCAGCAGGGACAGGGTCAACAGCCACGCTCTTGTCATCGCCCTGCCAATTCGCGTTGAAGCCATTGTTCTGCTGCCTGCGACCGTTGTCTTGTTCCCTGCCCTGCTGGGCAAACTGGCCCGCCGAGCTACCGTCCTGCATCTGCCCGCCGGTCTGCTGACCGGACGAGGCCTGCGTCACCGTCCTGTCGGAACTCGGTGTAGGCGCCATCTGCACGCTGACCTGATCGACCGAGAAGCCTTGCGACTTCAGCGACTGGATCAGCCCGTCCTTGTCATGGCTGAGTTGCTTGAATGCTTCCCCGGACTCCACCGACAAATGAACCGTCAACTGATCGCCGTGGAGCCGCAACGTCGCCGTGACATTGCCCAGCGATTCCGGCGTCATCTGGATCTTCAGTGTATTGACCGGTGTGGCCGTGCGCGGTTCGGGCGTCGCCGTCGCCGCGGCTGAAGCCGCCTTCATGGCTGCCGCCCAGTCGCCGTCGCCGGTCACGCCTGACATGACGGCATGGGTATTGGCGGACATGACTTCGCCGCTGCCGACGAAGCGGCGCGCGTCGAGCACTGTGATCGTCTCGGGCTTCACGGCCTCGCCGACAGAATTCGTCTTACCTGGCTCATCAGGTAGAGCAGGTCCCTTCGACTGCGTCGAAATCGCCCGCGAGAGCAGGTCGTCGGACTTGGGCTTTCCTTGTTCCTGCTGGTCCTTGGCCTGCTCACCCGACGGCTGAACCACCAGGGAAGCCGCCAGAAGGGTATTGCCTGCATCTTCGGTTTTGGCGTGGGGAGCGGCCTTGGTCTCCGTCGACGCGTCCTTGGTTGGCTCGTCCTTCTTGTCCGCCGTCTCGACAGGCAGCTTCTTGCCATCACCCTTGGCGGCGATGTCCGCACCCAGCAGCTTCAGCGCCACGGCCGCGGCATCGGTTTCAGGCACTTGCTGAGCCTGCGCTTCTGCCGTCTGCTTGGCCAAAAGCTTTTCGGCCAGAGCCGCCGCATCGGCCGCCGCCTTGCCAGCCGCATTCTGCTTCTGCGTCACGGCGCCGTTTTCGGGTGCCGCTTCTTCCGTCAGTTGCGCGTCCGCCTGTGCCTTGTCCGACTTCGCAGCCTTCTTGGCATTGGCCTCCGCCGCCAGCGTGAAGATGGCGCTTCCGGTCGCCGCACCGATCGGCGCTTTTGCATCGGCTCGCCCGGTGGCATTGTTGGCAGCCTCGGAAGAGTTCGCGCCAACTTTGCCCTTTTGCGGACCGTTTGCCGCATCATGCGCATCGTCGGCCTGCTGGTCGTCGGACTGATTGCCGCTTGCCGCCTGATTATAAACATCGCCGAAGGTCGGGCTGCCCGAGCTGTCGGAGCCGCTGCGCGGAGCCTGGGCGGGCGGCGGATTGGGGCGCGGGGGGGCCGGCGCTACATATTGGTCGATCGCGTTCACTTGTCCCCCTTCTTCATCAAATCGTCGATGGCCTTCAACTGCGCCTTGCTGTCTGACAGGAAAGTGTCGATGCCATCCTTTGCATCAGACGCTTCCTGCACCTTGGCCTCGCCCGGCTTTGCGTCCGCCGTCTTTACCGCAGCCGCCTTGGCGTCTGCAGGCTTGGCATCTGCAGGCTGGGCCACCGGCGGCTTGGCCTCCTTGACAGCCGGATCTGCGGGTCCCGTATGGGAATCCGGCTTGGCGGCTGCTTCCTTGCTGGCTTCCGTCTTAACCGGAGCCGCTTGTGTCAGGCTTTCCAGAGCAGCGGGTCTCTCGACCTCCGAGAGAATAAATGCGCCGGCATCGCGTAACCGGCGCTCATCCGGTCCGAGCATCTCGTCAGGGATCTTCGCGAAGGCGCTTTTCACATCCGCTATGTCGGCCGTCGGAACGCTGGAAAGGCTCAGATAGAGCTCGGCAAGCTTGGCCGGGTTGTCATCCTTGCCATTGGAGAGCGCCAGCGCATTTGCTGCCGCCCAATGGGCGAATTCAAATCGTCCGGTCACGGCGGCCTTGCGGGCGACGCGCAGATAGATCTCCTGCTGACGCGGCCCATCGAGCCAGACGAGCGTCTGCGCGATACGGTCATTGCCGATCTTGTCGTAATGCGCGTCGATCAACGACACGAGTTGATCGGCAACCTGGGCCGCATAGGGCGAATTGGGAAAACGGGAGAGATAAAGCCGTGCGAACCGTATGGAAGTTTCGACGTCATTCTTCTTGACCGTGATGATCATGGAGCGGCGCAACGCGGCTTCCTCGACGATCGTGCCGGGAAGGTTGAGCCGCGCCCAGTCGAAATATGTCAGTGCGAGATCGGGCTTTTTCTGCATCACGACATTGGCCGCGATAAGCGCCAGATAGGGCCCGATGGTCGTTGACTTGTATTCGGGTACGATCTCGTCCAGCGTCTTGTTGGCCGACCCGCCCTTGCCGCCGAGATACATCAGCAAGGCATTGGTGAGCCGGGTGTCGAAATTGCCGCGTGCATCATGGGAAACAAGGGTATCCAGCGTCGCCGGGTTGCCGCCCGACATGGCGTAGATCATGGCGGCGTCGACGTTGCGCAAATCGTTGAACTCATCCGGATTGGCGGTGCGCAGACGGCGGTCGATCATGCCGATCAGAAAGCGCTGCATGTCTGCAGCCTTCAGATCGCCGGCGACGATCTTGTCCTGAACATCTTCCAGCGAGCGGACCAGCTTGTAGATCGGCAGGTTCGGATCGACGCCGTCCTGCTTCACCTCTTCGGCCCGGGCGGCGAACCCGATGCCGAGGACCAGACATGCTGTGGCGAAGCGCCGGAAACGGGCCAAGTCAGCCTCCCGCTACGGTCTTGCCCTCGAGCAGGATCTCGATCCGCCGGTTTGCGGGGCTATAGGGGTCGCTCGGCACTTTCAGAAAGCGATCGGCATAACCGGTCACCTGGTTGATGCGCTTCTCCTCGAGCCCGCCGCTGACCAGCATGTAATAGGCGCTGCGGGCACGGTTGAGCGACAGGCCCCAGTTGTCGCCCGTGCCGCCCTTGTAGGGCCGTCCATCGGTATGGCCGCGAATGACGACGCTGCCCTTGCTCTTGGAGAGAACCTTGCCGATATCCTGCATGGCAAGAACGAGTTCGCGGCTGGGAACTGCGGAGCCGACATCGAACATGGGCGTGCTGACCTGATCGCTGACCGAGATGAGCAACCCGCCCTCGGAGGGTTCGACCTTGATCGCGTCCGCCAGCTTGCCGACGGAGGCCGGGAGCGTGCTGATGATCTGCTTCTTCAGGTCTGCCGCGGCCTTGGCCGCTGCCTTGTCGGCCGGCGACTGGGCGGACGCGACCTCCTGGGCCTTGTCCTGCTGTTCGCCGGTCACAGGCTTGGCGGCGGCGGCACCCCCCTGTTCGGCGGCCGGGGCGCCCTTGCCCTGTTCGGCACTCGCCTGATCGCCGGGAATGCCCCCCTTGCCCTTATCCTTGGTATCGGCCTCACCGGGAATTCCACCCAGGCCGTTTTCATTGCCCCTGTCCTGCGCCGCAACTGCCGCTGCGGCCTGGTCCTTGCCGGCCTTGCCTGCGTCCTGGCCCTTCGAGGTCTTCGAATTCACCTGAACCTGCTTGGTCCAGAAATCCGGGTCAAACGGATCCTTGTAGGCCTCACCGCCATCGGCACCGGTCGCCGGACCGGCCGACGCGGCACCGCCCTCGCCCTTGACGCTGACATTGGCCTGATCGCCGACTTCCAGAACGATTTCCGACAGGACGGCGTAGGGATTTTCGAAATAGTCGGCTTCCGAGTAGGATGTCTTCTCGCCGGCGGTCGAGGATTTCTCCTGGCCGCTCGCGGCGGCGTCGCCCTGCGATTTTTCCTCTCCGTCGACCTTGGATTTCTCCTGCGTCGCTTCGCCCTGGGCCTGTTTCCCCGGCTTGGTGATGCCCTTGTCGGCCGGGCTGGAATCCGTCAGCTTGATGGGATTGAAATAGCTGGCGACAGCGGCCTTCGTCGCATCATTGGCAGCATTGACCAGCCACATGACGAGAAAGAAGGCCATCATGGCAGTCATAAAGTCCGCGTAGGCGATCTTCCAGGCGCCACCATGGTGGCCGTGATCGCCATGGCCGTGGCGCTTGATGATGATGATTTCGTTCTTGCCGTGGTGGTGGCTTTCGTTCTCACTCATTTCATAAGCTCTTCAACGCTTTCACGCCAGGCGGACAGGCGTGTCATGAGAACGGTGTCGCCGTGTTCGACCGAAAGATCGAAGCCCGGGGCTTCCACATGCTTGAATTCCAGATCCTGCCCTTGGAGGCGTTCGCGCAGCTTTTCAGCGAGTGCTGCCGGTCCCTTGAGGACAAGTTCGATGCCGCCTTCTCCGGCGAAGACGGAGCGGATCGTCTGGGCTAGACTGTCCACCGCGCGGTCGGTCATGATCGCATCAAGCAGCGGCTTCAGCGCATTCATGACATGGCCCGAAAGAAGATTCTGGATATCGGTTGCCATCCGCGGAAGCGCGTCTGCCAATTGCTCGGCCATGCGCTGGTCAAAAACGGCCGCCATCTCGGCCTCGGCCTGTCTGTGGGCTGCCATGAGCGCTTCGATTTCGTGCCGATGCGCTTCCTGCATCTGGGCCTGCATTTCGGCCCGGCCTTCCTCGTGCGCCTCACGGCGCAGTTCGTCGAGGTCGACCTGAGGTTCCGGGGCGAAGTCGAAGGCGATTTCGGTTGGAGCCGGCAGGTCGAAAACTTCAGGCGCGGCGGGTGGAGGAGCGCTGAAATCCTTCAGATATCTGGCAAGGCCTGCGCTCATGGATCCGCTACTTCCCCGAAACAACGCGACCCGCAGCCAACAGCCGCGATCGCAATCGGCTCAGTTCTAGGCAATCAATCTTGCGCGAAAATGAAGATGTTGGGCCGCGTCAGGGCAATGAACGCGGCCCAACTTTCTACCACATGCCGATGACCGGCGGCACGGCAGAATTTCCAGACGTGTTTCAAAGGGGGCTGCCTGCCCGACAGGCCGAAAATCCTTTTCGGCCTACCATGTCGGCGCATCAGTTGCCCGGGCTGGCGGCGGAGCGCCAGCCAGACCGCTCTTACTTGAAGAGCGAAAGGATGTTCTGCGAATTCGTATTCGCAATCGAGAGCGACTGAATGCCGAGCTGCTGCTGTGTCTGCAACGCCTTCAGCTTCGTCGACTCCTGGTTCATGTCGGCATCGACGAGGCGGCCCACGCCCTTGTCGATCACGTTCATGAGGTCGGCCACGAAGTTGTTCTGCATGTCGATGCGCTTGTTGATCGCGCCGAGGTCCGATGCGACCTTCGTCAGCCCCGTCAGCATCTGATCGACGGCGGAAATCATGCCGTCGATATCCTGCGACGGCGTGCCGGTGGTCAGCTTCACTTCGGTGCCGGACGCACTCGTCGAGGACTTCGCATCGATGAGGAAGTAGGTCGCCGTCGTCGTGGCGGTCGTCCCGGCCTGCGGCTGGGTCACGGTCACGTCTTTGGTCAAGGCGCCGAGATTGGCATCGTTGGTGTCGATAAGCGTGGACTCGGCGGCGTTGAAGGTCAGCGTCGTGACGGCAACGGAGCCGGTTGTCGAACGGTTGAACGAGGCAACCATTTCCTTTGTGCCGGCCGGCGTGGTCGAGGAGTTGAACAGCCAGTTTTCGCCCGAGAACGATGCCGACTGCGAAATGGATTGCAGCTGCGATTTGAATTCAGCAAGTTCGGAGTCGATCTTGGTCTTGTCGACGCCCGGTTCGCGCGCAGCTACCAGCTTGGCCTTGATTTCCTCGATCACGGAGATCGACGAGTCGAGCGCGGTATAGGCGGTATCGGTCTTTGCAGCGCCGAGACCCAGTGCGTCGCTCACCGTGGAGAGCGCCTTGTTGTCCGAACGCATGGTCGTCGCGATCGACCAGTAGGCGGCATTGTCTGACGCAGTCTGTACGCGATAGCCGGAGGAGATCTTGTTCTGCGTCTCTTCCAGATTTCCGTCGATCGTCCGCAGAGTTTGGAGTGCCGCCATAGCGGCAGCATTGGTCATAATGCTTGTCATCGGTCATTGCCCCAAAAATAAGTCGAGGGACATTCCGGAGTCAAAAATACCGGCAACGCAGGAATAGCATCATGCTCTGGCCCATTTTGCCCTGGGGCCTGTCCGCGTTCTTAACGAAGCTTTAACGGACTTAAGGTTAACAAAACTTTAACGCTGTTAGCAAGTTGTTAATTTGACTGAAGAAAGAATTACCGCACGACAAACTCGGTAACTTTTTATTAATGATATCAGATATTTGGGGAAACCTTGAGAAAAACGAAAAAGCCGTACCACACAAGGTGGTACGGCTTCTCCATGACCCTCTGCACCAAAGCGACCGTCTGTCTGCCCGCTCTGGGGGGACGGTGATTCGCTTAAACTTATCTGAAGAGCGACATGATGTTCTGGCCAGCCGAGTTGGCGATCGACAGGGCCTGAATGCCGAGCTGCTGCTGCGTCTGCAGCGCCTTCAGCTTGGTCGATTCCTGGTTCATGTCCGCGTCAACCAGTCGTCCGACGCCCTTGCCGATCACGTCCTGCAGGTCGGCAACGAACGAGTTCTGCAGCTGGATGCGGGTGGACGTTGCACCGAGCGTGGAGGCAACCGAGGTGACCGTGGTCAGCATCTTGTCGACGGCCGAGATCATGCCTTCGATCTGCTGGTCGGTCGTGCCCGTCGTCAGCTTGACTTCGTTACCGCTCGCGGATGTGGCCGAGTTGGCGTTGATGAGGAAGTAGGTCGCAGTCGTCGTACCGGTCGAGTTGGCGATCGGCTGGTTAACAGTGATGTCCTTCGTCAACTGACCCTGCTGGGCGTTGCCCGTGTCGACCAGGATCGAATTGCCGGCGTTGAACTTCAGCGTGTTGATCGAGACGTTGCCGCTGGAGTCGCGGGTGAACGAGCCGACCATTTCCTTGGTGCTGGCGGTGCCCGTGGTATTGTAGAGCCAGTTTTCGCCGGAGAAGGATGCAGACTTCGAAATCGAGCTGAGCTGCGACTTCAGTTCCGTCAGTTCGGAGTTGATCTTCGTCTTGTCGACGCCCGGTTCGCGTGCTGCAACCAGCTTGGCCTTGATTTCGTCGATGACAGAGATGGAAGAGTTGAGACCCGTATAGGCCGTATCGGTCTTTGCCGCAGCAAGGCCAAGTGCGTCGCCAACCGTCGAGAGCGCCTTGTTGTCGGACCGCATGGTGGTCGCGATCGACCAGTATGCTGCGTTGTCGGAAGCGTTGTTGACCCGATAGCCCGACGAAATCGCGTTCTGCGTATCGGACATGTTGGAGTCAATCATGCGCAAGGTCTGCAGCGCAGCCATTGCGGAGGTGTTCGTCATAATGCTGGTCATGTGTACTGCCCCTGTGTTTGACAGACTGAAATATTAAGGGGGATCATGCCGGATCTATCTACGGCAACGTCGCTGCAGCCTCATGCTCGATAACCAACTGTTAGGGTTAACGCGTCGTTTCAATACCCCCAGAGAACACCAACATCGTTAATTAAGACTAAATGGGTCCGGGCACTGACCTAGTAATTCTAACCATTCAGTTTTAGTTGTCGGACGCAAAAAGGGCCGCCCATTGGGGGCGACCCTTTGCTGATGCCTTGCGATCGAGGACCGCGATGGCCCTCGCCTCAAACCTTGTCTTAACGGAAGAGCGACAGGACGCTTTGGCTGTCCGAGTTGGCGATCGAGAGGGCCTGAATGCCGAGCTGCTGCTGCGTCTGCAGCGCCTTCAGCTTGGTCGATTCCTGGTTCATGTCGGCATCCACGAGGCGGCCAACGCCCTTGCCGATCACGTCCTGGAGGTCAGCTACGAAGTTGTTCTGCAACTGAATTCGGCTTGACGTGGCGCCAAGGGTCGAAGCAACCGACGTCATGCTGGTCAGCATGCTATCCACGGCGGAAATCATGCCTTCGATCTGCTGGTCGGTCGTGCCGGTGCTCAGCTTGACTTCATTGCCAGACGCGGAGGTCGTCGACTTGGCGTCGATGAGGAAGTAGGTCGCAGTCGTCGTACCGGTCGAGTTGGCGATCGGCTGGTTGACCGTGACGGCCTTGGTCAGCTGGCCACCGCTTGCGGCGTTCGTATCGACCAGAACGGAGTTGGCCGCGTTGAACTTCAGCGTGTTGACCGAAACGTTGCCGCTTGCGTCACGGGTAAACGAGCCGACCATTTCCTTCGTGCCGGCCGTGCCGCTCGTGTTGTAGAGCCAGTTTTCGCCCGAGAAGGATGCCGATTTCGAGATCGAAGTCAGCTGCGACTTCAGTTCCGTGATTTCCGAATTGACCTTCGTCTTGTCGACACCCGGTTCGCGGGCGGCCACGAGCTTGGCCTTGATTTCGTCGACCACCGAGATGGACGAGTCGAGACCGGTATAGGCCGTGTCGGTCTTTGCCGCGGCAAGGCCGAGTGCGTCACCAACGGTGGAAAGCGCCTTGTTGTCCGAACGCATGGTGGTCGCGATCGACCAATATGCGGCATTGTCGGATGCCTTGGACACACGAAGGCCTGAAGAGATCGCGCTCTGCGTGTCGTCCATCTGCGAGGAAATGCCACGGAGAGTCTGAAGCGCAGACATAGCTGCGCTGTTGGTCATGATGCTGGTCATGGGTTGTCCCTGAAACACAATACTCTGAAGGGACATGCCGGAACTTGCCGGCAGCAGCGGGAAGGGCTTCATGCAACCGTGGTTAACGGCCCCGCTGAGGACGATAATCAAACATCAAGCTTAATATATACTGAATGGGGCGAAGAAATTTTCCGTACCTGCAAAAGCAAAAGCCGCGCCCTGAGGACGCGGCTTTCTTTTCGATCGGGAACTGTTGTTGTCGGTCGCGCGATCAGCGGAACAGCGACAGAACGCTCTGGCTGTCCGAGTTGGCGATCGAGAGAGCCTGGATGCCGAGCTGCTGCTGCGTCTGCAGCGCCTTCAGCTTGGTCGATTCCTGGTTCATGTCGGCGTCCACGAGACGACCAACACCCTTCGAGATCACGTCCTGCAGGTTGTTGACGAAGTTGTCCTGCATCTGGATGCGGCTGTTGACGGCACCGAGCTTCGAGGCGGAGTCGGTGAGGTTCGTCATCATCGTATCGACGGCCGAGATCATGCCTTCGATCTGCTGGTCGGTCGTACCGGTGGTCAGCTTGACTTCACTGCCAGACGCCGACGTCGTCGAGTTGGCGTTGATCAGGAAGTAGGTCGCAGTCGTCGTGCCAGTCGAGTTGGCGATCGGCTGGTTGACCGTGATGGCCTTCGTGAGCTGACCGCCGCTGGCGGCGTTGGTATCGATCAGGACCGAGTTTGCAGCGTTGAACTTCAACGTGTTGATCGAAACGTTACCGCTGGAGTCACGGGTGAAGGAGCCGACCATTTCCTTGGTGCCGGCGGTACCCGACGTGTTGTAGAGCCAGTTTTCGCCCGAGAACGACGCAGACTTTGCGACCGAAGTCAGCTGCGACTTCAGTTCGGAAAGTTCCGAGTTGATCTTGGTCTTGTCGACACCCGGTTCGCGGGCGGCAACGAGCTTGGCCTTGATCTGGTCGACCACCGAGATGGACGAGTCGAGACCGGTATAGGCCGTGTCGGTCTTGGCAGCAGCCAGACCGAGGGCATCCGAAACGGTGGACAGTGCCTTGTTGTCGGAACGCATCGTGGTCGCGATGGACCAGTAGGCGGCGTTGTCGGAGGCGCTGGATACGCGAAGACCGGAGGAAATCGCGTTCTGCGTGTCGTCCATCTGCGAGGAGATGCCGCGCAGAGTCTGAAGCGCGGACATAGCTGCGCTGTTGGTCATGATGCTAGTCATTGGGATTGTCCCTTTACGCAAAACAAAAACAGGGACATACCGGATTATACTTGTTACCGGCGACGACGGAAAGGCATCATGCCGCCCGTGGTTTTCTTACAATACGGGCCCGTCGTTCAGGCAGGACTATGGCGCCCCAATTATTACCGGAAACCTAATTTCGGGGTTCCGGGACCGGCCACGCCGAATCATATGAAATAGAGTCTTAACAGCTGTCTCGACGGCAGAAGAAAAGGTTCGGAATGATGCGTACCTGCGCCGGATCAGTTCAGGTACGCTTACATGAACGACCGCGTCAAACTTCCCACGAGCAGGTTCCAGCCGTCGATCAGCACGAAGAAGAGGATCTTGAACGGCAGGGAGATCGATGTCGGCGGCAACATCATCATGCCCATGGCCATGGTGATCGTCGCGACAATGAGATCGATCACCAGGAAGGGCAGGACGATCAGGAAGCCGATTTCGAAGCCGCGACGGATTTCGGAGATCATGAAGGCCGGAACGATGACACGCAGGTCCACCTTGCCGTCGGTCTCCGCCGTCTGGCCCTTCTCCCGCGCGATGTCGACGAAGAGCTTCAGATCCTTGTCCCGTGTGTTGGCGAGCATGAAATCCCGAAATGGGTCGTAGATCTTGGGCAGGGCTTCCGTTTCGGTGATCTTGTTGTCCATCATCGGCTTGATGCCGTCCTCCCAGGACTTATTGAAGACCGGGGTCATCACGTAGAAGGTCATGAACAGCGCCAGGCTGGTCAGAATCATGTTCGACGGCGTCGTTGCCAGCCCCATGCCGGATCTGAGGATCGAAAAGGCGATGACGAAGCGGGGAAAGCTCGTGACCATGATGAGAATGCCGGGCGCGATCGACAGGACCGTCAGCAGACCAAGCGTGCGGATGATCCACGATGCGACCGAACCATTGACGGGCGTCTGCGTCAGGAAGTCCGGCAGTTGCTGCGCGAAGCTCATTGCCGGCAGCAGGACGAACAGGCTCGTGAAGAAAAGAAGCTTTTTCATTGCACCACAAACGTCCTGAACATCACGTCCTTCACTCTGCCTTCGGTTCTGAGCGAGGCGCGCTCCTTGATATCCTGCCGCAAATATTCGAATCCGCGCACGCTCTGAATCTGCTGCAGGGAGACGGTGCGGATATAGGCCATGATATCCTGGTGAACTTCCTCCGCCGTCTTCTCATCGGGTTTGTCCCTGAAAAGCAGCGCTATCTCGAGCCGCACCCAGCTCTGCGAGGGATAGGCGAGATTGCTGGTGATCGGCTCAAGCATGACGACGTTGTTTTCCTCGGTGGCCAGATGCGGCACGGAATCCTCTCCGGGCTTCTTGGCTTCAGCCTTCTTCTCGCCGCCCTTTTCGGCCGCGTCGATGGCGGCCGCCTCGGCCGCCTTCTTGTCGATCTCGTCCTTCTTCTCCTGCGTGATGAACTTGCCGGAAATGCTCTTGCCAAGGAACCAGCCACCGCCGCCGGCAATCAGCGACAGGACGAGCACGATGACGATGGTGACCACGAGGCCACCACCCTTCTTCTTGCCGCCGTCCTCGCCCTCGCCTTCCGGCGCTGCTTCTGGTTCTGCCATGATGTGGCGTCCTTGCGATCAGTTTCAGAACGGCGAGAACAGATCGACTGCCTGCTGACCCCATGGCGGCTGCTGAACTTCCGTCAGGCGTCCACGGCCACCGTAGGAGATGCGGGCTTCGGCGATGCGCTCATACGAGATCTGGTTGTCGGCGTTGACGTCCTGTGGCCGGACGATACCGCCGACATTCAGGATCCGGAGTTCCTGGTTCACGCGCACTTCCTGTGAACCCGAAATGACCAGATTGCCGTTCTCCAGGATCCCCGTCACCACGGCGGCGACCATCAGCGTCAGCTTTTCGGAGCGCTTGGTCGAGCCCGAACCAGTGGATGAAGTATCCGAGGAACCGTTGATGTCGGCCGAAAGTGATGGCGATACCGCCGCGCTCTTCGCGTTCAGGCCGAATTTCATGTCGGAGGCATTGTTGCGGCTACGCTTTGTATCGTTGTTGAACGAGGCGTTGTCGTTGATCTGGATCTTCACCGTCAGGATATCGCCGACCTTGAGGGCGCGCGAATCCTTGAAGAGGGCTGCCTGGTTGTCATTCCACAGCGAATAGCCTGAAGCGACCTGCTGCGGCCGCTTCGGGTAAAGAGCCATTTCCTGTGTCTGGCCGTAGCGCAATCCGCTACCGATCGGGCTCATCGCCGGAGCGCGGCCGATCTCGTTGACGGCCTGACTTCCACATCCCGCCAAAGGCATCAGAAGAGCGAATAGGAGAACAAGTTTCTTCATGATTAACCTTTGTTGGCCGGAGCAGCCGCAGCGCTGGAGATCAGCCCTGTCAGTTTCGCTGCCTTGGCAGGGTCCATTTCGCTCATGATCAGCCCCGCCTGACGCGGCGTAAGCTTCATCAGGATGGCGGCAGCCACATACACATCAACTTCCGCAAGCCTTGGCGCGGCGGCGTCCGGCTTCATGTTCTTGTAAATGTCCACCAGGTCCTGGCGCGCCATATCCATGAAGTCATTGCGTTTCTTCAGCCAGTCCTGGTATTCGTTGCGACGCTCCTCGAGCGCCTTCAGTCGGACATCGACATCCGACTTCAGCTTCTCCAGGTCCTGCTTCTGCATCAGATAGCGGCGGTCGCGCGCCGGATCGACGACGTTCGAGCAATATTGCTGGATTTCATCAATGCTGGCGTTTGCCGGCGGCGCGGCCGGCGTGTCGTTGGCCATGGCCGAGACAGTCGCCAGAAGCACCAACGCGGTGGAAAGCCGGAAGACAGTCCTGAAGGTTGACGAGCCGGGTTTCACCATCACTGCACCACCAGTTCCGCGTTGAGCGCGCCTGCGGACTTGATGCCCTGAAGGATGGCGATGACGCCGTCCGGCTTGACGCCAATGCTGTTCAGTCCAGTGACAAGGCTCTTCAGGTCGGGCCCGTTGATGATGGCGACCGTGCCGCTGTCGGCGGTTGCCTTGATGTCCGTCTGCGGCTGCACGGCCGTCTGGCCCTGACTGAAGGGATTCGGCTGCACAATCTGCGGCGTCTCGGTGACCTGCACCGTCAGCGTGCCGTAGCTGACGGCCACCTTGGAGACCTTGACGTCGGCGCCGATGACGATGGTACCGGTCCGCTCGTTGACTACGACCTTGGCCGGCGTATCCGTCTCGACCGCAAGATTTTCAATATCGGCCATCAGCCTGGCCAGGTCTGCCTGCTTCGGCTTGGCGACGGAGACCTCCTGGGAGTCCGCGGCCTCGGCGATCGGGCCACCGAACCGCGCCTTCGCCCAAGCATTGATCGCGTCGGAAATCCCGACTGCCGTCGTGAAATCGGGGTTGCGCAACTGCAGGACCAGATTGACGCTGTCCTTGAAGCGCGAGGGCAAGGGGCGCTCGATAATGGCGCCGCCCGGTATGCGGCCCGCGGTGGGCACACCCTGCGTCACGGACGCGGCCGCGCCATCGGCAGAGAAACCGGACACGATGACCGAGCCCTGGGCCACGGCATAGATCTGGCCGTCCGCACCGGTGAGCGATGTCATGACCAGTGTGCCGCCACGCAGGTTCGTCGCGTCGCCCATTGATGAGACCGTGACGTCGATGCGGCTGCCGGGGCTGGCGAAAGGAGGAAGCGTGGCCGTGACCATGACCGCTGCGACGTTCTTCGTGCGGCTCTGGCCGCCCTGCGTCGAGATGCCGAGGTTCTGCAGCATGGCGCGCATCGACTGTTCGGTAAACGGCGCGGAGCGCAGGCTGTCGCCCGTGCCCTGCAGGCCGACGATGAGGCCATAGCCGATCAGCTGGTTGTCGCGGCCGGCCTGAAGCGAGGCAATATCCTTGATGCGCGACGTTGCAAACGCAGAATGGCCGTCCGCCACGATCAGGCAGACGGCGAACAGAAGAGCTGCAATGTGGCGCAAGAATTTCATTTCGAAACCACCTGCACCACACCCGGACCGAGGATTGTGCCGCTCACCGTGAGGCCGGAATCGGCGTTGCGGACCCGGATGAGTTCGCCGATGCTGCCGTCCTGCAGGGGCATGCCCAGCGCGGTGATCTGCAGCGAGCCGCTGTTGTAGATCAGCCGGACCTGCTGCCCGTGGGTGACGGCGAAGGGCTCGCGCAGCGAGGAAACATAGATCGCGCGATCGGGCACGAGCGTGCTCCGGGTGATCATGCCCTCGACCTGCGAGAAGTCGGTGGCGTAGTCGCCGGCGAGATTCGGATTGGTGACCTCGACGCGCTTGACCTGGCCGGCGCTGATGACCTGACCCGGATAGATCACGGTCGTCGAGACCATTGCATAATGCTTGCCATCTTCCGTCGGACCCGCAATCGCGGTCACGGCCGGCAACAGCGCCATCAAGGCAGTGGAAACAAGCGTCTTCATGACATTGCGTTTTTGCAGTCGGTGCATCATGCCCAACCTCCAGAATTTACCTCAGGTTTTTGCTGACCACGGAAGCCATGTCGTCGGCGGCCTGGATGACCTTGGAATTCATCTCATAGGCGCGCTGCGCCGAGATAAGGTCCGTGATCTCCTTCACCGGATCGACATTTGAGGCTTCCAGGTAATTTTGCTGCAGCTTGCCGAAGCCAGGATCGTTCGGCACGCCGACCGTCGGATCGCCCGAGGCCGCCGTCTGACGGAACAGGTTGTCACCCATGGCGTCGAGACCGGCATCGTTGATGAACGTGGCGATGGTGATCTGGCCAAGCTGTGTCGGATTGGTGTCGGTCCCCAGCATGGCGAAGACCTGACCCGAATTGTTGATCGTGATGTTCTTGGCGTCGATCGGAACAGTAATATTCGGAATGACCTGGGCGCCGGAGAGCGTCACAAGCTGCCCCGTGGCGTCCACGTTGAAGGCGCCGTCGCGAGTGTAGACGGTGCTGCCATCTGCGGCCTGAATCTGGAACCAGCCCTTGCCGACGATCGCCACGTCGAACGGGTTGCTGGTCGATTGCAGCTGACCCTGCTCATGCAGGTTGCGCACGGCTGCGGTCTTGACGCCAAGGCCGATATTGACGCCTTCCGGCACGATGGAACCATTGGCGTTGTTGGCGATGCCGGCCTGGCGCTCGGTCTGGTAGAGCAGGTCGGTGAACTCGGCGCGTGCGCGCTTGAAGCCCGTCGTGTTGATGTTGGCGATGTTGTTCGAAATGACTTCGAGGTTTGTCTGCTGGGCATTCATGCCGGTTGCAGCTATGGAAAGAGCTCTCATCGGCGATCCTCAGATTGGCATTTTCGTGATGTCGAGATAGGCGGAGACGACCTTGTCGCGGATGGCGATGGCCGTTTGCAGCGAGCGGTCGGCGTTCATGACGGCGTCCACGACCTCACGGGTCGAGGCCTTGCCCTCGACGCCCTTGTAGGACATCGTTTCGGCGCTCTTGAGATCGCTGAACATGTCGGAGGCCGTGTTCTTGAGGACATCGACAAAGCTCGGGCCGGCCGACTTGGCGGCTTCCTCGGCTGTGGTCGCCGTCTTGCCGGCAATGCTGGACAGGCCCTGAACAAGCGAGGAAAGAGAAACGGGGTCTATCATGACGAACTCCTCAGCAGGTCGATGGTGGAGCTGATCATGTCGCGCGCCTGCTTGATTGCCTGCAGATTGGCCTCGTAACTGCGGTTGGCCTCGCGGATGTCCGCCATTTCGATAAGCGGATTGACATTCGGCATCTTGACGTAGCCATCCTTGTTGGCCGCGGGATTGCCGGGATCGAACTCGAGATTGAAGGCGCTGTTGTCGTCGAAAATCTTCTGAATCTGGACTTCGGGGACGCCGGTCTTGCGGTCAACATGTTCGGCAAAGCTCACCATCTTGCGACGATAAGGCTCCGATCCGGGCGTTTCCCCGGTCGAGCGAACGTTGGCGAGATTTTCAGAGACGATGCGCAAACGCGTTGATTGCGCATCCAGGCCGGACGCGGAAATCTTCAGACTTGCTTGCAACGGATCAACGATCATCCAGATTATCTCCTGACAACCATCAACATCATCTTGTTCAGCGACTTCACCAGGGCCGTGTTGAGGTCGTAAGCGCCTCGGGCCTCGCTCGCCTTGATCATTTCCTGCGCCAGGCCGACATTGTTGCCGGAGGCGCTGATCTTGCCGGACTTGTCGTCCACCTCACGAATATTCGTCGTCTGCAGGCCGGCATCGGCGAAATGCATGGGATTGGTCGATGCAAGGCTGACCGCGCCGCTTCCCTGCGTGGTTGCCGCGTCGAGATAATCGGTGAAGGGTACGAGATCCTTGGCCTTGAAGCCGGGGGTGTCGGCATTGGCGACATTGGTGGAAATGACGCTCTGTCGGACAGACAGCCACTGCGCCTGCTGCGAGGCGAGTTGGAAAAACTGTATAGGCTGCATCGCCTGCTCCGTCCATTTCAGCTAATCATGGCTATGGGACGAAGGGTAGGCGTTTAAACTTGCGTGGGACTTGCACTTGGCGGATGCGAGGGTTTCGTCTGCGCCGGCGGGGAGCCGGAGCAGCTCAGTTCACGCGGAACTTGCCGCCGTTCGAGGTCGTCAAAATCCATTGTCCGCCCTGCTGTTCAATGGAAACCAGCTTGCTATTGTCAGGCAGGACCTCTCCTATGCCCACCATGTAGATGCCGCTGGTATCTTCCACGAGCGCGCGCCCTCCGGCGACGTGCAGGAGCCTGAAACTTCCTGCCGCAGACGGCATGGGCTGGTCGATCCCGCCCGTATCGCCCCTGCCCTTCTTGTTGTCGGCGTCCTCGCCGGGAACGGTGGCCGTCGTGATGTCGTCGAGACCCGGCGGCACCTGCATGGCGAGGCTCGGCGGTCGCTGATTGATGTTGATGCTCGCCGAAGGCGATACGGAAAAGACGGGCCGGGGCGCATTGACGGGCAGATCGCGCCGCATGTTCTGGACCATGTCGCCGTATTTGGGGGCGAATTGCTCGTGGTTGAAAAAGACATACCACGGAAAGAAGGCGGCAAAGACGGCGAGCGCCACGCCGGTGGCGGAGAGCGCCATATCGACGCGATCCATGGCATCCGTCGACGGCGGACGCTCCTTTTCCATTCTGATCGGATCCCCATCATCGATCATGTATCAGTTCCTTCGCACGTTTGCCGGCTGTGCCTGTGGCATGGATGCATTGCGCAGTGCCCCTGCGAGATCGGCGAAAGCGTCCGCTGAAGGACGGTCGCCCGGCGATTGCTTGAGCATTTCATAAATGACCGGGACCTGGCGGACCGCCATGTCCACCTCCGGATCGGAACCGGCGCGATAGCCGCCGATCAGGCGCAGGTCACTCGTTTCCTCGTATTTGTGGATCAGGGATTTCAGACGCGAAACCAGCTTCTCTTCGTCCGGTGTCCAGGCCTTGCGGGCCAGACGCGATATCGAGGCGAGCGGATTGATGGGCGGATATCGCCCCTCTTCGGCCAGTGAGCGCTCCATGACGATGTGACCGTCGAGAATGCCGCGCGTCGAGTCGGCAATCGGATCGTTATGATTGTCGCCGTCGACGAGAATGGAGATGATCGCGGTGATCGTACCCTTGCCTTCCTCGCCAGGCCCCGCGCGCTCCAGAAGTCGCGGGAGTTCGGTAAAGACCGATGCCGGATAGCCGCGCGCCACCGGCGGTTCGCCGGACGCAACGGCGACCTCGCGGATGGCATGGGCAAAGCGCGTCACGCTGTCGACAATCAGCAGAACATTGTCGCCATTGTCGCGGAACTGCTCGGCAATCGTGATGGCCGAAAGCGGCGCCATCTTGCGCAGCATCGGGCTTTCGTCGCTGGTTGCCACGATCGCCACCGACTTACGGAGATTGTCTCCCAGCGTGTCCTCGATGAATTCGCGCACTTCGCGTCCGCGTTCGCCGACCAGCGCGATGACGACGCGATCAAAGGAATCGGCGCGGGCCAACATCGACAGAAGCGTCGACTTGCCGACGCCGGAGCCTGCAAAAATGCCCAGACGCTGGCCAAGGCAAAGCGGCGAAAAGATATCGATCGCCTTGACGCCGGTCTTGAACCCTTTTTCCACCCGCGAACGCAGCATGGACGGCGGCGCATTTGCCGAAATCGGTCGCCGGTCGGGACCCTGCACCAGCGGGCCCAGGCCGTCTATCGGATCGCCCAGGGCATTGATTGTGCGGCCGCACCAGCTCGGATCGGGAGCGAGGCGGAAGGCGCCCTTGCGCAAGACGACGTCGCCGATGCCGATCGGCTCGCCCGGTTCGATCGGGCAGACGAAGACGGCCTCGGGCTCGACCCGGACCACTTCGCCCAGATGCACGCCGGTCGGCGTTGTGTGGCCGACGAAATCGCCGAGGCGGACGTGCCTGGAAAGACCCGTGACGGTGTAATGGCCGGCGGCGATCGTCTTGACCCGGCCGCCCGGCGCCGAAAGCTGCTCGGCAGGCGCGTAACGGGCGACGACGCGCGACAGCGTCTCCAGCCGTGATGCAGCGCTGCGGTCGCCGGCACCTTCCATCATGCCGCCTCGCTGCGGGGGGGCACCCCGCCGTGAAGGGCCTGCATCTTCCGTGTTTCAGGACCCGATTTCATGCCGCTCATGATTTCGATCCAAGGCTTTTGATGGCTTCTTCCAGCGTGCTTTCGTTCTTCTGCATCGAGGCGGAGACGTCCTCGAAATTGCGCTGAACCATGATGAGGCGGGTCATTTCCTGCACCGGATTGGCATTGGATTCCTCGACGAAACCCTGGACCACGCCCGCATCGATGCGGTCGACCACCGCCTGCGCACCGCCGGCGGGGATAAAGGCGGATCCGCCGACCCGCTGGTAGCCGTTGTTCATGTTGGCTTCGAAAAGTCCGAGCACCGCAGCGCGCTGGCCGTCGACCTGGATAGAACCGTCGTTGCCGAGTGCCACCGTCTCGCCACGGGTCGCGATCTGGATCGGCGAGCCGCCCGCATCAAGGACAGGATAGCCCTGTACCGTGACCAGACCCCCGCTTGGGGTCAGGGAAAAACGCCCATCGCGTGTGAGCGCCGGCCCAGACGGCGTCTGCACCTGGAAATAGGCGTTGCCGCGGATGGCAAAATCGAGAGAGTTGCCGGTCGGGGTCAAAGCGCCGTTCTTCTCGGACAGGAATTCCTTGCCTGGATCGACGTAATGGACCTCGGTGCCGGCGCTCTTCTGGAGCACGTCCTGAAATTTGATTTCGGTTGCGCGGAAGCCCACCGTATTCAGGTTTGCCACGTTGTCGGCCAGGGTCGACAGGCGCTGTTCGAGCGCAACCTGTGACGACAGTGACACGTATATGCCGGTTTCCATGGGGGTTCCAGACGAGCGGGAGGATCGGGATTTGCGGCCAATGTGCGGCGCTCGCCTTGCGCGAGGCTTTATCCGGTCCGCCGCATATGCGCGCAGCAGGAAAGAAGCTGCCCTCTGGCCATGTCTGCCAGCCTCACGCAAGGGAAAATTCATACCAGAGTGCTTGGATGTCGTTTTCGACGGGAGTATTTTGGCATGAACATGATCATCGGCCTGCTGGTGACCTTCGGCTGCGTGTTCGGCGGCTACATGGCTGCAGGCGGGCATTTCGGCGTTCTTGTCCAGCCGTACGAACTTCTGGAAATCATCGGGGCCGCCGTGGGCGGCTTCATTATCGCCAACCCGATGAAGGTCATCAAGGACACCGGCAAGGCGCTCGGCGAAGCGCTCGGCAACAAGGTTCCGAAGGAGCGCCACTATCTCGACATGCTCGGCGTGCTCTATGCGCTGATGCGCGACCTGCGCACGAAGTCGCGCAACGAGATCGAAGCGCATATCGACAATCCGGAAGAATCCTCGATCTTCCAGGCGGCGCCGACCGTCCTGGCAAATCACGAACTCACGGCCTTCATCTGCGACTATGTCCGCCTGATCATCATCGGCAATGCGCGCAGCCACGAGATCGAAGCGCTGATGGACGAGGAAATCAACACGATCGAGCACGACAAGCTGAAGCCGCACAACGCGCTCAACGGCATGGGCGACGCCATGCCCGCCATCGGTATCGTCGCGGCCGTTCTCGGCATCATTCACACCATGGGCGCGATCAGCGAGCCGCCGGAAGTGCTCGGCGAACTCATCGCCGCCGCTCTCGTGGGCACGTTCGCAGGTATCTTGATCTCCTATTGTATTCTCCAGCCGATCTCCGCGTCGGTAAAGGTTGTGCGCGAGAAGCAGAACCGCCTCTATGTCATCGTCAAGCAGACGCTGCTGGCCTACATGAACGGCTCGGTCCCGCAGGTCGCTCTGGAATATGGTCGCAAGACGATCTCGGCGAAGGAACGTCCGTCCATCGACGCGGTCGAGCAGGAAATGATGAACCCCGGCGGCGGCGGTGACGCGAAGGCAGCATAATGTCGGAAGCGACTGAACCCACACCCTCAATCGCCTTCGATCCGGCGCTTCTCGCGCGGATGACGGGCGAACTCGGCGATGCGGCGAGCCTCGAGCGGATCTGCGGTGAGATCGCGGCAGCCTATATCGAATTCCTGCCCGACATCTTTCATGCAGAGACGGGCTACAAGATCGAGGTCCGCTTCGGATCGATGAAGACGGGCCTGAAGGAAGACCTGCTGGCCGGTCTCGGCGAGACCGTGGCGCTGTGCGATGCGGCCCTGCGGGGATGGAGCCCGGAATTCACCATGGGCTGCGGCAGCGCCTTCGTGTTGACGCTTGTCGAGGCCATGCTTGGCGCGCCGCCGGAACTGATCGAGCCGCCGTCGGAACGCCTGCTTTCGAAGATCGAACTCGACCTGACGGAGATGATCTTCACGAAGGTCGCCAACGTGTTGCGCACGGCCGTCGTGACCGGCGGTAATTTCGAACCCGTGCTCGACAAGCCCTACAACGCCGGTGCACGTCCAAAGCCGCCGGAAGGCTATCGCGATCCCAATGCGGTGCTGATCAGCCTCATCATCAACTTCGGCAAGACGGAATCCCTGATCCATCTGGCGGTTCCGCAGCGCAACCTTCTCAAGACCAAGATCACCAGCGCGAAATCCGCGGCGGCCGGCCGCGCCAAGAAGGAATGGACGGACCAGATCAAGGAGCAGGTCCAGCGCTCGCAGGTGACCGTCGAAGCCCGTATCAACCTCCAGGCGCAGACGCTCGGCGTCATCAGCAAGCTTCAGGTCGGCGATGTCATCCCGTTCGAGGATCTGGGCGACGTCAAGGTTCAGGTGAATGCCAACGGCAAGGAACTCTACTTCGGAGAGTTCGGCCGCAGCGGCGCGCGCTACACCGTCCGTGTCACCGACACCTACTCGACGGAAAGCGACCTTCTCGAACATCTCATGGGGTGACCGCGCGCTCGCACGGTAGCTGCATCTTCAAGCCGGCGTCCACCAGGCGAATCGATCTGGCAACACTGGCTTGAAATTCGTCCGAAACGTTCAGTTTCAGCAAGGCGAAGCAATCGTTTTTAAAGAAGAATCAGCTTAGGATTCGTGGACGTCGCTCCCGCATGCCAGCGGTGGCGAAATCTTCGACATCGACGTGCCTGCGGCTGGCCCTTGGTCACGCCTGGCGCAAGTTTGAACTGGAATAACTCAGGCATGGCAAAGCAGACGACGAAAACCGGAGAAGAACCCGCCGAGGATGACATCCTCGCGAATTTCTCGTCTGACGCCGCTCCCGATCTTGACGGGGGCCTGGACGACCAGATCGACAGCCTGCGCGGTGTGCTGAAAAGCGACGCCGAAGGGACGCTACCGGAACTCGGTGAGACCGGCGGGTTCGACTTTGACGCCTCTGCCGGCGGCGGCATGGGTGATGCCGACCTTTCGCAGTTCGGTGGCGGTTTTGGTGGTGGCATGGATACGGGCCTCGGCGGCGCGAGCCAGACGGCCGGCAGCGCGCTTCACGCCAACCTCGATCTTATCATGGATATTCCGATCGACGTGCAGATCGTGCTGGGAAACAGCCACATGCATGTCGCGACGCTGATGAACCTGACCGAGGGTGCAACGATCGCGCTTGACCGCAAGATCGGTGATCCGGTCGAAGTGGTCGTGAACGGCCGGCAGATCGGCCGCGGCGAAATCACGGTTCTTGATGAAGACAATACGCGCTTTGGCATTCGAATGATCGAAGTCAAGGCGATCAAATGATGGAATGTTTCGGGTGAAATGCGCATTCGCCTGTAACGCTCTGTCCATCCGTTTCAACGCAATTCCGGACGCGAACCGGTTCTCTCGTTCGCAGGAATTGCTCCAGACTGCAGGTGCCGGAAACCCATGATGGATTTCGAGGATTTTGAGGAACAGGTGTCCCACAAGCCGCTGACGCCGCCGGAAAAGGCGGCTGCCGTTCTTCTGTCGATGGGCAAGGGCGTCGCCGGCAAGCTTCTCAAGTTCTTCACCCAGCATGAGCTGCAGGTCATCATCCGCGCGGCCCAGAATCTCCGCACCATCCCGCCGCACGAACTCATCGCGCTTACCAACGAATTCGAGGATCTGTTCACCGAAGGCGCCGGCCTGATGGACAATGCCAAGGCCATGGAGAGCATTCTCGAAGAAGGCCTTACGCCGGAAGAGGTCGACAACCTGCTCGGTCGCCGCGCCACCTTCCAGGGCATTGAAGCGGCCTCCATCTGGGACGAGCTCGGCGAGACAGATCCGATCTTCGTCGCCAACTTCCTCGAGAAGGAACACCCGCAGACGGGCGCCTATGTCCTGTCGATGGTTCCTTCGAGCTTCGGCGCCAAGGTGCTGATGGAGCTGAGCGAAGAGCGCCGCGCCGACGTCATCAACCGTACCGTGAACCTGAAGCAGGTCAGCCCGAAGGCGGCGGAAATCATCGAGAACCGCGTCGTCGAACTGATGCGCGCCATGGAAGCCGAAAAGAACGCGACCGGCACGGTCAAGGTCGCCGAACTGATGAACGAGCTGGAGAAGGAGCAGGTCGAACAGCTGCTCGGGGCTCTGGAATCGCTCAGCAAGGAAGCCGCCGAGAAGGTCCGCCCGCGCATCTTCCTCTTCGAAGACCTGCTCACCATGCCGCAGCGCAGTCGCGTCACGCTGTTCAACGACATCTCGGCCGACGTCATCACCATGGCGCTGCGCGGCTCGCCGATGGATATCCGCGAGGCCGTCCTGTCAGCCATCGGCGCACGTCAGCGCCGCATGATCGAGTCGGACCTCGGCTCTGGAACAACGGGCATCAATCCGCGCGATATCGCCGTGGCTCGCCGCTCGATCGCGCAGGAAGCCATTCGACTTGCGAACAACAACCAGATAGAATTGAAGGAAAAGGCCGATTCATCGGCTGCGGCTTGACGATCGCCCTTCTTTCATGCCGGCATGGCCCGGCGCGCCGCCGCACGCGTTCGAATAGGCGTCGCGGTCCCATTGACCCGCGCCGACGTGTTATTTCTCTATTTCGGATGTCATCACCGCAGAATTGCAATAAAGTCCGGTGCGACATGCTTGAGGGCTGATCCATGGCGGATGACGACGACAAGGAGAGCAAGACAGAAGACCCGACAGAGAAGCGAAAACAGGACGCGCTTGAAGAAGGCAATATCCCGTTTTCGCGAGAAATGACGGCCTTTGCCTCGACTGTCGCCATCTATGTCTTCATTGTCTTCTTTGCTGCGGACGGTTCGCTGCGCGTTGCCGGGAGCCTGAAGGATATTTTCGAGCAGGCCGATCAGTGGCGGCTCGATGCCCGTACCGACGTCATCTCGCTGTTTTACCGGCTGGCCTGGAACGCCGGGAGCGTCGTTGTCCCGGCCCTGGTGCTCATCATGGGCTTCGGCGTGGCCTCATCCGTCCTTCAGAACATGCCGAGCCCGGTTCTGGACCGCATTGCGCCGAAGCTCTCCCGGATATCTCTTGCGGCCGGGATCGGCCGTTTGTTCAGCCTGCATACGCTGGTCGAATTCGGGAAATCGCTCATCAAGGTGATCCTGGTCTCGATCGTTGTCATTTTCGCGCTGAAAAGCGAGTTCTTCGATTCCCTCACGCTGATGTTCTCCGACCCGTCCGTGCTGTTCAGGCGGATGATGGACGACATGCGCACCATCCTGATCGTCATGCTCTTCGCCACCGCACTGATCGGGCTGGGCGACTTCTTCTGGACCCGACGCGAGTGGTTCGAAAACCTGAAAATGACGAAGCAGGAGATCAAGGAGGAGTTCAAGCAGGCTCAGGGCGACCCGGTCATGAAAGCCAAGCAGCGCTCCTTCGCGCGCACATTGCTGCGTCGGCGCATGATGGCGAACGTGCCGCGCGCCACGCTGGTCGTCGCCAATCCGACGCACTTTGCCGTCGCCCTGCGTTATGTTCGGGAGGAAAACGAGGCGCCCATCGTCGTGGCAAAGGGGCAGGACATCATCGCGCTGCGCATCCGCGAACTGGCAGAGCAGAACAACATTCCCGTTTTTGAAGATCCGCCTCTGGCACGCTCAATGTTTGCGCAAGTCTCGGTGGATAGTGTCATCCCACCGGTGTTTTACAAGGCCGTCGCCGAGCTTATTCACCGCGTCTACTCGAAGCAGAACAAGTCCAGACAAAATAAGCGTGGCTAATGAGAAAGAACCCCTTTTCTGAACAGCGCGAACGAATTCTGGCCGAGGCAATCCGCCCGGTAGCCTCGGAATTGCGACTGGTCGACGCCGCGGACCTGATTTCACTTCTCAAGTTCGAGCATTATGGCAGCCTCGCCGATCTCGTGGCTTCGGCGGCGGAGCTTTACTTCCATCCCGGCACCGTTTCACTCGGAGTCGGCGGGAACTACCGCCTCGAATGGGACAGCGAGCCGGAAATCGAACTCGATCTCGAGATCAAGCCGCAAGGCGTGACAATTTACGCCAAGCTGGCGCTGAGCAAGAATCACGCCGGCGTCGAGATCAGCCATATCGACTTCAAGAATCCCGCACCCAATCCAGAAGACAATACGATCTTCCTGCGCCAGGCGCTGGCCAATTCACGCTACTATACAAGCCAGAGCGCAGCCATGGCCGGTTGACGGCCATCGTCCCCTCAGCCCGCAATACACGAAGAAATCCCCTCTGCCCTGGCCTTCAGAGCCAGGAGCGCTGCAGTGTTCAACGGAAGCACTGAGACGCCCTATCCCATTGTTTTAGCGCAATTCCGATGCGAAACCGGTTTCCACTTTCGCTGGAATGGCTCTAATTGATGTAGCCGAGACGGATCGCCTTGGCGATCGCCTGAATCCGGTTGACGGAATCCAGCTTGGTCGTGGCCGTGCCGAGATAGGCGTTCACGGTGTGAACCGACAGCCCGAGCTTTTCAGCGATTTCTTCGCTCGTACGCCCGTCACCGGCCATTTGAAGGCAGGCAATTTCGCGCTCCGTCAGCATTTCGGCCGGCTGCCCACGCCGCTCCTCGTACTGCAACTGGCGTGCCAGCGCTCCCGTCACCTGCAAATGGGTGTCGAGGATCGTTTCGCTCGTCAGGTCCAGATAGGCGGAGGTGAAAACGGCAAATCCGTTGCCGGTGGAGCCCAATCGCACCGGAAACGCAATGCCTGCAAAAGGCAGCGTGCGACCGCGCAGGCGCGTTACGAACGTGTCGAAATCCACGGTCTCGCTCGTCGAACTCTCATCGCGGCCGTTCCATAGCAGGGGCAGGATCGAGACGTCGATGTGTTCAACCATCGCGTCGCCGTACAGGTCAAGCACCTCCTGTGCGCCGCAGGCACCCGTTGGAAAATTGTCCGCCAGAATCTTTATCGAACGCTTGGAGGACAGGCCTGAACCGGACACCCGCAAGACAGCGAAATTGCGGGCATTCAACTGTCGCTGGAGGGCCGTCATCTGCTGCAGAAGGTCGGCGCCCTTGCGGCCGCGAACCTTCGGCGCCCCCAACGTGTCCGGCTCGTACCGTTCATGTAGTTGCGCCATTCGTCGTCCTCGGTTGGTCCAGCGTCAGTGCGCACAGCGAAAAGGCTGCAGACCTAGACAAGATTGTTTCGCACCGCATAGGCAATTGCCTCCGAGCGGTTCTTCGTCGCCGTCTTGCGCATGACACTCGTGATGTAGTTGTTGATGGTATTCTTGGAGATGCCCAAAATCATGGCGATCTCGTCACTCGTTTTGCCCTCGGCAATCCAGTAGATGCATTCCAGCTCGCGGTCGGTCAAATCCATGTCGCGATCCATCTGGACCTTGCGCGAAGTCCTCATGCTCAAAATGTAGCCCGCCAGCAGACCGGCCTCCATCACCCGCTGGCTGGAATGAGCCGTGTTGTCCGGCATCAGGAACAACAGAATGTAGCGCGAGCGTCCGGCATTGAACAGCATCGAGCAATATTGGCGGCTCACGCCCTCAGGAAGCACGGCATCGTCGGGAAAGAACGCAAAGGCAGGTTGCAGCGCGGACAGGCATTTTTCGAACTCGTTGGAACGGTGATAGCTCGCATGCAACTCATCATCGATCTGGCGCACCAGATCAAACGGCCAGTTGGAGGCAAGCACGTTGTCCAGACGCTGGTCGCTGACCATGTCGTAGCGTGCAACGAGATAGGCATAGGCGCCGCAATAATCGGTCAGGATGCCAAACGGTGTGGAAAGCCTCAGATCGTCTGCCGCTCTGGAAAGGCGCGTTACGAGGAACTCCCGGCTCATCATGCGCCGGGCCACTTCTGGCCGGTCAAACGACTGGCCTGCAGGAGTGACATTCCTCGAACTCATTACATCCCCAGTGCCTCGGAAAGGCAGCGTGTCCGAAATGCCGGGCACACCTTGCAACCGGTCAATTCGAATCATCCGAGTGTATCGCCAGCGGTGTCTAGGGGACACACACAAAATCGGGGGATGTGGCACTATCACCAGCCTGTTTGGCGTGGCACCGAGGAAAGATTCAACCTGTCGCAAAAAGGAAACAGGGCGTTACGCCGCCCTGTCTACCGCCCACTTTCTGAGAATCTTGGCCGCCCGCTCTTCGCTGATCTCGACCATACGGGCCAGGCGCCGTTCCGGGCCTTCCTTCACGCGGCGATTGAAGCCACCCTCGTCGTCGTCTCCTGCAGTGAGTAGGTCTTCCGTGCTGTCGAAGCCGAAGTCGGAGCCGAAGCCCTCCATGAGCGTGGCGCCGGGTCCGTCGACCCCGGACGGTGCGAAATCCGGCAGTTCGAGACCGAGCGAGTCCGCCTGGCCTTCGATCGCCCCACCAGGCGCACCGGCGGCGCCTGCCACGACGAGGCCGGTGCCCATCGACTTGGCGAGCGGACGGAAGCCGAGCCAGACGATCAGGAATGCCACGACAATGAAGGCGAGCGAATTGATGATGCCGGCGAGATTGCGCGACAGGATTTCCATGATGCCCGGGCCGGACGCCGCACCATCGGCGATCAGCTCGTTCTCGAGGAAGTCCATGACCGTCACGTTGATCTCGTCGCCCCGCTTGGGATCGATACCGGCAGCGGCTGCGACGACCTTCTGCATCTCGGCAACGTAGGTGTCGATCTTGGCCTGATCCACGGGTTCACCAACCAGCTTCGCGACGCGGGCCTTGTTGACCACGACAGCAATCGAAAGCTTTTCCACCGAATAGCTGTTCCGGACCGTGGCCACGGTCTTGCTATTGATCTCGTAGTTGGTGGTCTCTTCCTTCTTCGCCTGCTCGTCATTCTGCGACGGGCCGCCCTTGTTGGCGCCAGCGGCGGGTCCTTGCGGGATGTTCTGCTGGACGGTCGTGGCACCGTTGTTTTCGGTCTGCTGCGATTTCTGGTTCTCACTGGTCGTGCGAACGGAGCGCTCAACCTTCGAATCCGGATCGAACGTGGTTTCCTGCGTCTGCTGTGAGTCGGTATTCAGCTTAGCAACGACACTGGCGCGGAAATTGTCGATGCCCAGGAAGGGCGACAAGGCCTTGTCGATATTGTTCTGAATTTCCTGCTGGACCTGCAACTCGGTGTTCAGGGAGCGATTGGCTGCGCTGTTCGAATAGTCGTCGCCCGAGGCCAACAACTGGCCGGAGGAATCGAGGATTGTGACGTCGTCGGGGCTGAGGCCCGGCACGGAGGACGCGACGAGATGGCGGATGGCCATGGCGGCCTTGCGTCCTGCCTGCGCGCCTGCGCGGATCATGACGGAAGCAGTCGGCTTCTGCGTGCCTTCGCGGAAGGAGCCCTGATCGGCGAGAACGATGTGAACGCGTGCAGCCGAAACGCCCTGAATCTGCTGGATGGTGCGGGCGATTTCGCCTTCCAGCGCGCGGACCTTGGTGATCTGCTGCATGAACGAGGTCAGGCCCAGTGAGCCGACCTTGTCGAAAAGCTCGTAGCCGGAATTGGCGCTGTTGGGCAGTCCCTGCTCGGCGAGCATGAGGCGCGCCTGGCCCGTCTGGCCCACCTTGACCTTGATGCTGGTACCGTCCGTGCCCTGCTCGAAGGGGATTCCTGCCCCAGCAAGCGCGAGACTGATCTGGCTTACGTCGCTCGCATCGAGACCGACGTACAGCGTCTCCATCGACGGCTTGTTGAGATAGTAGGTGGCGCCGAGGATGAGTGCGACAGTCAGAACGCCGACACCGGCGAGGGCTGCAAGGCGGCCTGTCCCCAGGCCCGCCAGGTTCTTGCCGATCGCCATAAGCTGATTCAACAGATTCATTCTGTTCCGCACCGTCATCATTGACTTGTGGCGGGATCCTCGGACCGGACCGTGTCCGTCAGAAGCTCCGATGCAGGGATGCAATCCGGGAATCGCACCACAGCATTTTGCCGTTGTCCCAGATTAGGAATCGAAACTTGCGCGAACTTGTCGGGCGGTGGCGGAAGCCTTGGCGGGTCCCGTCTCAGAAGAACTCGAAGTCGCCGGACGCCTTGTTGATCGGCTGCGAATGGCCGTGACGCAACGCCGCCTTGCTCAGTGCCTTCTGCATGTCGGCGAGCTTCACGAGGCTGAGTGCCACGGTCGTGTCGACGAGCCAGTCCTCCGGAATACCGGAGGTGATCGTGTCGATGAACTCGGCAAGACCGCGGGTCTTCTGCACCGCCAGATCGATGCCCTGCAGAACCTTGATGCGATCAGCCTCGTCCAGGACGCCCGGATGTTCGGTGTTGGAGATCGTCGGCTCGATGCGCTCTATGAGATAGGCAACGTCATGCAGTTCGGACACGATCCGCATGAGCACTTCCGGCAGGGCTTCGTCCACTTGCATCAGTGATATTTCCTTATCGAGACGCATCCGCCCCCCCAAATTTGCCTTAGAAGAATTCGACCGATGTATCGGCTGCAGGCTTCGGCGCGGGCGCGACAGGACGCGTTTCGAGCGCCACCGTACGTTGCGTTTCGACCCCCGTCAGCGCGTGCTGGCGTGCGCGACCGGACACCGGCCAGAACTCCAGCTTGCGTCCATGTTCGCCACCCGTTGACGAACCGACGATGCTGATGCCTTCATCCCTGAGGAAGCGCGCCGCGAATTCGGCGTTCTGCGCCCCCACGTTGGAGAAGCTGGCGATGGTCTTGGCCCCGCCGAAAATCTTGGCTTCCATACGATCCTTGCGTGCGCCCTGCTTCAACAGCCCGTTGATGAGAAGCTCCATGAGGTGCACGCCGTAGCGCGTGGCGTCTCCGCCCGCGGCGAGCGCTTCCGTGCTGCCCGGAAGAAGAAAATGATTCATACCCCCGACGCCCGCGGCAGGATCGCGAATACAGGCCGCAACGCAGGAACCGAGGATCGTCGTGATGACGACATTCGGGTCGTTGGAGACCTTGTATTCCCCCTGGATGATGTTGATCCGTCGCGGCGGGAGTTCGAGATTCATTTGAGCGATCCAAATACGGCCTCGATGGCGGCCTTCATCTTTTCAATCGTGAACGGCTTGGCCAGCACGTTGTTCGCGCCGAGTTGCGCAGCCTTCTGCACGAGCGCGCGGTCGCCCTGCGCTGTCAGCATGATGAACGCCGCCTTCTTCGTCGCCGGATTGGTCCGCACGGCCTGGAGGAACCCGAGGCCATCCATCTTGGGCATGTTGAAGTCGGAGATCACCAGGTGATGCGGGGCCGTCGACATGATCTTGTAGCCCTGCTCGCCGTCGCCGGCGACGGTGATCTGCTTGAATCCGAGCTGTGTGAGCGCATCGCTCAACAGCAGACGGCTCGTCACCTGATCATCCACGATCAGAACTTTGATCTTCTCAGCTATAGACATTATTCGCTTCCTTCTTTCCGGGCTGCTGTCATCTTCAAGATTTCTTCGCCGATGTGCCCGAGTGGCAGTTGACGTTCGACCGCCCCTAATTCGTGAGCAACTCTTGGCATTCCGTAAACGACGCAGGTTTTTTCATCCTGACCGATCGTTCTGGCGCCAGCATAGCGCATTTTGAGCAGGCCCGCCGCACCGTCGCGACCCATGCCTGTCAAGATCACGCCAACGGCATTGCGCCCGGCCAGCTCGGCCACGGAGTCGAACAGGACATCGACCGAGGGACGATGGCCATTGACGGGCGCGGTCTCCAGCAGCCGGCAGGCCGGCGCGCTGGCATTGACGACCTGGAGGTGGCGCTCTCCCCCCGGTGCAAGATAGATCTTGCCGATTTCGAGACGCGCTCCATCCCGAGCTTCTTCGACAACCGGTGCGCAGAGACGGTTCAACCGCTCGGCAAAGCTCTTGGTAAAGGTCGGCGGCATGTGCTGCGTGATGACCGTCGGCGGGCAATTCACGGGGAAGCCCTGGAGCACGTTAATCAGCGCTTCCACACCACCTGTCGAAGAGCCGATCGCGACGATCTTGCGGCCGACACGATAGGCGTTCTCGCTGTTGATGTTGGCGGGTTGCTGGCGCGACGGCGCAGGCGTCGGGCCGCCATAGCGATATTTCGAGCGCGCTGCGGCCTTTACCTTCTCGGCAAGGTCGTGAAACGGTCGTGGCTCGCCGGGTGACGGCTTGCCGATGCAGTCGAATGCGCCGATTTCAAGCGCCGCCAGCGTCGCATCCGCGCCGCGATGCGTGAGCGAGGACACCATGATGACCGGCATGGGCCGCAGCGTCATGATCTTTTCGAGAAATTCGAGCCCGTTCATCTCGGGCATTTCGATATCGAGCGTCACCACATCGGGATTGAGACGCTTGATCGCTTCGCGGGCTTCCATGGCATCGCCAGCCTGTCCGACGACATCGACGTCGGGATCGGAACTCAGGATGGCCGAGATCAGCCCGCGCATCGTGGGTGAATCATCGACGACGAGGACACGTGCGGGAGCGCTCATGCGGGCCTCCTGGTCGCCGGCCCATGAAGGCGATATGTCGTGATGCCGATATTGTCGAAGCGGTTCTTGGCATCGCCGGTCACGCGTTCGGAGTGCCCGATGTAGAGGTGACCGCCGGGAAGAAGCTGTTCGGAGAAACGCGACCAGATGCGCGTCTGTGTCGGTTCATCGAAGTAGATGACGACATTGCGGCAGAAGATGACATCGAACTTGCCCTTGAATGGCCATTCGGTCATCAGGTTGAGTTCGTTGAAGGTGATGAGACGCTTGACGCGATCGTCAATCTTCCACTTCTGGCGCGTTCCGGCGTCAACCTGCTTGAACCATTGCCTGCGCATGTCGGCGTTTACCGTTTCCAGCGCGTTCTGGTCGTAGGCGCCTTCGCGGGCAATCGCCAGGATCTTCGGATCGATGTCGGTCGCGAGGATCTTGATGTCATAATCCGCGGCGTTCGGCATCATCGACAGGATCGTCAGAGCAATCGAGTAGGGCTCCTGCCCGTCCGAGCAGGCCGCCGACCAGATGCGGACCCGACCGCCAGCCTTGGCGCGGGCGAAAAGTTCCGGCAGGACTTCATCGCGCAGATGTTCGAAGTGATGGTTCTCGCGAAAGAAGCGCGTGAAATTGGTCGTCAGGTACGAGAGCATCTCGCGCCGCTCTCCGGCGCCTTCCGGCGAGGCGACGAGACTGCAGTATTCCCGGAAACTGCGCAGCCCGAGCTTGCGGATATGCTTCGACAGGCGCGAATAGACGAGCGAGGCCTTGGTCTCGTTCAGGAAAATACCGGCATCGGCGTAGATCATCGCCGCGATATCGGCGAGGTCTCGCCGAGTCAGCGGAAACTCTCCGTTCGCGAGAAACTCGTCGCCCGGCAGTTTCGGATCTATCGCAAGGGGACTCGTCATGCAGCTTCGCTTTCGTTGCCCTGGACAAGCCCATCGAGCTCAAGCAGGCATATCATCCGGCCTTCCACGGAAATGATCCCGCGTGCGAAGGCACGCACGAATTCCGCGGAGACCTCGGGTATCGGCTGAACTTTATCGTCGGTGATCCCGAGGATGTCGGAGACGGCATCGACCAGCAAACCAACGATCTTGTCTCTGATCTGCACAACGATGATGACATGGCGCGGATTGGGTTCCGCCGGCTTCATGCCGAGGCGGAGGGAGAGATCGACGATCGGCAGCACTGCGCCGCGAAGGTTGATCACCCCCATCATGTAATGTGGCGAATGCGGCATGGGCGTGGCTTTCGTCCAGCCGCGGATTTCACGCACGATCATGATGTCCACGCAAAACTCCTGATCGCCAATGCGGAAAGCGATCAGCTCCCGTGCACCCCTGGTCAGATTTTTTGCACCGCTCGTCATCTCAGAACCCGTCTCTCACACTTTCACAATCAGCTTGCCGCCGCCAATGCACCGTCACCGCCGAGCGCCTGTCCGCGCGAGGCTGCGACCACGGCATCCACGTCCAGGATGAGCGCGACGCGGCCATCGCCGAGGATGGTTGCAGCAGCGATACCCGGAACGTGGGTATAGTTCGCCTCAAGGCTCTTGATGACCACCTGGCGCTGGCCCTGGATCGCATCGACCATGAGGGCGCGCTGGCCGCCGCTTTCGGATTCCACCAGAAGTGCCACACCGTCCGTCGGATTGGCCTGGGCGGAGCGGAAGTTCAGGATGCGGCCAACATCGACCAGCGGGCAGAAGCTGTCGCGGATCGAAATCAGACGCTGGCTGGCGCCAAAGGAGTGGATCGCCGAGGCCTCCGGCTGCAGCGTTTCGACAATGGCCGTCAACGGTACCACCAGCGTCTGGCCGGCCACCGTCACCACCATGCCGTCAAGCACAGCGAGCGTGAGCGGAAGGCTCATGGTGAAGGTCGAGCCCTGGCCGGGGCGCGAAGAGATGTTGATGCGGCCGCCGAGCGCCTGGATCGACCGCTTGACCACGTCCATGCCCACGCCGCGACCCGACACGTCGGTGATCTTGTCGGCGGTCGAGAAGCCGGGATGGAAGATCAGGTTGTCGATCTCTTCATCCGAAAGGTTCGTTTCGGAGGTAATGAGGTCGTTGTCGATCGCCTTCTGGCGGACCTTTTCGCGGTTGATGCCGGCGCCGTCGTCGGAGAGTTCGATGACGATGCGGCCCGAGCGATGCTTGGCCGAGAGCTTGACCGTACCTTCCGGATTCTTGCCGAGCGCTTCACGCTTTTCCGGCATTTCCAGACCATGGTCGACGGCATTTCGGATCATGTGCGTCAGCGGCTCGGCGAGCTTGTCGATGACGGTCTTGTCCACTTCAGTGTTTTCACCTTCGGTGACGAGGCGGACCGACTTGCCGACCATGTCGGCGACTTCACGGACGATGCGCGACATGCGCTGGAAGACCGGCTTCACAGGCTGCGCGCGGATGGCCATCACGCTGTCCTGGATTTCGCGGGTGAGCTGCTGGAGCTCTTCGAGACCCGTGTTGATCGTGGTCGCCCCGGAGGTCTCGTTGGCAATGACGCTCTGCGAGAGCATCGCCTGGTTGATGACGAGCTCGCCGACGAGGTTGATCAGGCGATCGACACGGTCGAGATCGACGCGGATGGTCGGATTGGCGCCGGCAGAGCCGGAGGATTCCGCGTTGCCGGCTGCAGCGGCAACCGCGGGCTTGGCGGCCGCGGCCTGTGCGGCTGGAGCGGCCTGCTGCGTCGTCGCAGCGATGCTGACGACCGAGGCGGCAACCTTGGCGGCTTCGATGGCGGCTGCGACATCGTGATGATGGTCGGCGTGATCTTCGTGATGGTCGTGGTCTTCGTCTGCATCATCGAGAACGGACAGGTCGAAGGGAACGGGCTGCATCGGCAGCTCTTCGTCTTCTTCGCCGTCACTGACCACTTCGTGAACCTTGACTTCGAGATCGCAATCCCATTCCGCGAATTCGAAGACGGAGCGAACCCCTTCTTCACCCTTCTCGGTGCGGATCGCAATCTTCCAGAAGAAATAGGCGCCTTCCGGATCCATCTGGTCGAGCGGCGGCAGGGCATCCATGTCGCAGTAGATGCTCATCTCGCCGATGCGCGAGAGGTCGCGCAGCAGCAGGGCCGCTTCGTTACCCTTGGAGTAGAGTTCGGGACGCGGCTTGAAGACCACGTCGCAGAGCGGGATCTCCATCGCCGGCTGCTCGGCCTCCTCGCCGCCGAAATCGTCGAAGGAGAAGGGGATCGGCTGGAAGCCGCTTTCGTCGGTGGGCGCGGCCGCCACCGGCTTTGCGGGTGCGGGCTTCGGTGCCGGCGGGGCGGCTGGAGCCGGAGCTTCGGCGGTCGGGGCTGGCACCTGACCGCTGGCCAAAGCTTCGAGTTCCTTCACCAGGACGCTGGTGCGGGAGGGATCCACCGTGCCACCATCGCGGGACGCTGCGGTGAGGTCGGCGAGTACGTCAGCCGACTTCAGCATCGTCTTCAGCACTTCCGGTCCGGGATCGAGCTTGTTGGATCGAACGCAATCGAGCGTGGTCTCGAAAACATGCGCGAAGGCGACAAGGTCATCAAGACCAAACGCACCGGCGCCGCCCTTGATCGAGTGAACGGCACGGAACACAGCGTTGACTGTCTCCGGATCGCGATCCCCGTCATTCAGCTTCAGAAGACCCGATTCCAGTTCGGCGAGCTGCTCCTCGCACTCCTGGAAAAAGATCTCTTTGATTTCGTTCATATCCATTTGGAGTATCCCGGGTAGGCGGTCAGGCCGTTACGCGTTCAATTGCATCAATCAGCTTGGTCGGGTCGAACGGTTTTACGATCCAGCCGGTTGCACCGGCCTGGCGGGCGCGGTTCTTCTTTTCCGCGTCGCTTTCGGTCGTCAGAACGAGGATCGGGATAGCCCGGAACTTGTCGTTCTTGCGCACGCCTTCGATGAAGCCGAAACCATCGAGGCGCGGCATGTTGATGTCCGTGACGATCACGTCCGGATTGGCGTCTTCGAGGACTTCGAGCCCTTCGATGCCGTCTTCTGCCTGGATCGTTTCAAATCCGGCATTGTTCAGCGTCACCAGAAGCATGTTCCGGATCGTTCTGGAATCATCAACTGTCAGAACTTTCTTTTTCATTTCACGTACTCTCCTATGCCAGCATCGGCTCTATATTGATTCCAATAAGCTGCATCGTCTTACTGAATGTGTCGGAAACTTTCGAAAATTTGAAAGTTAGCTTGTCCTCGTCCCAATTTTTCTTTGCCGCCATGAGGACCTGGACGCATTGTGCGCCCACCCGTTCCACACCGGACGCATCGATCGTCAGGTCGCTGCCGCGCAGCGCCATCAGCTTGCCATGGAGCGCCGTCGCCTCGTTCAGATCGAGGACGGGTGCCAGGTTCAGACTTTTCGCGGCGGCCGGTTTCTTGCTAGCCATTCGGTTGTCCCTCATTGCGCAACAGAGTGTTGTTTGCCTCAGCCCGGATGCCGGGTTTGCGGATCGTATCGCTCATCGTCCGCCTCCCAGACCTGCGAGATAGGAAGACTGCGGCAGATAGGCGTGATCGTCATCGCGCGTGCCGAGATCGATCGCCGGCTGGCGTTTCGGCTGCGGCGGCTGACGACGCTCCGGCTCACGCGCGGCCACGCGGAACGAACGGATCGTGTCACCAAGCTCGAGGATGACGGTGTGAAGATCGTCGGACTTGGCGCGCGAGGAGAGTGCGATTTCCGCGCCGCGCGAGGCTTCCCGGCGGATCTCCGAGAAGGCGGCCATGGAATGATCGAGCCCGCGGGCATGCTCGCCCGAGTCTCTTGCGATGCCGGTGACGGCCGCGCTGATGTCCTGGACCTGGCGTACGATATCGCCGATGGCCGTCTGCGTGCGCCCGACCATCTGCACGCCGGAATCGACCTGCGATTTGGTTTCACTGACCAATGTCTTGATCTGGCGTGCGGCATCGGCAGACCGTTGCGCAAGCGCGCGCACTTCCTGGGCGACGACGGCGAAGCCCCTGCCGGAATCGCCAGCGCGGGCGGCCTCGATGCCGGCATTCAGGGCCAGAAGGTTCGTCTGGAAGGCGATGTCGTCGATGACGCCGATGATTTCGCCGATCTTTTCCGCCGAGGCTTCAATGTCAGCCATGGCGGCAATGGCCTCGCCGACAATTTCGCCGCTGCGCTCGACGGCCACACGGGTTTCTCCGACATGGCGCTCGGCGGCGACGGAGCGCTCGGCATTGCGGTTCACGCCTTCCGTGAGGGTCTTCAGCCCGCTCAGGCCATCGTCGATGCGGCGGGCACAATCAGCAGCGACATCTGCGGCCTGCCTGGTGAGCGACGTGACATTCTCCGCCAGTTCATGGCCCTGTCGATTACGGGCGTTGGTGGAATCGATCTCCTCGCGCAGCCGGTCCAGCGCCTCATTGAAACGTTGCGTCAGATCGGCATAGTTTTCCGGCACGTCGGCGCTCAGGCGGACGGTCAGATCCTTGTTCGCCAGCGCTTCCACGGTGTCGGCAAAGAGGGCCACGGTCGAGGTTTCGATTTCCTCGCGCTGCTCTTTCAGAGCCTGCTTGTGACCGAGACGCAATTCGTTGAAGCGCAGAGAGACGGCAATTTCCAGATCGACCATCACGAGCCGGACGATGGACTTGACCAGCGCCTCGGCTTCCAACGCACTCCCATGCTTGCGGCCGAACCAGGTCTTCGGCCAGCGTGTTGCCAGCGCACCGGCAATCAGATGTTCCAGAACGACCGAATGGCCGGCAATGTGCCAGCGCGGGTCGAGCCCCATGCGGCCTTCCGCATCGGAGAGAACCTTGACGCGCTCGGCGTAGAGGCTGTCGAAGCGGGCGTCGGAGAGGACGGCCCAATGCGACGACATGAGGCTCTGGAGCCGGTCGATCTGCCGATCGCTTTCGAATTGTGCGGAAGCCTCGGGCGAGGACTGGTAGCGCTCGAACAGCGCCTTGAGACCCTTTTCGATCTCGGGAAGAAGGCTGTCACGGTGCTTGCGGAGAAAATCGGTCTGCTCAGCCTCAAGACCGGCAAAGCGTAGGCGTTCGAACAGGCTGCCTGCCTGCTGCCGCTGCGACCGATCGTTTTGAGCCCCGTTTTCCAAATCAAATCCCACTGAACACCAGGCGAGGTCACAGACAGCAACGATCCCGAGGGACCAGCTCCTGCAGCACTGGCGCGGAGATCAAATTTCTCTCGGCCGGCGGCTGGCAGAGCAAACTGCCAATCAACCCCAATCACATGCCGGACCAATCCCGGCGCAGCGGAAAGGCATCATGCCTGGAACCCCCATTCTCGCCCCCGACCCAAGCGCATCGCGCCGATCGAATTCAGGGCTTCCTGCCGCCGAGTTTTCCCCTCGGTCGACCCAAACAGTTGTCCCACTCCGGCCCGTCTTAATCTTTATGGTTAATTCCTTGCCTGAAGGTTAATTTGGGTCCGGGAACTCATAAATTGCGAGATCGCCCGGGCTTCCCTCGCTAGAACTAGTAGAGCGATTTTAACGGAGGTTAACGCTGCACGCCTTCGCGCATGCCTGCCGGATTCAGGTCTCGGCGCGCGAGAAGCCGGTCCGGGAATGACAGGTTCCGCCATCGCGCGGCAATCCATGGCCGCCACAAGGCGAACCACCGGGCCGTCTGCATCAAGACTATGTGTCAGTGGCGCCGTGACACCGGGACCTGATCGGAGCCGGCTTGACGAAGCCGCTTCAGGCGGCGACATTCACGTCCACCCGCGGCCGGTCACTCCGAGCCGTTACATCGCCAACGAGTTCATTTCCATGACAAAACTGATTGTGTTTACCGACCTTCACATGGTGCCGGAGGGCAATACCATTATCGGCCTCGACCCGTTCAAGCGGTTGGAGACCGGCATTGAACACGTCAACGCCTATCATCCGGATGCCGATGGCGTGATCGTCACCGGCGATCTCGTCCATCACGGCGACGTCGTTTCCTATCAACGCCTGAAGACGCTGCTTGACCGACTGACCCCGCCGCTCTACCTCGCCGTCGGCAACCACGACAGCCGCGAGAACTTCCTGTCGGTGTTCACCGACACGGTGACGGACGAAAACGGCTTCGTGCAGCGCGCGCTGGACTTTGCCGATTGCCGCGCACTGATCCTCGATTCCCTCTTCGCGCCGCCCTATGAATATCCGATCACGCATGCAGGCTTTCTCTGCAACAAGCGCATGCGCTGGCTGGAGACCGAGCTGAAGTCGGCCGCAGAGGCCGGCAAGCCGGTTCTGCTTTTCCTGCATCACCCGCCGCACAAGACCGGCTTTACCGGCATGGACCTGATCAAGCTGATCAACGAGGGCGACTTTTACGATCTCGTCGAAAGCTACGGCAATGTCCGTCACATCTTTGCCGGCCATGTTCACCGCACGATCAACGGATCCCATCGCGGCATCCCCTATTCGATCTTCAAGAGCCCCGTGCATCAGCAGCCCATGCCCTTCGACATGCCGGATGCCTCGCTCTCCGTCGACGAGCCGGGGGCTTACGGGATCGTCGTGACGACGGAACATGGGCTGCAGGTGCATAACGAGGATTACGAGATCGCCAAACGGGACCCCGCGCCGGCGAAATACTAAGTATTGCTGCACTGCAGCACTTGGCAGCCGCAGGTCGTGCGCTTACATCTCTCGTGCCGACTCCTCGGCATGGAGGCGAAAATGGTCATGGACGCTGCGCGCCTGGCGCTTGCAAATCTCTTCGCGCAGGAGACGCGCGGCGTTTTCTGGAAGGTGCTGGGTCTTACACTGCTGGCGCTTCTTGTGCTGTGGATCGCCATCCGCAACGTTTTCATCTGGCTGGCCCTGCCGTGGATCGACCAGTTGCTGCCCGGCATCCCGGACTGGGCCGGGTGGCTCGGCTTCGTGTTCGGCATCCTCGCCAGCATCGGGCTGGCGCTGGGGCTCGCTCTCCTGATTTCACCGGTCACGGCCGTCATCGCCGGATTCTTCCTCGATGACGTTGCCGAAGTGGTCGAAAAGCGCGACTATCCCAACGATGCGCCCGGCGTTGCCATGCCGCTTGGGGAATCACTGGTTTCGGCGGTGCGCTTCCTCGGCATCGTCATCGTCGGCAACATCATCGCGCTGTTTCTGCTGCTGATCCCCGGCGTGAACCTGATCGCCTTCTTCCTGGTCAACGGCTATCTGCTGGGGCGGGAATTCTTCGAGTTCGCCGCCATGCGCTTCCGCTCGCCGCAGGCGGCGCGCGATTTCCGCTCCAAACACTGGCAGACCGTGCTCATGGGCGGCTTCGCCATCGCGCTCTTCCTCGCCATCCCGATCCTCAACCTGCTGACGCCGCTCTTTGCAGCCGGGCTGATGGTGCATCTGCACAAGATGCTATCGGCACGCGATCCGGCCTTCAGGTGACAGGCCTGTCCGAGAATTGCGGCGGAAGCTCTTTCAGCTCTGCCGGAACCGCGTTGGTTTTTTCCGCCGACTTGCAGATATCGGCAATCACGCAGGCCTGACATTCGGGCTTGCGCGCCTTGCAGGTATAGCGCCCGTGCAGGATCAGCCAGTGATGGGCGTGGAAGAGATACTCGTCCGGAATGACCTTGAGCAGGTTTTCCTCGACCTCGTCCGGTGTTTTGCCGGGGGCGAGACCCAGGCGGTTGGCAATGCGGAAGACATGGGTATCGACGGCCATGGTCGGGATGCCGAAGGCCATGGACATGACGACATTGGCCGTCTTGCGCCCGACGCCCGGCAGGGTGATCAGTTCTTCCCGCGTCTTCGGCACTTCGCCGCCGAAATCATCGATCAGCTTCTGCGACAGCGCAATGACGTTCTTCGCCTTGTTGCGATAGAGCCCGATCGTCTTGATGTAATCGCGGACCTTTTCCTCGCCGAGATCGCGCATCTTCTGCGGCGTATCGGCGACCTTGAAGAGCGCGCGCGTCGCCTTGTTGACGCCCGCGTCGGTTGCCTGCGCGGAGAGCGCGACGGCGACGACCAGCGTGAACGGGTTCACATGTTCCAGCTCGCCCTTCGGCTCCGGCCGCTGGACCGAGAAGCGGCGGAAGATTTCGCGCAGCTCATCCTGTGTGTAGGCCGTCTTCACGCGCCTGGCGCGACCCTTTGTCCGGCTTGACGTTTGCGAATTCTTCTTTCCGTTTTTCATGCTTCCCCTATAATCACGCGCCATGAGCGATGGCAACGGCACGATGAGCCTGAAAGAGGGCTTGAGCGAGCGCCCGGTTTATGAAACCGAGCTGGTTCCGCATCGCTCATTGGGACGAAAAGGCTTCCGTATTCTCTTCGCCATCACCGGGCTCTTAAGCCTCGTGCATGTGGTCTTCTTCATGACGGTCGGCGCCTGGCCGATCATGCTCTTCTTCGGCCTCGATTTCGTGCTGCTCTACGGCGCCTTCTGGCTGAACTATCGCGCCGCGCGGGCGCGTGAACAGATCCGCCTCTCCCGCCTCGACCTCACCATCCGCCGGATCGAACCCAACGGCCATGTCCGCGAGGCGCGCTACAACCCGTTCTGGGCGAAACTGAAGATCGCCCGCCATCCCGAGATCGGTATTACTTCGATGCGGGTTGCAGGACAGGGGCGCGAGACGCCGTTCGGCGATTTCCTCTATCCGGAGGCGCGCGAGCAGTTGGCCAGCGACCTGACGCAGGCGCTGGCCACGGTGAAGCAGCGGATTTGACCTTCTGGCCATGACCGGCCACCTCGGGCAAGAAACGGGTGGAGAGCCTTGCCGAACGGCGATATCGATACGGCAAGGAGAACCGCCATGACACTCGCCCAATTCGACACCGCCCTTGCCCGCGACATCACGCCGGGGGATTCCGATTACGACACGGTCTGTCGCGTGATCGAACTGCTGACGGCAGATTATCAGGCGCAGCCCTCGCTGGAAACCATTGCCGGCGAACTCGGCCAGTCGCCGACGCAATTGCAGAAGACATTCACCCGCTGGGCGGGCTTGTCACCAAAGGCGTTTCTGCAGGCCGTGACGCTCGACCATGCCAAGCGGCTTCTCGGTCGCGAGGGTCTGCCGCTGCTCGACACATCGCTGGAAGTCGGTCTATCCGGCCCGAGCCGGCTGCATGATCTCTTCGTGACCCATGAGGCGATGTCGCCGGGCGAATGGAAGGCGAAGGGCGCGGGGCTTGAAATCCGCTACGGCTTCCACCCCTCCCCCTTTGGCATCGCGCTGGTCATGGTGACGCCGCGCGGACTGTCGGGCCTTGCCTTTTCCGACGAGGGCGGCGAGCGGGAGGCTTTCGAGGATATGGCCCGACGCTGGCCGAATGCGCACTATGTCGAAGACAGCGCCACCACTGCGCCCTATGCCGCGCGGATTTTCGACGCCAAGCGTTGGCGGCAGGAAGAGCCGCTGCGGGTCGTCCTCATCGGCACGGACTTCCAGATCCGCGTCTGGGAACAGCTCCTGAAAATCCCCATGGGCCGCGCCGTGACCTATTCCTCCATCGCCGGCAATATCGGCCAGCCGACCGCCAGCCGCGCGGTGGGCGCTGCGGTGGGGGCAAACCCAATTTCGTTCGTGGTACCGTGTCATCGGGCGCTCGGGAAATCCGGGGCGCTGACTGGGTATCATTGGGGGTTGACGCGGAAGCGGGCGATGCTGGGCTGGGAGGCGGGGAAGAGTTGAGGCTTTCCCTTTTGACTCAAGCAGCCTTTGACAGCGGCTTCACGTTTATCTCGCCTTCATGCAGCCGAGCTTCAGCAAGATCATGCGTCGCCTGCATCTTCAAAAGCGTCTCCGCCTTCAGGCCGAATGCCTTCTCAAAGCGTATCGCCATGTCAGCCGACAGCTTAGCGTTGCCATTCAACAACGTGCTCAAGGCCTGCCGCGACACACCGAAATGATCGGCAAGCGCGGTGACGGAAAGACCCGCCGGCTCAACAACCTCCGCCTTCAGCCATTCGCCGACATTGACTGCAAGCGAGCTGTGCATCTTAAGCGCCATGATAGTCCTCCAGATCCATGTCGATGATCGCACTGCGTTCGTTGAGGCGAAAGGTCAGGCGCCAATTTCGCGTCACGGTCATCGACCACGTTCCAGCCCGATCTCCCGTCAGGGGATGCAAGCCATAGTTGGGTGGGATCGCCAGTTCTTCCAAATCTTTCGCTGCGTCGATGAAAGCCAACATCCTGCGCAGACGCTCAACATCGCCAATCAAGCCTTTGGACCTTCCGGTCTCAAAGAAACGCCGCAGCTCCTTATGGCGTATGCTGTCGATCTCCATGAACAGGAAGATCGATCAACGTGGAGAAAATGTCAAGCGTCGCGCGACGCTTGACATTTAAATATCACGCGCGGGGACTGCAACGATTCCCCGGCAGCACGATAGGCCCTCAATGCGCCCCGGACATATCGCCCAGCACGTCCTTCGAAGCGACCGTAGAGTCGGCGTTCAGCTTGTAGACCATCGGCACGCCGGTCGCGAGGTTCACACCAAGGATCTTGGTCGAGTCGAGGCGGTCCAGCACCATGAGGAGTGAGCGGAGCGAGTTGCCGTGGGCGGCGACCAGAACCTTTTCGCCACGCAGCACGCGCGGGAGGATTTCGGTCATGTAATAGGGCCAGACGCGGGCGCCGGTGTCCTTGAGGCTTTCGCCGCCCGGCGGGGGAACGTCATAGGAGCGGCGCCAGATATGGACCTGCTCTTCGCCCCACTTGGCGCGGGCGTCATCCTTGTTAAGGCCGGAGAGATCGCCATAGTCACGCTCGTTGAGCGCCTGGTCCTTGATCGTCTCAAGGTTCGGCTGACCGACGCCGTCGAGGATGATCTTGCAGGTCTTCTGCGCGCGGGTGAGGTCGGAAGTGAAAGCGATGTCGAACTTGATGCCGTAATCGGCGAGCGCCTTGGCGCCGGCGGTGGCTTCCTGGACGCCGAGTTCGGTCAGGTCCGGGTCGCGCCAGCCGGTGAAGAGGTTCTTCAGGTTCCATTCGCTCTGGCCATGGCGTACCAGTACAAGCGTTCCACTCATCGTCGTCTTCCTCACAAAAGTTCGGCCCGCAAAAGCGAGCCGTTTAAAAAATCAGTCAGCAGACAGCCCGAGCACGTCGAGCGTCGAATAAAGGCCGGGCTTCTTGTCGCGCGCCCAGAGCGCCGATTTCAGCGCACCGGAGGCAAAGAGCGAGCGGTCGGTGGCGCGATGCGACAGCGTGATCATCTCGTTGTCGCTGGCAAACATCACCGAGTGGTCGCCGATGACGCCACCGCCGCGCAGTGTGGCAAAGCCGATCGTTCCCTCCTCGCGCGGGCCGGTGATTCCGTCGCGAACCTTGACCGCTTTGTCCTTGAGGTCGACGCCCCTGCCCTTCGCGGCCTCGCGGCCGAGCAGATAGGCTGTGCCGGAGGGGGCATCGACCTTGTGCTTGTGGTGCATTTCCAGCACCTCGATGTCCCAACCGGCGGCGTCCAGCGCCTTCGCAGCCTGACGGACGAGAACGCCGAGCAGGTTGACGCCGAGGCTCATATTGCCGGACTTGACGATGCGGGCATGGCGGGCAGCAGCGGCGATCTTCTTCTCGTCCTCTTCCGACAGGCCGGTCGTGCCGATGACATGGACGATACGCGCCTGTGCGGTCAGTTCGGCGAAGTCGCAGGTGGCGGCAGGCGAGGTGAAATCGATGACGCCATCGGCGGCCACGAAGGCCTTCAGTGGATCGTCGGTCACGGGGACGCCAAGATGTCCGAGGCCTGCAATTTCGCCGATATCCTTGCCGAGCGCGAAGGAGCCGGGGCGCTCGATGGCGCCGGAGAGCGTGACGCCGGGCATGGCGTGAATGGCTTTGACCAGCGTCTGTCCCATGCGACCCGCCGCACCGACAACCACCAGCCGCATATCCATTCCGTCATCCATGGCGCTTCCGTCCCTTGATCGTTTTCCTGTTCTATAGCCGGACGAATGCGCGTTGGCCACCCGTCCGTTCGTCGCTCAGCCGCGCCAGCGGCGGCCGTCGGAGGCAAGGCCGAAACGGGCCGGCGTGCGCGCGTAATCGGCAAGGCCCGAAAGCGCGGCCTGCGGATGGGTGACGACATAGGTGGGGATCTGCCGCATCACGGCGGTATGCGGCGCCTTGTCCTCGAAGCCGGCGCGGAAGGCCGGGGCTTTGAGCGCCGGGATGATCTTCTGCGAGATTCCGCCGGCGAGGAACACACCGCCCTTGGCCATGAAGATCAGCGCCACATCGCCCGCGACTCGGCCGAGATAGGTCGAGAAGAGCTCCAGCGTCTCGGCGGCTGCACGGTCCGGCGTATCGGAAAGGGCTGCAGTCGAGACATCGGCCGGGGTCTTGAGGGTCGGCTCAATGCCATCCACCTTGCAGACCGCATGATAGATGTTCACGAGGCCACGGCCGCAGAGCAGTTGCTCGGCCGAGATGCGGCCTTCTATCGTCTCATAATGCGGGAAGAGCTGGTAATCGCGCTCGCTGCGCGGGCCGACATCGATATGGCCGCCCTCGCCCGGAACCGGGATCCAGGCATGCTGGGCGTAAACGAGACCGGCCACGCCAAGGCCCGTGCCCGGACCAAGCACGGCGCGCGAGGCGGACATGAGGCTCGCACCTCCGCCGATCTGTTCGCGGTCGTCATCGCCGAGCGACGCAATCGCCAGCGCCTGCGCTTCGAAATCGTTGATGACGAGAACGTCGCTGAAGCCGAGATCGGAGATCATTTCGTTCGGCTTGACCACCCAGGGGCAATTGGTCAGCGGAATTTCATCGCCCTGGATCGGGCCGGCGATGGCCAGTATGGCCGAGCGCGGCTGCACGGACGTCTTGTCGAGAACCGAAGCCTGGATCGCCTCGTTGATCGTCGCGAAATCCGCGGTATGCACATTCGGGAAGAATGTCGGCTGCGCATAGGCGTCGACCAGAAGCGCGAAGCGGGCGTTGGTGCCGCCGATATCGCCAATCAGGATCGGAAACGGCAAGGAGGCGTCTTGGTCGTTCAGTCTGGCCATGTCTTCAAGTCTCGTCTGCGCCCGAGGCGCGGGTCAGATTTTATCGATCAACAGTTCCGCGGTGGCGCGGTTCAGCGCCATGGGAACATCGTAAACGGTCGCAAGACGCGTCAGCGCCTTGACATCTACATCATGCGGCAGGGGCGTCAAAGGATCGGTGAAGAAAATCAGCACGGAAATCTCGCCCGTGGCGATCAGAGCACCGATCTGCTGGTCGCCGCCGAGCGGGCCGCTCTTCAGGCGCGTCAGGTTTAGATCCGGGCAGACTTCCAGAACACGCCCGCCGGTCGTTCCGGTCGCCACCAGCCGATGGCTTTTCAGGATGTCCGCGTGGCGCGCTGCAAAATCCGCCATCTCGGCCTTTTTCTGGTCATGCGCAATCAACGCGATCGCCCGGTCGTCGGCCATGGAAACTCCTGAAAGGTCCGAATTTAAATCGGTTTAGGCAATACAGGAAGGTACGGCGCTTGAAAAGCCCCGCCGGCCGATCAGCGTCCTCAATGAACCGGCCGAACGCGCGGCACAGGCACCTCGTCCGGCAACGAAATCCATGCGGCTGCGGCAGGGCTTGAAGGCGTAGGATCGGCAACCGTCGCAACAGCTGAGGGATCGGAGGGCATGGCAGCCGTTGCGGCGGAGGCCGGAGGCGTCAATTTTTCCTGATACGCCGCCAGCATCGTGATCGGTGTGCCCACGCTGGAATCCGCAGACGCCAGCGGTGCATAGGGCATGCCCATATTGTCGTCGCCGCGCCTGGAGGACGCAGACAGAACGGCCTGACAGGCCGGCGGCAGATCGCCCACGGTCACGATGCGCGGCTTCGGTGGCGGCTTGGTGGGCGAGGTCGGCTTTCTGGCGGGGCGGGGCGCAAACCACGCTGCGAGATCCTTGCCGCAGCCATCGCCTGCCTGGATCTCCGGCTGCGCCTTGCAGTTTGCTGAGCCGGGCGGGCAGTAGAGCCGGACGTGGAAATGGGAATCGTGGCCGCCGATGGGGCGGACCTTGCCCATGAAGGTGCGGTCGCCGGTCCAAGTTTCGCAAAGCTTCTTCTTGATCGCCGGATTGACGAAAACGCGCTGCACCTGCGGGTAGCTCGCGGCCCGCATGATCAGCCGGGCCTGACCCTCGCTCCAATTGCGATTGTCGATGGTGAGATATTCGCCCTTTTTCAGCATGGAGACAGCAGAGAGCTGTTCGCGCTGCTGGCCGGTCAGGCGCTGGCGCGGCATGGGCGAGAGCCAGATATCGGCATCGAGCCCGATCTGGTGCGAAGCGTGCCCGTTGACCATCGGCCCGCCGCGTGGCTGCGAGATATCGCCAATCAGAAGCCCCGGCCATCCATCCCTGGCAGCCGCGTCGCGGGAGAATTGCTGGATGAAGGAAATCATCTGCGGCTGGCCCCAGCGGCGGTTGCGCTCCAGCCGCATGACCTGCCAGTTTGGCCCGTCATAGGGCAATTGTATAGCACCTGCCTGGCAGCCCTTGGCGTAGAAGCCGATCGGCTGGGACCCTTGCGAGGAGCCGAGCGTCATCGCGCCGAATGTCGCCTTGGCCGGGCGGTTGTCGCTGGCAACGGCCGCATCGGTGGCGGCGGTGGCAAGCGTGGCGGCAAGGAGGGCGACGGTTCGCAATAGCTTCATGCACAATATCCTGCGGCGATTTCCAGAATAGCTCGAGCGCTACCCTGGACTTGATTTGCGGCAATTCTACCGACACTCCAGCATAAGATGAATCCCCTTGCGCCAAACCGTCGCGCCGCAAATTCCGGCAGGCCTATATTTTGACCTGATTTGCTCTATGTTTGGCGTCCACGACGATTCAAGGAGACGACTGAATGCTCAATGGCGGCTTGAAGCGCGCAATCCTCGGCCTTGCCGGCCTGCTGGCCATCGCGGCGTTTTCACCCCCGCCCGCTCAGGCGCAAGACACGGCGCCGGAAAAGGTCTGGCGCCATGCGCTGACCCTGTTCGGCACACCGAAATACGGGCCAGACTTCAAGCATTTCAACTATGTGAATGTGGATGCGCCCAAGGGCGGCGAGTTGCGGCTTTCCGTGGAAGGCACGTTCGACAGTTTCAATCCGCTGATCGACAAGGGCGCGTCGGCCGATGGCATGGAGCGCGTCTACGAAACGCTGATGATGCCGTCCATGGACGAGATCATGACCTCCTACGGCTTGCTGGCGGAGGCGATTTCCTATCCTGACGATTACTCCTCCGTCAGTTTCAGGCTGCGCCCGGAAGCGAAATGGGCGGATGGCGAACCTGTGACGCCGGAAGACGTGATCTTCAGCTTCGAAAGCGCCAAAGCCAACAGCGTCCGGCTTGCCAACTATTATCGCCATGTCAAATCGGCGGAGAAGACCGGCGAGCGTGAGGTGACCTTTATCTTCGACCAGAAGGGCAATCGCGAACTGCCCGAGATTGTCGGCCAACTCTCCATTCTCCCGAAGCACTGGTGGCAGGGGAAGGATGCGAATGGCAATCCGCGCGACATTTCCCGCAGCACGCTGGAACTGCCCATGGGCTCCGGCCCCTACAAGATCGCCTCCATGCAGCCCGGCTCGACCATTCGCTACGAGTTGCGCAAGGATTATTGGGGCGCCAAACTGCCGGAGAATGTCGGGGCGCATAATTTCGGAACGGTCACCTACCTTTATTTCACCGATCCGGAAGCCGAGTTTCAGGCGTTCAAGGCCGGTGATATCGACTATTATCGCGAGGCCAGCGCCAGCCGCTGGGCGACACGCTACGATTTCGACGCGGTGAAGGACGGACGCATCATCCGCGAGGCGCTGCCGAACCCGTTCCGCGCCACAGGCATCATGCAGGCGCTGGTGCCCAATATGCGCCGCGACATGTTCAAGGATGCGCGGGTGCGCGAAGCCCTGAATTACGTCTTCGATTTCGAGGACCTGAACAAGAACCTTGCCTATGGCGGGTTGAAGCGCGTGAACAGCTTTTTCTGGGGAACGGAACTCGCCTCCTCCGGCCTGCCGCAAGGCCGCGAACTGGAAATTCTCGACAGCATGAAGGACAAGGTTCCGCCGGAGGTCTTCACCACCCCTTACGCCAACCCGGTCAATGGCGATCCGCAAAAGGTGCGCGACAATCTCAAGAAGGCGGTCGAGCTGTTCAAGGCGGCGGGCTATGAGATCAAGGGCAACCGCATGGTCAACGCCAAGACCGGCAAGCCCATGAGCTTCGAGATTCTCCTGGGGAGCCCTTCGCTGGTGCGCTCCATCCAGCCCTTCGTCAACAGCCTGGCCAAAATCGGCGTGACGGCAACGTTGCGCACGGTCGACACATCCCAATATATCAACCGCATTCGCAGCTTCGACTACGACATGATCTGGTATGTGTGGGGCGAATCCATGAACCCCGGAAATGAACAGCGCAATTACTGGGGCTCGCAATCCGCCAATGAACCGGGCTCGCAAAACTACGCCGGTATCGCCGATCCCGCCATCGACCAGCTGATAGACATGATCACATCGGCCAAGGACCGCGACGAGCAGGTGGCGGCGGTGCATGCGCTGGACCGCGTGCTTCTTGCCCATCATTATGTGGTTCCGCTTTTCTATTCCGGCGAGGAGAAGATCGCCTACTGGAAGAAGCTGGAACACCCCAGGGACTTGCCGACATACAGCACCGGCTTTCCGACCATCTGGTGGTCGGCCGAGGCGGCAAAGTAATCGTGACTTGCGTTTCACGCCGTTCGGCGTTCCAACTGCAAGGGTCGCGATTCGGACGCGGCCGCCTGTCTGTAACCCCTATGACGCATGGAGATCGCCGATAGAATGGGCGCCTATATCCTACGCCGCCTCCTCCTGATCATCCCGACCATTGTCGGCATCATGGCGATTTCCTTTGCCGTCGTGCAATTCGCGCCCGGTGGCCCTGTCGAGCAGGCGATTGCCGATCTGACAGGCCAGGGCAACGGGGCGGAAGACCGGCTTTCGGGCGGCGGCGATCTCGGCAGCCAGTCCATGTCGGGCGCCGACCTCGATTCCAAATATCGCGGCGCGCAGGGGCTCGACCCGGATCTCGTCAAGCGGCTGGAAAAGCAGTTCGGCTTCGACAAGCCGCCGCTCGAGCGCTTCGGCAAGATGATGTGGGACTATATCCGCTTCGACTTCGGCGAGAGCTTCTTTTCCAACGAGAAGGTGCTCACCCTGATCAAGGATCGCCTGCCCGTCTCGGCGTCGCTCGGCGTGTGGATCCTGATCTTTTCCTATCTCATCTCGATCCCGCTCGGCATCAAGAAGGCGATCTCGGACGGCTCACCCTTCGACGTCTGGACCTCCGGCGTGATCATCATCGGCTATGCCGTCCCAAGCTTCCTCTTCGGCATCCTGCTGATCGTGCTGTTTGCCGGCGGGTCTTTCTATGACTGGTTCCCGCTGCGGGGCCTCGTATCGGACAATTTCGCCCAGCTCACCTGGTATCAGAAGATCGGTGACTATTTCTGGCATCTGACGCTGCCGCTGATCGCGCTGTCTCTGTCGGCTTTCGCGACGACGACGCTGCTCACGAAGAATTCCTTCATCGACGAGATCCGCAAGCAATATGTCATCACAGCCCGCGCCAAGGGGCTCACCGACCGGCAGGTGCTCTACCGGCATGTGTTCCGCAATGCCATGCTGATCATCATTGCGGGCTTTCCGGGTGCGTTCATCTCGGCCTTCTTCACCGGCTCGCTCCTGATCGAGAATATCTTCTCGCTCGACGGCCTGGGGCGGCTCGGCTATTTCGCCATCGTCAAGCGCGACTATCCGATCGTCTTTGCCACGCTCTACATTTTCTCGCTGATCGGCCTGATCGTCGGGCTCATTTCCGACCTGCTCTATACCTGGGTCGATCCGCGCATCGACTTCGACAAGAGGGATGTCTGATATGGTCGACACGCCCGCGAGCGTCACAATCGTCGCCGCACCGCCCAAACGCCCGTTTCTGTCGCCCGCCAACAAGCGGCGCTGGCAGAATTTCCAGGCCAACCGCCGCGGCTACTGGTCGTTCTGGATCTTCATGGTGTTATTCGTCTTGAGCCTCGGGGCCGAGCTGATCGCCAACGACAAGCCGCTGATCGTCTCCTACAAGGGCGAGATCCTGTTTCCCGTTCTGGTGAACTATCCCGAGGAGAAGTTCGGCGGGTTCCTGGCGACCACGGATTACAAGTCGACCGATATTTCCAGCGAGATCGATGCGCATGGCTGGATGATCTGGCCGCCGATCCGCTACTCCTACAATTCGGTCAATTCCTATGTACCGCATTCGGCCCCGACCGCGCCTTTCTGGCTGATGGATAAAAAGGAGCGTTGCTCGGCCTATCCGCAAGGCGTCAACGACCCAGGCTGCATTCTCGGCAACATGGACTGGCTGGGCACAGACGACCAGGCCCGTGACGTGCTGGCGCGGCTGATCTACGGGTTCCGCATTTCCGTGCTCTTCGGGCTGGCGCTGACGATTGCCTCGGCCGTCATCGGGGTGACAGCGGGCGCGGTGCAGGGCTATTTCGGCGGCTGGACCGATCTCCTGATGCAGCGCTTTATCGAGATCTGGTCCTCCATGCCGGTGCTCTACATCCTGCTGATCATTGCCGCGATCCTCCCGCCCGGCTTCTTCGTGCTGCTCGGCATCATGCTACTCTTTTCCTGGACCGCCTTTGTCGGCGTGGTGCGGGCGGAATTCCTGCGCGCGCGCAATTTCGAATATGTCCGCGCCGCCCGCGCGCTTGGCGTCGGCAACGGAACGATCATGTTCCGCCATCTCCTGCCGAACGCGATGGTGGCCACACTCACCTTCCTGCCCTTCATCCTGTCCGGCTCGATCTCGACGCTCACCTCGCTCGACTTCCTTGGCTTCGGCATGCCACCCGGCTCGCCTTCGCTCGGCGAAATGATCGCGCAGGGCAAGAACAACCTGCAGGCGCCCTGGCTCGGCATCATGGCCTTCATCACCATGTCTCTGATGCTGTCGCTGCTGATCTTCATCGGGGAAGCGGTCCGCGACGCGTTCGATCCGCGCAAGGCGGTGTGATGGTGGGTCGCGTTATGCGGAGAGCGGCGCTATATTGGAGGCATGTGCATCACTGCCGAGGACGCTGCGATGAATAAGATCGTTCTGGAGCATTACCCGGTCGAGAAGCTGCCGGAGGATTTGCGGGTCGGTTTGCCGGACACCGGGTCCGCGCGCGTGACCGTGGAGTTCACGCCTGACAAGGATAACTCGCTCAGGGCTTTCTTCGGCCTGCCCAAAGACGATGCCGAGATTGATGTACAGGCTAACTTCAAGAAGCTGCTGCAAGATTTCGATGCACATCCGGAGCGGTATAACCATGGCACGACCATGGAAGAGGCCGTGAAACGGATTCGCGAACTACGCGACGAGTGGGATGACGAATGACGTCGTCTATCCGCCTGTATCTAGACACAAATATACTCGTCTTGTTCAAAGAGGTTCAGGTTTCGGAGCGGGAACTGCTCGTGACATTGTTCAAGGCCTGCCAGCGCGCGGGCAACACGCCGGTGACGAGCGCACTGACATATAGCGAACTGCTGGTGAAGCCACTTGCCAGCGGCAATCGTGAACTGATCGAAACATATGAAGGCTGGATGGGTGGGGGATTTTGGCTGCAAACGGTTCCCATTTCGCATGACGTGCTGCTGACTGCCTCAGTGATCAGAGCGCATTCGAGAAAGGTTAAGCTGCCAGATGCCATCCACTTGGCTAGCGCACTCACTGTGCGCTGCGACATCTTCCTCTCCGCCGACACCGGCCTCACCGACATTGACGAACTCGTTCATCCCCTGAGCGGCAAATTGCCGATCACCCCGTTGAAGGTTCTGCGTCCAGACGTCGAAACCCTCACCTCTCTGACAGCAAGCCTCACCCCATGACTGATCCCCTCCTCTCCGTCCGCAATCTGCAGGTCGCCTTTCACCAGGGCGGAGTGACGTCGCTCGCCGTCAAGGGCGTGTCCTTCGACATCCATCCCGGCGAGGTCGTGGCGCTGGTGGGCGAATCCGGCTCCGGCAAGTCGGTGACGGCGAATTCGGTGCTGAAGCTCCTGCCCTATCCGGCCGCCAGCCATCCATCCGGCGAGATCGTCTTCAAGGGCCGCGACCTGATGAAGGCGAGCGATGCGGAACTGCGCGCCGTGCGTGGCAACGACATCACCATGATCTTCCAGGAGCCGATGACCTCGCTCAATCCGCTGCATTCGATCGAGCGGCAGATCGGCGAAATTCTCGAACTGCACCAGGGGATGCGCGGCGACAAGGCGCGTGCGCGCACGCTGGAGCTTCTGAACCAGGTCGGCATCCGTGAGCCGGAGAAGCGGCTGAAGGCCTTTCCGCACGAGCTTTCCGGCGGTCAGCGGCAACGTGTGATGATCGCCATGGCGCTGGCAAACCGACCCGATATCCTGATTGCCGACGAGCCGACCACGGCGCTGGACGTCACCGTGCAGGCGCAGATCCTCGAACTGCTCGCCAAGCTGAAGCACGATCATGGCATGGCCATGCTGTTCATCACGCATGATCTCGGCATCGTGCGGCGCTTTGCCGACAAGGTCTGCGTCATGCGCCATGGCGAGATTGTCGAGGCGGGACCGACGGCGACGATCTTCGCCGATCCGCAGCACGACTACACCAAACACCTGCTTGCCGCCGAACCCAAGGGCCGGCCCCCGCAGGCGGACCTCAGCCAGCCGATCGTGATGGAAGCCGAAGACGTGCGCGTCTGGTTCCCGATCAAGACCGGGTTCCTGCGCAAGGTCACGGATCACGTGAAGGCGGTCGACGGGATCAATGTGACGCTCCGCGCCGGGCAGACGCTCGGCGTCGTCGGCGAATCCGGTTCCGGCAAGACGACGCTGGGGCTGGCGCTGACGCGGCTCATCTCGTCCAAGGGGCGGATCAGCTTCATCGGACAGGATATCGCAGCCTATTCGTTCAAGGCAATGAAGCCGCTGCGCAACCGCATGCAGGTCGTGTTTCAGGATCCCTATGGATCGCTGTCGCCGCGCATGAACATTGCCGATATCGTGGCCGAAGGGCTAGCGATCCACGAACCCGGCCTCTCCTTCGAGGAACGCGACCGCCGCGTGGCAGAGGTGCTGGAAGAGGTGGGGCTCGATGCTTCCACCCGCTGGCGCTATCCGCACGAATTTTCCGGCGGCCAGCGGCAGCGCATCGCCATTGCCCGCGCCATGATCCTCAAGCCCCGCTTCGTCATGCTGGACGAGCCGACCTCTGCGCTGGACATGAGCGTGCAGGCGCAGGTGGTCGAGCTTTTGCGCAAGCTGCAGAAGGATCACAACCTCGCCTATCTCTTCATCAGCCATGACCTCAAGGTCGTCCGGGCGCTCGCCAATGACATCATCGTCATGCGTGCCGGCAAGGTGGTGGAACAGGGCACGGCCGAGCAGGTCATCGGTGCACCGGCAGAGGAATACACGAAGGCGCTGATGGCTGCCGCCTTCGACCTGAAAGCGATCCGCACCGAAGCGGTCGGACAGTGAGCAAATTCATGAAAAGCCCCATCATCGTCGATCTCAAATTTCCTCCGGATGCGGTTTCCAAGGCGTTGGCCCGTGCATTTCCAGGGCGCGAGGTCATCAACATGGCGGACCCCGCGCATGCAGGTCGCGACCTTTCGGGCATCGAATACGCCCTCGTCTGGAAGCAGGACCCGACGCTGTTCGACCGCGCCACCGGCGTGAAGGCGATCTTCTCGGGCGGTGCGGGCGTGGATCATATCCTCCGTGTGGGTGGTCTGCCGGAGCATGTGCCGCTCGTACGCTTCGTCGACCGCAGCCTCACCGACCGAATGAGCGAATGGGTGGTGCTGCAATGCCTTCTGCACCTGCGTCAGATGCCGGCCTATGCGCGTGCGCAGTCCAAGCGGCACTGGGAAGAGATGGCGCAGCCGGAAGCGCGCGATGTGACGGTGGGCGTCATGGGTCTTGGGGTTCTCGGGCAGGATGCGGCCCGCAAATTGAAAGTCATGGGCTTTCATGTCGTCGGCTGGTCGCGCAGCGCGAAGGCCATCGAGGGCATGCAGACGTTCGATGGCGACGGGCTCAACGATTTCCTCACCCAGACCGACATTCTCGTCGGCCTCCTGCCGCTGACGGCAGAGACGCGCGGAATTTACAACGGGGCGCTGTTTGCGAGGCTCAGGCAGGGCGGCGCGCTCGGCAAGCCGGTTTTCATCAATGCCGGGCGGGGCGGCAGCCAGGTCGAGGCGGATATTCTGGCTGCGCTCAATGACGGGACCCTCGGTGGCGCCTCACTCGACGTTTTCGAGACGGAACCGCTTTCGCCGGAGAGCGCGCTTTGGACGGAGCCCAATGTCATCATCACCCCGCACGCGGCTGCGGCGTCCGATGTCGTGGCGCTGATGCGGCATGTCGAGGCGCAGATTGCGCGGCACGAATCCGGACTGCCGCTGGAGCATGTGGTGGATCGTACGCTCGGATACTGAGCTGACGATCACGGCCGCCGGCAGATCGTCGGCGCGCCGTAGAGATAACCGATCCGCTCCACGGCCGCCTTCAGCCCCTCGCGGGCAACGCTCATCGTGTGGCCGTTGGCGTGGATCATCGTCTCCTCGTCTTCCATGATGGCGACATGGCCTTTCCAGAACACGAGATCGCCTCGGCGCAGTTCGTCGAAGCCGACTTCATGACCGAGACCGGATGCCTGCATGTCGCTGTCACGCGGCGCACTTTTGCCCGCCATCATCATGGAAATCTGGACGAGGCCCGAGCAATCGATTCCGAAGGCGGACTTGCCGCCCCAGAGATAGGGTGTCTCCAGGAGCCGGGCGGCCATGAGGACATAATCGGTGGTCGCGACCTCGCCAAGCGGCGCGCAGTGAGCGGCGATAACGGAACCGCCATCGACAAGCGTCAGATAGCGGGTGCCGCGGGTTTCGGCTTCGCCCGCCACGGCAATCCGGCTACCGAGCGACAGCGCCGCCCCGCGCGGTCGCTTCATGTCTGGCTCCGGATAAACGAAGGTGCGTGGCTGGATGATCCAGAATGTCGGTTCATGAGCCGGCGAAACGAGTTCCGTCTCGGCCATATAGCCCACATATCCATCTGTCCCGGCCTGCACCCAGGCCCAGCCATCGCGGCGCTCGAAGATGCGCAAAGGTTCGCCCATCAGAAGCTGCGTGTCGATACCGGCGCTCCGATCCGGCCGGGGCCGCAGATCGGCAACCGGAACCGCGACAGCGCCCGCCTCCCCGTCCACGAAACGCGGCGCCTCGACCTGTCCCACCAGCCGCGCATCGGCAAGGTCGGAACGGTAGGCGTGAAGCCGCCGATCAAGGGCGTTGGCGGGTGGGTTGGCGTTCAGCATGCAATGTCCAGTCAGTAAGGCAATTGGCGCGCTTCGGCGATGACGACATCGCCGAGCTTTTCCAGATAGAGCGCGCCGGCCACCGTGCGCTTGATGATGACGTTGCGGCGATCCTTCTCGTCCCGAACGCGGTCGACAAGCCCCATCGCGCCCATTGTATCGAGCGCGCGCGTGATGACCGGTTTGGTCACGTTCAGCGTGGCCGCAAGCCCGCGCACCGTATGCGGGGGCGGCACGAGATAGATCTGCAGCAGGATCGCCATTTGCCGCAAGGTCAGATCATGTGCCTCCGATCGCACCTGCGAGAGGGATACGGCATGCCAGAGGCCGAGAGCCTGGGAGGGCGTCAATTCAAGCGGCACGACCTGCTCCGAAAACGTTTCGCTTCCGTATCATTGTGAAGTGAAAGCGGTTGTTTTGCAAGGGAGCACAGAGTGTCTCCAAAACAGCACCATCAACTGCCACAAGTTTTCCGCATTGCAGCATCACTCCTCGTGGCCGGGAGGGGAACCCCAAATCACCGGGCTGCGCCGCAATCCCGTTGTAAGCCTCAGAGACTAGGAGTTTCCATGCCCCTTCAAACAACCGCATCCATCTGGGACCGGCCGCACGGCTATGGCCTCGTCAGCCGCACGCTGCATTGGCTGATGGCTGTCCTTTTCGCCGTGCAGTTCCTGTCGGCGATCTTTCACCTGATCGACCGCAACCTTGCGATCACCAAGACCCTGTGGGCTGCACATCACACCCTTGGCTTCATCCTCCTCGTGCTCGTGGCGCTACGCGCGATCTGGGGTATCCTGAATCTGCGGACACGCCCGCCGCATGGCCACGGGCTGATCGGTCTTGCCGCGATGGGCGGGCATCTGGCACTTTATGCGCTGATGATCTTCGTGCCGGGCGTGGCGTTGCTGCGCGCCTATGGCGGCGGCAGGGGCTTTGCCGTCTTCGGCTTCCAGATTTTCGAACCCGGCACACGCAACGAAACGCTGATGGCGCCGGCGCAGTTGCTTCACGGACCGGCCGGCTGGGTGCTTCTCGCCCTTGTTGCGGGACATGTCGTCATGGTCCTCGTCCACAAATACATCTGGAACGAGGATATCCTCGGCCGCATGACGCGTGGCCGTCAAAATGACGCGCCGATCAGCAAGCCCGCAACGGTGGGTCGCGCCATCGAACAGAACTGAGTTTGCGCAAACTGCCGCTCCGGGAAAGGCGTCCCCCGACGCATCCTGGCGCGACGCCTACTTCACCCGCTTGCGGATGTGATGATAGATCGCACGGATGGCCTGCGCCTCGCCGCCCAGAGGCGCGTGCGGCCGGTCTTTGGGCGACCAGCCGAAAATGTCGAAATGCGCCCAGCTTTCGGTCTGCGTGACGAAGCGCTTGAGGAAGAGCGCCGCCGTAATCGCACCCGCCATGCCACCGGACGGCGCATTGGTCAGGTCTGCGATCTTCGTCGAAAGATCGCCTTCGTAGCCGGCGTAGAGCGGCAGTCTCCAGAGCGGGTCGTCATTTTCCAGCGCGGAATCCGCCAGATCATGCGCCAGGTCCTCGTCATCGGTAAAGAATGGGGGAAGATCCGGACCAAGCGCGACGCGCGCAGCACCCGTCAACGTCGCCATGTCGATCAAGAGATCGGGTTTTTCCTCGTCGGCATAGGCAAGCGCATCGGCCAGGATCAGGCGGCCCTCTGCGTCCGTGTTGTCGATCTGCACCGTGAGGCCCTTGCGGCTGCGGTAGATGTCGCCCGGACGGAAGGCATTGCCGGCGATCGAGTTCTCGACGACCGGCACGAGCACGCGCAGGTCCACCTTGAGATGCGCATCCATGATCATCAGCGCGAGGCCGAGCACGTTGGCGGCACCACCCATGTCCTTCTTCATCAGGAGCATGGAGGAGGACGGCTTGATGTCGAGGCCGCCCGTGTCGAAGCAGACGCCCTTGCCGACCAACGTGACCTTGGGCGCGCCCTTTTCACCCCAGCGCATTTCCAGAAGCCTCGGGGCCTCCTCCGCCGCACGGCCGACCGCGTGGATCAGCGGGAAGTTCTTCTGCAGCAGGTCGTCGCCGGAAATGACGGAAACCTTGGCGTCATAATGCTCTGCCAGTTCGCGGAAGACCTTCTCCAGCGCGTTCGGGCCCATGTCGTTCGTGGGCGTGTTGATGAGGTCGCGGGCTAGAAACACGCCGGCGATCTGGCGCTTGATGTCGGTCGCGTTCGCGTCCTTCGGGATGAGCAGCGTCGGCCCCTGCGGCTTGGGCTTCAGGTAGGTCTCGAAGCGATAGCTGCCGAGGCCGAAACCGAGCGCGATGCGGTTCGCCGTCAGCGGGGCAGTCTCGACATGCCATTCGCCCTCGGGCAACGCGCGCGCCAGATATCCAGTCATGAACGGGCTGCCCGCCGGGTTCTTGCCGAGGCCGAACAGTGCGCCGCCGAGCGCGCCATCGGCTGCCGGGACAAGCAGCACGGAGCCGGTGTCGGCCTTGAAGCCCGATTTGCGCGCCCATTCGAGCGCCGTCGCCTCTATGGCGCCGATCTCGATATGCGCCGGGGTTACCGCGAAGACGGGCAAGGTCTTGCCGAGCTTGCTGTTATAGGGACTGTGGCGCTTGATGAACTGAAAGGGGGCCATGTTTATCTGTGTCTTTCCCAATGCGCAGAGCAATTGCCGGCGACCGCGGATCGCCCGGATGCTTCTTTCAAGTTTCTCTCACAATCCCCGGCGGTCCCGCGCCGCCCTTCTTTCGGAATTGCCCCACCTGCGTGTACCCCTTCCCGACCCAACCAGCCATCCGCAACCTTCGGGGTTCGGCCTCGGCACCCGGGAATCAGAGACGTTAACGCTCTGTTAGGGTTAACAGACTATTGCTGGTGTCAAGGTTGCGCCGCAGTTTCCAGTATGCCCTTCGGCCGGTGCAAGCATCCAGTTTTCAGGGCAGCTCCATGAACACATTCCCTCTTCTCCGGTTCCGCAGCAGCAAGTTGATGGCTGGTGCCTGCCTTGTCATCGCAGCACTTTCACTCCAGTCCTGCACGACCACAAGTTCGACGGACAATATCAAGACAGGCTCAATTCCCACCGGATTTTCCAAGCCCGTCACGGAAATGAACGCGATGGAGTTGAGTGCTGCCGCCAACAGGATTGGTGACGCCTATGCGAAGAATCCCAACGACAGGAATGCCGGCCTGAACTACGCCAACCTGCTGCGCATGACCGGCAAGAACGATCAGGCGCTGGCCGTGATGCAACAGGTTGTCATACGCCATCCGAACGACACCGATGTTCTCGCCGCCTACGGCAAGGCGCAGGCTGCCGCCGGCCAGCTCGATGCAGCACTTGAAACGATCTCTCGTGCCGAGCGTCCCGACCTGCCGGACTGGCGCCTGAAATCCGCTCAAGGGGCAATACTTGATCAGTTGGGCCGGTCCACAGAGGCACGCATGCGCTATCAGGAGGCGCTCGACCTGAAACCTAATGATCCCTCCGTCCTGTCGAACCTCGGCATGTCCTATGTCCTCACCAAGGACCTGAAGACCGCCGAGACCTATCTTCGCCAGGCCGCAGCCCAGCCGGGCGCGGACAGCTCCGTGCGTCAGAACCTGGCACTGGTTGTCGGGCTGCAGGGGCGCTACCCCGAGGCGGAGAAGATTGCCCGGCAGGAACTTTCCCCGGCGCAGGCCGATGCCAATGTGAAGTATCTGCGCTCCATGATGAGCCAGCAGGCAACCTGGAAAGCGCTGAAACAGCAAGGTTGATCAAACCCCGGCTCGCAAGGGCCGGCGCCGATCCGCAGACAATGAGAAAAGGCGCTCCCGAACCGGAGCGCCTTTTTCATGTCTGCCAACGGTGTCAGGCAGCTTGCATCAATGCGTGGTCTGTTCCTGCGACGTGCCGCTCATCTGGTCGCTGACGCGGATACCGGCCGGCCCGAGAATGACGGCAATGAGGACCGGAAGGAAGAACAGGATCATCGGCACCGTCAGTTTCGGCGGCAGGGCCGCCGCCTTTTTCTCGGCCTCATTCATGCGCGTGTCGCGGCTTTCCTGCGCCAGCGTGCGCAGCGCCTGGGCGACCGGCGTACCGTAGCGTTCGGCCTGGATCAGGGCCTGGGTCGTAGACTTGACCGCTTCAAGTTGAGTCCGGTTTGCAAGGTTTTCATACGCGCTGCGGCGATCCTGAAGATAAGAGAGTTCGGCCGTCGTCAGGACGATTTCTTCAGCCAGTTCCGGTGACTGCGCGCCGATTTCGTCAGCCACGCGGCGCATTGAGGCCTCGACCGAGACACCGGACTCGACGCAGATCAGAAGCAGGTCCAGCGCGTCGGGCCAGGAGCGTCGAATGGACGCCTGACGCTTGCCCATCTTGTTGCTGATGAAGATGATCGGCGCATAGAAACCCAGATAGGCGGCCACCAGATTGAACAGAAGCCTCATGGTCAAGGCCTGATCGGAGAGATTGTCGAAAACGAAAATCCAGATGGCACCGGCAACGCCAAATACGAATGGCAGGATCAGGCGGGCGAAAAGATAAGTGTTCAGCGCGTTCTGCGAACGGTAGCCTGCGGCACGCAGCTTGTTGATGGTGGCGTCATCCACCAGCGCCTTGCGCAGGTTCAGCCGTTCGACGATGTTGCGGACATTCTTGTTGTCCTTGCTGCGCAGACTGGCCTTGGATTGGATCGCGGCGTTCATGCGCGCGCGTTCGCGGGCGCGCAGCTGCTCGCGTTCAACTGCCACCGATTTCATCCGCTTGTGAAGGTCACCGCGTTCGAAATAGGGCTCCGCCACCACATACAGCGTGCCGAAGACAGCAAGTCCGATCAGCACGGCGAAGATGAAACCGGGATGGGTGACTGTCGAGGCGAAATCGTAAAGCATGCTGGTCGTCCTTGTGGCGGATCCTGCGCCTGTCGGTATTGCGGCAAATCCCGGGAAGCGCCCTGCGACCCCGTCCGGAACTCTTCGCGGGTCAGATATCGAAATTGATCATCTTGCGCATGACGAACACGCCGATCGACATCCAGACGCCGGAGGCGAGCAGAATGAGGTGCCCGCGCGGGTCGGAGAAGAGCGGCTTGATATAATCCGGCGACGTGATCGAAACGAGCATGGCCACGATGAACGGCAAGGCGCCGATGATCACAGCCGAGGCCTTGGCTTCCATGGACAACGCCTGAACCTTGGCCAGCATCTTCTTACGATCACGCAGAACACGGCTGAGATTGCCGAGTGCTTCCGAGAGGTTACCGCCGGCCTGAGCCTGAATGCCGATCACGATGGCAAAGAACTTGACCTCCTGAAGCGGGATTGTGGCATGCATGCGCGCGCAGGCATCGGCAATCGATATGCCCATCTGCTGCGCCTCGACCACACGACGGAATTCGCTCTTGACCGGTTCCTGGCCCTCCATGGCGATCAGGCGCACGGCATCGTTCAGGGGTAGACCGGATTTGATCGAGCGGACCATGATGTCGAGCGAATTCGGGAATTCACCGAGAAACTTCTTCATGCGGCGCTTCAGCAGGAAGCCGAGAATAAAGCGCGGCATGCCCGCCCCCATCACGAAGGCGAGCGCCACAGTGCCGATCTGCGGCCCGGAGAAAGGCAGGAAATCGAATGCCGGCGTGGAAGACATGCTCGACGTCATGACGAACCCCACCACCAGCGTGGCAAAGGCCATCCCTGCACTGCCGATGTAGAACTGTGCCTCCGTCAGTGACAGGCCGGCCTGCTGAAGGCGGACCTTCAATGGCGGGGTGTCGACCTTCTTGTTCTGCTCCTGCTTCTTTTCCAGTTCGCTCAGCGAATCCTGAATGGACTTGCGGCGCTTGGTGGCCTCGGCCATGCGGTCGCGCGCGGCCTTCACCTTGACCGTGTCGGTTTCGGCAGCCTTGACCTTCTTGTATCGGTTGCTTGTCTTTTGCTGTGCTTCGATTTCGGTGAAGAGAACGCCGTAGGCCACGGCCGCTGCAGCGATGGCTGCCAGACCGATAATCGCCAGAACCATGGGATCAATACCAAACATTACGCGTGCTCCCGGTTATCACTCTTCTTCTCACTTCGTCAGCCGGCTGCCCGGTGATCAGGCGACCTTGTCTTCCATCGCGTCGAGGGCTTCCGCCAGGCGCTTTTCTTCGCCGTAATAGCGGGCGCGGTCCCAGAAGTTCGGCCGGCCTATGCCGGTCGAGCGGTGCCGCCCGATGATGCGGCCATTGGCGTCTTCGCCTTCGATCTCGTAACGGACGAGGTCCTGCGTCACGATGACATCGCCTTCCATGCCGACCACTTCGGTAATGTGGGTGATGCGGCGCGAACCGTCGCGCAGACGCGCGGCCTGGATGATGATGTCGACCGAGCCGGCGACGATTTCGCGCACCGTCTTGGCCGGCAGCGTGAAGCCGCCCATGGCGATCATCGATTCGATACGGTTCAGGCATTCGCGCGGCGTGTTGGCGTGGATCGTGCCCATCGAGCCGTCGTGACCGGTGTTCATCGCCTGGAGCAGGTCGAACACCTCAGGTCCGCGCACTTCGCCGACGATGATACGTTCGGGACGCATGCGAAGGCAGTTCTTGACGAGATCGCGCATGGTGATTTCGCCCTCGCCTTCGATGTTCGGCGGGCGCGTTTCGAGGCGTACCACATGCGGCTGCTGCAGCTGAAGTTCGGCAGAGTCTTCGCAGGTGATGATGCGCTCATGCGTGTCGATGTAGCGCGTCAGGCAGTTCAGAAGCGTCGTCTTCCCCGAACCCGTACCGCCGGAGACAACGATGTTGCAGCGGACGCGGCCGATGATCTGCAGGACGGCCGCACCCTCCGGCGTGATGGAACCGAAGCGCACGAGCTGATCGAGCGTCAGCTTGTCCTTCTTGAACTTACGAATGGTGAGCGCCGGGCCGTCGATGGCCAGCGGCGGCGCAATGACGTTGACGCGCGAACCGTCGGGAAGACGGGCGTCGCAGATCGGGCTCGATTCGTCGACGCGGCGGCCGACCTGGCTGACGATACGCTGGCAGACGGAGAGAAGCTGGCCATTGTCGCGGAAGCGGATATCGCTCTCTTGCACCTTGCCATCGACTTCGATGAAGGTCTGGCCGGCGCCGTTGACCATGATGTCGGCGATGTCGTCGCGCGCCAGCAGCGGCTCGAGCGGACCGAAGCCCAACACGTCGTTGCAGATGTCCTCGAGCAGTTCTTCCTGCTCCGAGATCGACATGGCGAAATTCTTGATCGTGATGATATCGTTGACGATATCGCGAATTTCCTCACGCGCGCTCTCATTGTCGAGCTTGGCCAGCTGCGACAGGTCGATCGTGTCGATCAGCGCGGAGAAAACCTGGCTCTTGGTATCGTAATACTCCGAATTCCGGGTGGTGCGCCGGCGGACCGGCGGTTCGGGAGCGAGCGGCGGCGGCGTTGCTGCCACGCGGGCGGGCGCCGGCTCCGGAGCCTTGATCATCGGCTCCGGTGTCGCCACCATGACCTGCGGTTCCGACGCAGCAGGGGCGGCGGGCGCATAGGTCTTCGGCGCGGAAGGAGCAGACCCTCCCGAGAAGCCGGATTTTCCGAAGCCGTCATTTCCCTTTTTGCCGAACATCAATCAGATCCAGTCTTTTTCACGCTTTGCTTTTGGCGCGGTTGAGCAGTGCGAGCATCTTGGCGAGGCTGCTGCCCTTCTGGCGCTTGACGGTGGTGCGGCCTGTCACGACATGGGCGATCTGCGAGAAGGTCTCGGAGACAGGCGCCTTGGGGTCGATCTCGGCAATCATTCGGCCGCTATTGGCCGCGCTGCCGAAAAGCTGCACCTCGAAGGGGATGACGGCGATCGGCTGAACGCCCAGCGGATCGACGAAATCCGACGGAGAGATTTCGGCGCGCTTCGGCATGCCCGCCTGATTGATGATCAGGTGGGGAAGCTTGTCGTTCGGACGCAGCTTCTTCAGCGCGTCGAACATGTTCTTGGCGTTTCGCAGGTTGGCCAGGTCCGGCACGGCCGTGATCACGACCTCGTCGACGCCGGAAAGCAGCATGCGGGTCCAGTCGTTCCAGGCGTGCGGTACATCGAGCACGGTGACGGGCGCGGACCGGGACAGAACCTCGACGACCGGCTGGAAGGCCTCGCGACCGAAATCATAGGCGCGATCGAGCATCGACGGCGCAGCCAGAAGCGACAGGTTGTCGGTGCATTTGGCGAGAAGCCGGTCGAGAAAAATCTCGTCCAGGCGGTCGGGCGAATAGACCGCTTCCGCCATGCCCTGGGCAGGATCCTGATCGAAGTTGATATTCGCTGTGCCGAAGGCCAGATCGAGATCCGCCAGGATCGTTTCCGTGGAAAACAGGCTCGAAATGCCGAAGGCGGCGTTATGCGCGATGGTCGATGAGCCGACGCCGCCCTTGGCGCCGATGAATGCAATGCTGCGGCCAAGCGGCTCGGCCTCGGGATCGACAAAGATCGAAGAGATCGAGGAAAGCAGGTCGGGGAGACCGACCGGATAGACCAGATATTCGGAAATACCGTTGCGCATCAGCTCGCGATAGAGACCAATGTCGTTCTGGCGACCGACGATGATGACCTTTGTGGAAGGGTCGCAGACTTCGGCGAGCGGTCCCAGTTCCTCGAACAACCGGTCCGCGCCGAGCGACGTCTCCAGGATGATCAGGTTCGGCGTTGCGGCGCTCGCAAACATGCTTGCAGCGGCAGCGATGCTGCCGTGGTTGATCTTGAACGTGACTTTGCCCATCCGGCGATCGTGACTGCAGCGCTCCATCAGGCGCAGCACGTCCTCGCTCTCGCAGAAGGCATGGATCGATATGCGCGGCAGCGGCCGGATCTGATCGATGTCGATGCTGTCGTTCGCACGCTCGTCGAGCTGGTCGCCCATCGCGGCGGGCTCGATTCCGTATTCAACTGTACTCATGGGTCCTGTCTCTCCGGTAACCGATCACGCGCGATCATTGGCTGGGAATGCTGACGCTGGTGTCCTGGCCAAGGCTGGAGCCGCTGGTGCGATAGGTATCAATCACGTTCGCACGCCGCTGCGCATCGATGGGGGTCGATGCCCGCGGGTCGAACAGGTCCTTCGGGTTGGCGACCTGCGCGGCCAGATTGTTCTGGTTGGCGCAGCCGAAATTATACCAGTTCTTGTTGGCGAAAGAATTCTCCATCAGGTCCTCCGGCCACTGACCGCACTGGTCGGTCATGGCGGTGAGCGCAACGAAGCTGAGCTTGATGGGCGCCGAAACGCCGGGATCGGCCTGGTAACTCGTCACGACCATGCGGCGCTGCTGCACGCCCTCGTAGGCCAGCTCCCGGCGCACGGCCGGCACGACAGCGCGAGCAGCCCGCGAATTGATCGAACCGACGGGAACAGCGATCTGGATGATGCCCGAGGAATTGTTCTTGTAGTTCTGGCCAAAGCCCCGGATCGTGTCCTCGATGCCGCGGCTGAGCTTGACGTCGCCGGTCGCAACCGGGATGTCGATGGAATGCTCCGCCTCGGCCAGGGTGATGGGGTGACGGACCCGATAGTCATTGTTGATGGAAGCCGTCTTGAGGTCGCTGTCCGGGCGCGTGCCGCAACCGGCCAGGGCAACTGTCGAGGCCGCAAGCGCGACCAGTGTCAGAGTTCTGAGCGCAGGCATCACCAGAGCTTCCCTTTTGATCAGATGGAGGCATTGTTCGTTCAACTGGTTCATCGTCCCGCTCCTCACTTGTAGATGAACCCGACATTGCCATGATAGCGCTGGCCGCTGGCGGGGTTGACCTTGGTGCCGTAAACCTTGTTGACGCTGTTCAGGAAGAAGGTTGCCGCATCGTTTTCCGGGATGAAATTGTCATCCGGGCGGGCAAGCTTGTCCGGCGACACCGCGCGAACGAGATAAGGCGTCGCGATGATGACGAGTTCCGTTTCGTTGCGCTGGAAGTCCTTCGAGCGGAACATGGTGCCGAGGATCGGGATCTTGGCGAGCGCCGGGTTGCCGCTGAAGGCCTGGCGCACGTCGTCACTCACGAGGCCTGCGATCATGATCGAGCCGCCGGAGGGCAGTTCGACCGTCGTTGAGGCCTGACGGCGACGAATGCCGAGCTGGGTTACGCCGGGATGCTTTGCATCGCCGAACGATGCAACCGAACCCTCGTAGGTCGGCTCCGAAACCTCGGTCTCGAGCTTGAGGCTGATCCGACCGGCGGACATCACAACCGGCAGGAAGCTGAGCGAGATGCCATACTGGCTGGTCTGCTTGCTACGCGTGATCGTGCCGGGCGTGTTGATGACGGCGCCGTTAGGCGCGATCGACTGCGAGTCCGGCGTGGATGTCTGGTCTGTGACCATGTTGAAGGAGCCGCCGACGTAGAACTTGGCGACTTCGCCGGAGATCGCGGTCAAGCTCGGCTCGGCAAGGGTGCGCATGACGCCCGCCTGCTCCATCGCGTTCATGTAGGCAGCCAGGCCGATGCCGCCGCCAAACGAGCCCGCTGCACCGGCAACGGCCGTTCCCAGCGCGTTGGAAAGGCCATTGCTCGTCCCGCCGAGGTTGGTGGGATTGATGAAGCTGAAGGCTCCGTTGGAGCCGCTGACCGACGAATTGAGGCCGAGCTGCTTGATAACCTGGCGGCTGACTTCGGCGACCGTGACCTTCAGCGTCACCTGATCCTCGCCCTGGATGGTCAGAAGGTTGACGATCTGCGAGGTCTGACGGTCTTCGGCGAAGATGGCAACGCTCGAAGAGGTTCCGGAGCCGCTTGCCGTCTGGTTGCGGGTCGTGGCTTCACCGCCCTTGACGAAGATTTCTGCGAGCTTGGAGGCCTGTGCCGCATCCTGAGGCGTGCGCACGGTGCCGGTCAGCACGATGTTGTCCGAAATGATCTCGACCTTGATGTCGGAGTCGGGCAGGAACCGACGCAGGTTGGTTTCGAGCTGCGAGATGTCGCGCTCGACCTGAATGTCGAGGCTGACGATTTCCTTGCCATCGGCGCCGAAGACGAAGACGTTGGTCTGACCGACGGCCTTGCCGAAGAGGTAGAGGCGGCGCGAGGTGCGGGTGACGGCGTCGGCCAGCGAGGGGTCGGCGACGAGAATGTCATGCGCATCAGCCGGCAGCTCGACCACCAGAGCCTTGTTGAGTCCCAGCTTGAGGTGCTTCTTCACACCGGGGCCGGCCTGGGAGATCGTCACCAGGGATTCGCTTGCGAATGCGGCAAGTCCCTGCCCGTCCGTCAGCGGAACCGGAAGAAGCCCCGAGAGGGCCAGAGTGAAACACAGCCCGCCAATCGTGGTTTTGCGGATGTCATGCATCGTAATTTTCACAGTCTGCTCCCGCTCGTTCTTACTGGCTGGTCGAGATATTGCCGGATTTGATGACCTGGACTGCGGGCGAGCCATTGCTGCCTCCCAGCAGGTTTTCCGCCGCGGACGTGTCGGGCTCGCCCGAGTCGGCCACCGAACGGAGCGCCAGCGTCAACCGATCCGCAATCTGTTGCGCGACCGCGATTACCTTTGCCTGATCGGGCGTGAGCTCCAGCGTCGCCGTTGAACCAACGGCGGTCTGCTTGCCGTCCGGCCCCTGCTGAAGCTGCTGGTCGATGGCAAGCACCCGGACGTTGCTCAGGATCGTTTCGGTCTGGAACGAGCTCTGCTGCGTGCCCTTGCGGACCATGATCACGTCGACGCGGTCGTTGGGCAGGATGAAGCCGCCGGCGCTGGTGGACACGCTGATTTCCGTGGCGATCGCGCGCTTGCCGGCCGGCAGGATCGACGACATCGTGCGGTTGCTAGCGTCCACGATCTTTTCCAGGCGGACCGGTTCGTTGGCAAAGATCGGCAGCCGGACGATGGCACCGTTGAGATCGGTCATCGCCGTCTCGCGATTCTTCCTGGTGATGAAGCCGGGAGCGATGGCAGATTCGGGCCAGGGAATCCAGGTCATGCTGTCCGAGGTCAGTCGCGAGCCGGTGGCCAGGTTGGCCTTCGCCACCAGCACATCAACAGTCGCTTCCTTGACCATGCGGGGCTGCGCCGCCTGAATCTCGACGACCCGCTGGCCACCCATATTGAGCGCCAGATAGCCGGCAAGACCGGCCGCTACTGCGGCAACGGACAAAATAATCAGACGTGCTGGTTTCATGATCAATTCCTGGAGAATCCAACGAAGTGTCCTCAATTGATCAGGAATTGGTGTAATTATGGTTAATGAAGCTCTTAGCGCCAAGGTTAATGCAACCTGAACCGGATCGCCCGAAAACTCGCTGACGAACCCTGCGCACAGGCATAGCTAAAAGGGCTTTTATCCTTGAAAGAGGCGAGCAGGATCGACGGCGGCGTTCGGGCTGATGGCCAGTCAAATGGCGCTGTGAAGCACCCATTGCATCAGGGGCGAGGCGGGAAAGGCGATAAAGCCACCAATGCCGATCGCAATGCCATAGGGGATCTTCTTTTCCTGCAGAAGAGGACGCGGGATGGGCAGACCAACGGCCGCAATCAGGTTGCGCTGGCTGCGGATCAGCAGGATCAGGACGGTCAGTGCGCCGCCGATCACGGCGACATCGCCCAGATAGACGATCAGGCTGTCATTGAATCCGAACCAGACGGCGCTTGCCGTGAGCACCTTGGCGTCGCCACCGCCCATCGTATTGAGCGCGAAGAGAACAAACACCACGGCAAAGACGGCAACCCCCGCCAGCAGATGCCAGCCGATGTCGACAAGGCTCAACCCTGCAAGCGGCGCCACGATGACAAAAGCAGCCAGAAGGATCACCGACACGCGGTTCGGGATCGTCATCGTGAACAGGTCGGAAAAGGCCGCAACGGCCATGCAGAGCGGGAAGATGACAAGGATGGCGGCTTGGATCATGACCTGTCGGTTTCCTGGTGATCCGGGCTCAACAATCGACGGGAGAGTCGGGTCTGAGAAACCGGCTTTACATTCCTTTTCGGGCCGCATCCAAGGGACGCTTCAGCCGCGACAGGGCCAGTGTGCAACAGACCACTTAAAAATATACAAATCTGCCTTCGTCTCCGAAGGCAGATTTGAAGTCGTATGATCCGTGGATCAGATTACTGGCCGGTGGAAATGTTGCCAGCGATTGCGACGAACTTGTTGTTCAGTGCGCCGCCGAGGGACTTTGCGCCGGTGATGATTGCAACGCCGATGAGGGCAGCGATCAGGCCGTATTCGATGGCGGTTGCACCAGATTCGTCTTTCATAAGACGGGTAAGAAGCTTGGTCATTAGGGTCTCCTGAGTCACATCTTTTAAAAATTTCGGCAGTACCGCCAACCGTTCCCGTTGATCGGATACCACGAGACTATCCGGGCTTCCTTGAAATCGACTTAAGAGTTATGCTTAATAGCAGGTTAAAGATCACTTGCGGGGCACTTGGTAAATAGTCTGCGAATTGATTTCAAACAATTTTCAATATTACACTCGACCTTCCCTGCGCCACAGCAGCCTATCCGCACACAATATTTCCTTTACAGATAAACATACTGCGGAGTAGATGGCGGCAGCAAGGTGACTGATGTTGTACATGGCGCCTTCCGCGGCCGAGCATCATTCTGAGACAGCAGGAAATCATGACGCCTGCACGGACAGATCCGGGCGATAACTCTTCATGCTTAACGCGAATTTTACGTTTGCAGATGAAAGTGTCTCAAAATCCATGTCGGGACATGAACATGCCTGTTTTGAAATTCTCGCTTAAGATGAAGATGATTGCTGCGGGTGTTGTTGCGCTCCTGACGTCCGTGAACGCGGTTGCCGCGGCAGACCAGAATGACGACCTGATCCGTGTCTTCATGAATCATGCCCGCGTCCTCAAGCTTGATCGCCCCGTGGCCAAGGTCATCATCGGGAACTCCGACGTGGCAGACGCGACAGTTGCCGATTCCAAGACGATCGTGCTGACGGGTCGCAGCTTCGGGACCACCAATCTCGTGCTTCTCGATTCGAATGGCAGCGCCATCCTGGACGAACGGGTTCTTGTGTCCATTGACGAGGGAAACACGGTTCGCGTGTTCCGGCAGACCGAGCGCAGCGTCTATTCCTGCACGCCGAACTGCGAGATGAACTCGGTTCCGTCCGGCTCCGCCGCGGCCCCGACTGCGGCTGCCGCGCCTTCGACCTCGATGGCACAGTAACAACGCTCCGGCCAGAATCGTCTGGCAGGGACAACCGGCGCATTCCTTCTGGAGTGTCCAGCCGCGCGATCCATGGATCGTTTGACGAGCGAGAAGCGGGAGTGGGGCATTGGCCACCGAAGGAAAGGCAAAGCGGACAACAGGACTGCGCCGGCTTTTCAAGTCCAGCGAAGGCGCAACCGCAATCGAATTCGCGATCCTGGCTATTCCCTTCATGATGATTGTCTTCGCAACGTTCGAGACTTTCATCGCCTTTACCGGCGAACAGCTGGTATCAAACGCCGTCGACACGATGGCCCGCAAGATTCGGACGGGTCAGATCACCTTCGGGCTCGGACGCACGACGGACCGGGACAGGACACAGTTCCGACAGGATTTCTGCAATCAGATTTCCATCATGATCACCTGCTCCCAGACCGAGGCCGCCACGCCCAACAAGCTCTGGATCGACCTGCAGCAGGTCACCAATTTTTCCGACATCCCGGTCAATGTTCCACTGAAGGCCACCAATGGCGGGAAAGGCCGAGACCTGGATACCTCGCAACTGAAATACACGCCCGGCGGCGCCGGCAAGATCAACATGTTTCGCGCATATTATCGCTGGCCGATCACGACCGATCTGGTCCGCCCCTATATCTCGAACCTCCAGCCGGAAGGCGCCAGCAAGGGGTCGGAATTCCTGATCGTGGCGACCAGTGCCTTCCAGAACGAGAACTATCCGTGAGCGTCCCCGTCCTGATCGAAAAACTGAAGATGCGGGCGCGCAGGGCCTCGAAGCCTCTTGCATGCCTGTCTCGTCTTCTGACGTCGAAAGACGGTGTCGGCGCAGTCGAATTTGCACTCATCGTGCCCATTCTCCTGATCATCTACCTGATGTCGTTTGAAATCACGGTCGCGATCAGCATCACGCGCAAGGTGACGCATGCCTCTTCGGATATCGCCGATCTGGTGACCCAAAAATCGAGCGTCGACAAGGCTTACCTGTCGACCATGCCGAACGTCGCCCGCGCAACCCTCGCACCCTATTCGTCAAACGGCCTGTCGTTGAAGATCAGCGGCATTGCCATCGACGCTGCGTCCGTTGCCCGAATTGCATGGTCATGGCAGTCGACGGGCGGCGCGCCTTACGCCGTCGGTTCGACGACCAACATCCCCTCCGACCTCGCCATGCCAAATTCCTTCGTGGTTCGGTCGGAACTCAGTCTTCCCTATTCGCTGCTTCTCTATCTACCCGGCATGAGCGGCACGCAAACGCAGAGCTTCACCATCAAGAAAGACTTCTATTACCGCCAGCGCGTCGGCAACAGCATCACCTGCTCCGACTGCTAGGATCGATCTGTTCGAACCGGCGATTTTTCTGGTCTTGGACTGCTTCAGGCACTACAAGACTCCTCATCTCGTTTGGCGAGCAAGACAGCTATCACGTGGTGCAATCTCCGGCCCTTGGAAAGCCTGAGAGCCTTTCAGCACCCGTCCGTCGCGCGTATTTCCGGTGCAAACACGATAGCCAGAAGCGCACTTGCTCTTTATTTAACTGCAATTCCGGGCGAAAACGCTGTCTGAAATTGCACTTGATGTCTGGTGGCCATGGCACGCGCATTCCTGTTCGTACTCGATTCCTTCGGCGTCGGCGGCGCGCCCGACGCGGAGATCTATGGGGATCTCGGCGCCGATACGCTCGGCCACATTGCCGAATTCTGCGCCCATGGTTGCGCGGACCGCGCCGGGCTGCGGGATGGACCGCTCGAACTGCCCAATCTTTCGCTTTTCGGCTTGCTGCATGCCGCCAAGGCCGCGACTGGCAAGTTTCCAAAGGGCATGCCCGTGCCTGAAAAGACCTATGGCATCCGGGGCGCCGCCAGCGAAATCTCGCGCGGCAAGGATACGCCGTCGGGACATTGGGAAATTGCCGGCACACCGGTGATGTTCGACTGGGGTTATTTTCCCGCCGAGGGAGATGCCTTTCCCGAGAAGCTGGTCAACCGGATCTGCAAGGCAGCCGAGCTTCCCGGCATCCTCGGCAATTGCCATGCCTCTGGGACGGACATCATCAAGCGGCTGGGCGAAGAGCATATCCGCACGGGCAAGCCGATCTGCTACACATCCTCCGACTCCGTCTTCCAGATCGCCGCCCACGAGACGCATTTCGGCCTCGAGAGGCTGCTGAGCCTCTGCGAAACCGTGCGCAAGCTAGTGGACGACTACAATATCGGACGCGTGATCGCCCGCCCCTTTGTCGGTGAAACGGCAGAGACCTTCGAGCGCACCGGAAACCGCCGCGACTATTCTGTCCTGCCGCCCGAGCCGACACTGCTCGACAGACTGAAGAATGCGGGCCGGAACGTCCACGCCATTGGCAAAATTGCAGACATCTTCGCCCATCAGGGCGTGTCCCAGCTCTGGAAGGCGAGCGGCAATTCAGCCCTCTTCGATGCGACGCTGGAGGCCATGGACGAGGCCGGCGACGGCGACCTTGTCTTCACGAATTTCGTCGACTTCGACATGCTTTACGGCCATCGCCGCGATGTCGCGGGCTATGCCGCAGCGCTTGAAGAATTCGACCGCCGCCTGCCAGAGATCAACCGCAAGCTCCAGCGCGGAGACATGGTGATCATCACCGCCGACCACGGCTGCGATCCGACATGGCGCGGCTCCGACCATACCCGCGAGCGGGTTCCGGTTCTGGCCTACGGTCCCGGGATCAAGGCGCGCGAAGTGGGTGTTCTGCCAACCTATGCCGATATCGGCGAGAGCATCGCGGCCCATCTGGGCATCGAACCTGGACGTCATGGACGGAGCTTCCTGTGACATCCGCTTTGAAGAAGGCCGAACTGCACCTGCATCTGGAAGCCGGCGCGCCGATTTCGCTGGTGCTTTCGCAAGCCCGGCAATATGGCGCCGACATGTCGGCCTATATTCGCGATGGCGCCTATGTCTGGCACGACTTCACGACGTTCATTCACTGCTATGACGCGGCCGCCGCACTCTTCAAGTCGGAAGAGGATTTCGCGCTGCTGGCTGAAACCTATCTGACTGAAATCGCGGGTGCGGGCGCCATTTATGGCGAACTCTTCGTCTCGCCGGACCACGGTGTTTCGGCCGGTCTTTCCGCACGTGCCTACATTGCCGGCATTTCCGAAGGCATGAAGCGGGCGAAAGCCAGGACCGGCATCGAGAGCCGCATGGTGGTCATCGGCGTCCGGCATCTGGGCGCAGAGCGCGTCGAAGCGGCTGCCAGGTTCGCGGCGGAACGACCTGATCCGTTGATCACCGGCTTCAACATGGCCGGCGAGGAGCGTTTCGGCAAGGTTGCCGATTTCACCCGCGCCTTCGACATTGCCCGCGACGCCGGGCTTGGCATCACCATCCATGCAGGCGAGTTGGCGGGCGCCGAAAGCGTGCGCGACGCCATTGATCTCGTGCGCCCGGCCCGCATCGGGCACGGCGTGCGCGCCGTCGAGGACATGGATCTCGTGCGGCGCATCGCCGATCTCGGCATCGTGCTGGAAGTCTGCCCGGGTTCCAATATCGCACTCGAGGTCTTTCCGGATTTCGAAAGCCACCCTCTGAAGACCTTCTTCGACATGGGGGTAAAGGTGACGCTGAACTCGGATGATCCGCCCTTCTTCCACACATCGCTCGCCAAGGAATATGAAATCGCCAGCTCGCGCATGGGCTTTTCCGATGCCGACCTGAACCGCATGACCCGAACGGCCATCGAAGCGGCCTTTGTCGACGATGCGACGCGGGCGCGTCTTCTTGCAATGATTTGAGGATTAACCCCCCTCGCGAAGACGCGCGTCTTGCGGGAACCGGGCATTCCGCTAAGACTATTGCATATCCTTGTGCAATTCCGGACGGAAAACCGGTTTCCACTTTTCCTGGAATTGCTTGCGAATAGACTGGAAGGCACAGATGAACGGCGTCACGGTAATTTCCCATCCCCTCGTGCAGCACAAGCTGACGATCATGCGTAAGAAGGAAACCTCGACGGCCAGCTTCCGCCGGCTGCTCAGGGAAATATCGACGCTGCTCTGCTATGAAGTCACCCGCGATCTGGAACTCACCACCGAGCGGATCGAAACGCCGCTGATGGAGATGGATGCGCCGCTGCTCGAAGGCAAGAAGCTGGTCTTCGCCTCGATCCTGCGCGCCGGCAACGGCCTTCTCGAAGGCATGCTGGAACTGGTACCCGCCGCCCGCGTCTCGCATATCGGCGTCTATCGCGACCATGAAACGCTGCAGCCGGTCGAATATTACTTCAAGGCTCCCGGCGATCTCGATGCCCGCCTCGTCATCGTCGTTGACCCGATGCTCGCCACCGGCAATTCCTCGATTGCCGCCGTCGACAAGCTGAAGGAGCGCGGCGCAAGCAATATCCGCTTCCTCTGCCTGCTGGCCGCGCCGGAAGGCATCAAGAACTTTACCGAGGCGCATCCCGACGTGCCGGTCTTTACCGCCGCCATCGATGATCATCTCAATGAGAAGGGCTATATCGTGCCCGGTCTCGGCGATGCCGGCGACCGCATGTATGGGACGAAGTAAGTCGGCCAATGCATGTCGCGCTGTAGGTCATGAAAGACTGTTTCGTGTTGTCTAATCGGAACGTGGCTTTGCGGAAAGTATGATCGCACCGATAATCGCGACAGCAGCGGTGGCGACCAGATGATCCCAGCCGCCGAGCGAAACCAGCGGTCCTGCGGCGGCGGTTCCGATGGCCCCTGCAACATAATAGAGCAGCAGATATGTAGACATCAGTGCGCCTGAGCGGTCGGGCGCCAGCCTGACGATTGCAGACTGGTTTGCGACCTGCGCGGCAAAACAGCCTGCATCGAAAATCCCAAGCGCGAGCATCAGGCCGGTTGGTTTTCCGAGGGTGAGACCAAGCGCCATCGTAGCAACGGCCGCAACCGCAAGGCCAGCAAGCTTGACTCTTCGTGGCCCGAAGCGGTCAGTCATGCTTCCGGCGATCGGCGTGACGACAAGGCCGAGGGCACCGGCAAGGCTGTAGAAGCCGATAGCCTCCGCACTCAACGACCAGGGTGGCTGCGCCAATTCAATGGCCAGCCCAACCCAAATGGCGCTGAAGGCCGCAAACCAGAGCATGCCAGCCGCCCCTGCCGATCGCAGGTCCGGAAACTCGGCAAGCAACTCCCGAACAGAATGCAGGGCAACGAGGTTTTTTTTCGCTGCCTGCGGCCGAACGGACGGAAGCGTCGCCCAGGCCGCGATCGCCGCGAGACTACCCAACATGGCGAAACAAAGCAGCATCCCGCGCCATCCGAGCCATGTTGTGAGAGACCCGCCAACGAAGCGAGACAGCAGGATGCCCGCTGAAATGCCTGCCGAAATCAAACCCATCTGCCGCCCTCTGTCCGCCGGCGAGGCAAGCTTGCCGACAATGGCGCTCATTTGCGCGGCAACAGTTGCCATCATGCCGACAAGAACGAGACACGCGAATAGAAGCCACGCGGACGTGGCGAAAGATGCAGCGACGAGCGCTCCTGCAAGGACAAAGAGTTGGAGTGGCACCAATCGCCTCGGATTGATGCGATCGGTCAACGGCACAAACAGCGCCAAACCCGACAGATAACCAAACATCAATCCAGAAATGGTGAAGCTGATCGTCTCCTGCGTGGCGTGCAAATCGCGCGCGATCGCTCCGATGCTCGGCTGGATCGCATAGTTGTTTGCAATCGCTCCCCCGGCCACGATTGCCAGCAGTCCAACCGTGCTCGTCGGAAGCGCGGACCTATGCCGGTCGCTCACGCTCCATCCCGCACGGCGATCGCCTCGATCTCGACAAGTATCGTGTCTTCTACAAAGGGGAGTGCATGGACAAGCGAAAATGCGGGGCGAATGGTGCCAAAGACTTCGCCATGGGCGCGCGCGGCGTCCTGCCAATGTTCGAAATCGGCAACGGACAGCCGGCTCTGAACAATGTCGGTCAATGCGAAGCCGTTCTCGAGCAAGACCTTCTCGACCTTGGCGATCGCATCTCTTGTCTGGGCGTAGACGTCAGCGCCCTCCCCGGCCGTACCGGAAATGTAGATCGTGTCGTTGACGATGACGGCTCGGGAATAGCCGACCTTCTCCTCCCATGGGGATCCGGAACTGATCAAAGTGCGCATGCTCATCTCCTATTACTACTGAAGTGGTAGTTGATATGGATTCCATTTACCACCAAGGTAGTCAATAGGGTTTAGTTGCAATTTTCAAAGGGAGCCGTTGTCATTGAGCCGACGGCTTGAAACGCGTGGCAATCGACAGCGATCTCATCCATATTTTGGCGCGGCTGGGCTTTTCTCAGTACGAGGCGCAAGCCTATGTGGCCCTGACCGGGCAAGGGGCGTTGACCGGCGCCGAAGTCAGCCGAGGGGCCGGTGTTCCTCCATCGAAGATCTACGAGACCCTCGCTCGGCTGGAATCCAAGGGCGCGGTGCTGGTGAACCGGTCAGAACCGGTACGCTACAGTGCGGTTCCCTACGAAGATTTCCTCACCTCTGCCAGATCCCGTTTCGAGGCGGATGTTGCCGCCGCCAAGGAGAGGCTCGACAGGCTGCCGGTCCGGGAAGAGCCGGGGCTTGTCTGGTCGCTTCGCAGCCGGCAGTCGATCCTGCAGGCCTTTATCCGCGTGACTGCCAGCGCCAGGAAAAGCATATTTGCCGGAATCTGGGATGAGGAGATGGACGAGATCGGCCCGCTTCTCGAACAGGCATCGGCACGCGGGGTCGATACGCATGTCGCGATCTACGGCAAACGAGCCCTGTCCGGCCCTCGCATCTACGATTTGTCCGAATGCGGAGCGAGCGCCCGGCTGCGGCTTTCCGGACGGCGGCTGGCCGTCGTGGTGGCCGACGACAGCGAAAGTGTTGTCGCGGAGTTTGGCGAGCGAACACCCGATCAGGCTGTCCTGACGACCAATCCAGTCACGAACCTTCTCGCTATCGAATATGTGAAATCCGATGTCATGGGCCGTCTCCTGATCAATGCGATGTCCGACAGCGCGTACAGGGACTTACTGAAAACGCCGGACATGCGCGCCATCATGACGCCTGTTCCCTGAAGAAATGGGGGCTGGCTTGGCCGCAGGCTAGCCCGCCGACACCGAAAAGCCGAGATTTCGCCGCATTTCACCCGGCATTAACCAGCCAATTCAAAATGGCGCGCCCGTACCCCGTACCGGCGGGCCATTTTTTGAATTTCATAACTTCTGTCAGGAATAGTGGTCCCATTGCGAAGGCGGACAAGGAAGCTGCCGCGCAAAACAGGGATAAGAAGAAAATGAACCGCTTTCTGTTTGTAGCAGCTGCGGCAGCGCTCTCTGCCGTCTATTTCGGGCAAGCCCAGAAGAGTCTGGAAGCCAGTGTCGTGACCGCGCAATCCCCCGGCGTGGACATGCAAACCACGACCGCAGCGACGACTCCGGTCTCCATTTCGCCGCCAGGCGAAGAGGCGATCAAGGCCGGTGCGGGCGGGCATTTCAACGCCAGTTTTCGGGTCAACGGTCGCGATGTCGATGGCCTGGTCGATACGGGCGCGACCTTCGTTGCCATCAACGAGCAGACCGCCAAGCGCATCGGCATCAGCGCGTCCAGCCTCGACTACCGCTACGCCGTCACCACCGCCAACGGAACGACGCAGGCGGCCCATGTAACGCTCGACCGTCTCGAGGTCGGCTCGGTGCGGGTGCGCAATGTCGACGCCTTCGTCCTGAAGGACAAGTCGCTGTCCGGCATGCTGGTGGGCATGAGCTTCATGAGCAAGCTCAAGTCCTACAAGGTTGAGGACGGCGTGCTCTATCTCAAGAACTGAGCATTTCCGACGCAAGCGAAACCGGTTTCGCGTCCGGCATTGCGAAAAGAACGATCAGATTCTCTCCACGATGGCCGGGCGCGACCCCTGCCCGCCTTCGCCGAACGTGACACTCGCCAGCAGTTCCGCGCGCGCCCTTGCCGCGGAAGCTTCATCGCGGGCGTGGATGCGGGCAATCACGTCGCCCTTTTCGACTCGCGTGCCCAATGGCAGCAATCCCGTAAGCCCGACGGAATGATCGACCAGATCGGTCGGCAGGATGCGTCCCCCACCAAGCCCGATCACGGCCATGCCTACGTCACGAGCCTTGCAGGCGGCGAGCATCCCAGCCTGCGGTGCTTCCACAACGACCTCCACATTCGCCTTCGGCATATGGGCCCATGGCTTCTCGACGAAATTTGCCGGCCCACCGAGGCTCGCTACCATGCGGGCAAAGGTTTCCAACGCGCGGCCCGAGGCAATCGCCTCCTGCGCCTTTGCCCGGCCCTCCTCGGCCGTCGCAGCCACACCGGCGGACAGCAGCATTTCAGCCGCCAGCGCCAGCGTTACCGCCTCGCTGCGGGTTGCGCGCTTGAGACCTTTCAGGAAATCCAGCGCATGAATCACTTCCAGCGCGTTGCCGGCGCAATCGGCGAGCGGTTCGTTCATGTCGGTGATCAACGCCGAGGTTTTCACGCCCGCGCCATTCGCCACCTCGACCAGCGAGCGGGCCAGCGTCCTCGCCTCCTCCAGGTCGCTCATGAAAGCACCGCTACCGACTTTGACGTCAAGGACGAGCGTTTCGAGCCCGGCGGCGAGCTTCTTCGAAAGGATCGAGGCGGTGATCAGCGGCACGCTGTCGACCGTCGCGGTCACGTCACGGATGGAATAGAGCCGCTTGTCGGCAGGCGCGAGATCGCCGGTCTGGCCGATGATGGCGCAGCCCACCTCGCGCACGGTTTTGCGAAACAGCGCCTCGTCCGGCATGATGTTGTAGCCGGCGATCGACTCCAGCTTGTCAAGCGTGCCCCCTGTGTGGCCCAGCCCGCGACCTGAGATCATCGGAACGGCCAAGCCCAGCGAAGCGACAATGGGCGCGAGCATCAGCGAGACATTGTCGCCGACGCCGCCGGTCGAGTGCTTGTCGGCGATGGGGCGGCCGATGTCCGACCAGTCGAGCACATCGCCGCTGTCGCGCATGGCGAGCGTCAGCGCCACGGTCTCATCACGGGCCATGCCCTTGAACCAGACGGCCATGGCGAAGGCCGCAACCTGGCCTTCGGAAATGGTGCCGGCCGTGAAGCCCTCGACGAAGCGCGCGATCTCCTCAGCCGTCAGCGTCTCGCCATTGCGCTTGGCTCGGATGGTCTCCTGCGGCAGCACCGGGGCCAAACCTCAATAGGCTGCGGTGTTCGGCTTGGCGGGCGTATCGCCGAGCGTGGCAAGGATGTCACCAAGCAGGCCGGATGCGCCGAAGCGGAAGGTCTGAGCGGTGGCCCAGCCCGCGCCCATGATCTCGTCGGCGAGGCCGAGATAGATCGCGGCATCGGCGACCGTGCGAACGCCACCGGCGGGCTTGAAGCCTGCCGGCTTGCCCGACGCCTTGATCTCTTCCAGCATGATGCGCGCGGCTTCCGGCGTCGCGTTGACACGGACCTTACCGGTCGAGGTCTTGATGAAATCCGCTCCTTCCTTGAGCGCGATTGCGGAGGCCTCGCGGATCAGCGCGTCGTCATCCAGATTGCCGGTTTCGAGGATGGTCTTGAGCTTCACGGGAGCCTTGCAGCGCTCTCGGATCGCGGCGATCATCAGCCGGGCTGACGCCTTCTGGCCGATCATGAACTCCTTGTAGGGGATCACCAGGTCGATCTCGTCCGCGCCATCGGCAATCGCCTGCTCGGTCTCGCCGATAACCGTTTCCAGCGGCAATTCACCGGAGGGGAAATTGACGACGGTGGCGATCTTGATCGGGCTGCCTGCGCCTAGGATGCCGCGCGCCTGCGCAACGAAGCGCGGCCAGATGCAGATGGCGGCCGTGTTGCCGAATTTCGTCTGCGCATCGGCGCAGAGCTTTTCGATCGCTTCCGGCGTGCAGTCGTCGTTGAGGTTGGTCAGGTCCAGGGACGCCAGCGCGCGCGTCGCGACGGCCTTGAGGTCGGTCGATGTCATGTCAGTGTCCTCCACCCGCAATCATGTCTTTCAGGATCGTCGCCAGCCGGGCACCGCCAACCGGGGCCATGTCCTTGGTTTCATGATGCGACAGTTCATTGCCGGTCATGCCGGCGGCGTAATTGGTGATGACGGAGGCGGCCGCGACTTTCATTCCGAGGAAACGGGCTAGGATGACTTCCGGCACGGTCGACATGCCGACCGCATCCGCCCCCATCGTGCGCGCCATGCGGATTTCCGCCGGCGTCTCGAAGCTTGGGCCGGAGAACCACATGTAGACGCCATTCTTGAGCGGCACGCCGGTCTTCATCGCCGCGCGCTCCATGTCGGCCGCCATGTCCGTGTCATAGGCATTGGTGAGGCCGACGAAACGGGCATCCGTCTCCTCGCCGATCAGCGGGTTGCGGCCGGTGAAGTTGATGTGGTCGGAAATGCGCATCACCGAACCCGGCGGCATGTCCTCGCGCAGAGAGCCCGCCGAATTGGTCAGGATCAGATGCGTGACGCCGATGCCGTGCAGCACCTCGAGCGGCCGGCGCATGGCGGCGGCATCGCCCTTCTCGTAATAGTGGACGCGGCCGGAAAGCATGATGACCGGCACGCCGTTCAACTTGCCCGCCACCAGTTCGCCCGCGTGGCCGGAGACGGCGCTGACAGGAAAGGCATCGAGTTCAGAATAGGGAATGCGGGTGACGATATCGACGGCGTCCACAAGGCTGCCGAGGCCGGAGCCCAGCACAATGCCATGGCGCGGCAGCAGGCCGTCGAGCTTCGAGATCAGAAGGTCGATCGTCGCCCTCATCCAATCACCTCGGTTTCGAAACTGTGCGGCAGCAGTTCGTTCATGGTCATCGTCTTCTTCACGCCCGTCTCGTCGCAGAGATAGATGCGCGTGTTGACGCTCGCGAATTCCTTGATGCGCTGGCGGCAGCCGCCACAGGGCGGGCAGAGCGCCAGCTTCTCGGCAATCACGGCGATCTCGACGATTTGTTTCGCCCCGCCCATGACCATGTGGCTGATGGCGGTTGTTTCCGCGCACCAGCCTTCCGGAAAGGCGAGGTTTTCGATATTGGCGCCAGCGTAGATTTTTCCATCCTCGGCGCGGATCGCCGCGCCGACGGGAAACTTGGAATAGGGCGCATGGCAGAGCGCCATCGCCTTTTTCGCGGCTTCGTAAAGGTCTGCCGACATCTTATCGTTCCTTCACATAGGGTACGCCCGACGCCTTGGGCGGCGAGGCCTTGCCAATGAAGCCTGCCAGCAGGATCACAGTCAGGATATAGGGCAGCGCCTGGATTGCCTGATCGGGAATGCTGCTCAGGATCGGAAGTTCCACGTTCTGGCTGTAAATCGAAAGCGCATCAAGGAAGCCGAAAAGAAGGCAGGTGAGCAGGATATTCTTCGGCTTCCAGTTGGCGAAGACGAGGGCGGCGAGCGCGATGAAGCCGCGGCCGGCCGACATGTTTTTCACGAAACCGTTGGCCAGCGCCATCGAGAGATAGGCCCCGGCCAGACCGCAGAGCATGCCGCCGCAGATGACGGCGAGGTAGCGCATGCGCACAACCGAGATGCCCGCCGTGTCGACTGCACCCGGGTTTTCGCCGACGGCGCGCAGGCGCAGGCCGAAGCGCGTGCGGTAGAGCACCCACCAGGTGATCGGCACCATGGCGAAGGCGAAATAGGTGAGCAGATAGTGGCCGGAGAGAAGATCCGAATAGATCGGCCCCAGCACAGGGACCTCGCGCACGGCATCCGCGCCCGGCAGCTTGTAGGTCGAAAGCCGCGCGTCGGCGGAGAGGGCCGGCGTGCGTCCCCCCTGCTGGAACCAGGCCTGACCCAGAATGACGGTGGCGCCGGCGGCGATGAAGTTGATGGCAGTTCCGGAGACGATCTGGTCGCCGCGCTGGCTGATCGAGGCATAGCCGTGGACCAGCGAGAAGGCGACGGAGACCAGCATGGCCGCGCCGATGCCGGTGATGGCCGACCCGGTGACGGCGGCGGCCGCCGCACCGGCAAAGGCGGCGGCGAGCATCTTGCCCTCAAGGCCGATATCGACCACGCCGGAGCGCTCGGCATAGAGACCGGCAAGTGCCGTCAGGATCAGCGGCACGGACACGCGGATGGTGGACTGGAGAAGGACGACGATCGTGTTGGTATCCATGGCTCAGGCCCCTGCTGCCGCTTCGCTGCGCGATTTGCCTGCCCGCGCGAAGAACGCGGTGATGGCGGGACGGAACATATGTTCGAGCGCGCCGGCAAACAGGATGACGAGACCCTGGATGACGACGATCATGTCGCGGGTGATTTCCGGCATGTCGAAGGAGAGTTCCGCGCCGCCCTGGTAGAGCATGCCGAAGAGGATGGCGGCGAGCACGATGCCGACCGGGTGCGAGCGGCCCATGAGCGCCACGGCGATCCCGACGAAGCCGGCGCCGGTGACGAAATCCTGCTGGATGCGGTACTGATCGCCCATGATCGGGTTCAGCGCCATGAGACCTGCCAGGGCTCCGGAAATCAGCATGGCGATGACGACGATGCGCTTGCTCTTCATGCCGGCAAAGCGCGCGGCATGCGGCTGGAAGCCCATGGTGCGCATTTCATAGCCCAGCCGCGTGCGCCAGATCAGCACCCAGACGACGAAGGCCGCGACCAGCGCCACGAGGAAGGAGAAATTGAACGGCGCGCCGCCGATATCGAGCCCGAAGATCGAGAGCAGCCAATCGAGCTTCGGCAATTGCCCGCCCGCCTCGAAGGTACGCGACTGCGCCGCCATCTGGCCGAGCGGCTTGAAGACGTTGAGCAGCATGTAGAGCATCAGGTTCGATGCGATATAGTTGAACATGATCGTAGTGATCACGATGTGGCTGCCGCGATAGGCCTGCAGCCAGGCCGGGATCAGCGCCCAGAGCGCGCCGAAGGCCATGGCGCCGAGGCTCGCCAGCACGAAGACGAGATACCAGGGCATGGACTGGTCGAATGTCAGACAGGCCGCCGCAACGCCGATGCCGCCGACATAGGCCTGACCTTCCGCGCCGATATTGAAGAGCCCGGCATGGAAGGCAACGGCCACGGCAAGGCCGGTGAAGATGAAATAGGTCGCATAATACAGCGTGAAGCCGATGCCCTCGCCGGACCCGAAGGCGCCGGTGATCATGATGCGCGCGGCTTCCAGCGGATTTTCACCGACGAAGACCACGACGATACCGGCGACGAGGAAGGCGACGGCAAGGTTGACCAGCGGGATGAGCGCATATTCGACCCAGCCCGGGAGTTTTGCGAAAGGAGTGCTCATTCGGCGGCCTCCAGCTTCTGTTCCACACCGGCCATCAACAGGCCGAGTTCGCCTTCGGAGGCATCCGGATCGCGCTCGCCGGCAATGCGGCCGGCAAACATGACGATGATACGGTCTGCGAGCGAGCGGATTTCATCGAGCTCGACCGAGACGAGCAGGATCGCCTTGCCCTGATCGCGCATCTCGATAATGCGCTTGTGGATGAATTCGATGGCGCCCACATCGACGCCGCGCGTCGGCTGACCGATGATGAGAACCTCCGGATTTCGTTCCATCTCCCGCGCGAGCACGATCTTCTGCTGGTTGCCGCCGGAGAAATTGGCGGTCTTCAGGCGCGGGTTCGGCGGGCGGATGTCGTATTGCTCGATCTTGTCCATGGCATCCTTGCGCATGGCCTCGACATCAAGAAGGAAGGATTGGCCGAATTTCCTGTCGCCGTGATAGCCGAGCATGGCATTTTCGGCTTCCTCGAATTTCAGCACGAGGCCGGTGTGATGGCGGTCTTCCGGAACATGGGCGAGACCGCGCCGGCGCATGTCTGCCGGATCGCCGGGTCCGGTCACGTCCACCGGCTGGCCACTGAGTGTCACCGTGCCACTCGTTGCCGAGCGCATGCCGGCGATGGCCTCCAGAAGCTCCGACTGGCCATTGCCGGCCACCCCGGCAATGCCGACGATTTCGCCGGCGCGAACGTCGAAGGAAACGTTGTCGACCATGGTCACGCCGCGGCTGTCGCGGACGGTGAGATTGCGCACGGCGAGCTTGACCTCGCCGGGCCTGGCCTCGCCCTTTTCGACGCGGAGCAGAACATGGCGCCCGACCATGAGTTCGGCCAGTTCTTCGACACTGGTCTCGGAGGTCTTGCGGGTCGCCACCATCTCGCCACGGCGCATGACGGAGACCTCATCGGTGATCGCCATGATCTCGCGCAGCTTGTGGGTGATCAGGATAACGGTCTTTCCCTGCTCCTTCAGCTGGGCGAGGATGCGGAAAAGATGATCGGCCTCGGCAGGCGTCAGCACACCCGTCGGCTCGTCCAGAATAAGGATATCGGCCTTGCGATAGATGGCCTTCAGGATTTCGACGCGCTGCTGCACGCCGACGGGAAGCTCCTCGATGATCGCATCGGGATCGACTTCCATCTCGTACTGCTCTTCCAAGCGCTTGAGTTCGGCGCGTGCCCGGGTGATGCCCTTGGTCAGGATCGCACTTTCCTCGGCGCCCAGCATGATGTTTTCCAGCACGGAGAAATTCTCGACCAGCATGAAATGCTGGTGGACCATGCCGATGCCGGCGGAAATCGCGGCCTTGGAATCCTTGATATTGGCCTTCTGGCCGGAGATGAAAATCTCGCCGCTGTCGGCCTGATAAAAGCCGTAGAGGATGGACATCAGCGTCGACTTGCCGGCGCCATTTTCGCCGATAATGCCGTGGATCGTCCCCTTGGCGACCTTGAGATTGATGTTCCTGTTGGCATGGACCGCGCCGAAACGCTTGTCGATGCCCTTGAGTTCTATCGCGAAATCGCTCATGTCAAACCGTTTTCAGATGATGACCGGCCGCAGTGCCATTGCCGTCAACGTTGACGGGCAATTCACCGCTTGTAAAGCCCGGCCGAAATTCCGGGCTCTTTCAAGCGCGTCGCGATCTTCGAGATTCGCTGCCACGCTTTAAGCCATTGTTTTTCGCATGTCGTTATCGCAAAACCGTTGTGCACTTTGCGCGACATGCTCGGGAGTACGACCAAGATGAGCCAGACAGAAGAAGACCGCATCGCCCGGCTGGAAGAACATGCGGCGCATCACGCAAGAACGATCGAGGATCTTTCGGGTGAAGTCGCCCGGCAGTGGAAGCTCATTGATGCCATGCAGATCAAGCTCGACCGCCTGACCGAGCGCTTTCTGGCGCTGGAGGAGGCTTCCGTCGAGGCCCACCCCGTCAGCCGCCCGCCGCATTTCTAAGGCGCGGTTCCGACTGCACTTCGCTTGCCAATCACAGGCTTGCTGCCCGCATTCCCCTGCCGTCTTGCTTTTCTTATCCGGCAAAAAAGGCCGCTCCCGGGTGAACCGGGAACGGCCTTCATCTCATCAACCGATCAATAGGGGCACTTTTCGTCCGACATGTAGTCGTGGACCTGCACCTTGCCGGAAACGATGTCTTCGCGCGCCTTGTCGACGGCGGCCTGCATTTCCGGAGTGACCAGCTTCTTGTTGTTGTCGTCCATGGCGACATCAACGCCCTTTTCCTTCAGGCCAAGGACTTCGACGCCCGGCTTGAACTCGCCCTTCTTGCCATCCATGAAGGCGTTGTAGACGGCAACGTCCACGCGCTTCATCATCGAGGTCAGCACCTTGCCCGGCTGCAGGCCGTTCTGGTTCGAGTCCACGCCGATGCCGAGCTTGCCGGCGTCTGCCGCGGCCTGGAGAACGCCAACGCCCGTACCGCCGGCGGCGTGGTAGACAACGTCCGCGCCCTGCGAGATCTGCGACTTGGTGATTTCCCCACCCTTGACCGGGTCGTTCCATGCGGACGGATCGGAGCCCGTATAGGCCTGCAGAACCTTATCGTCCGGCTTGACCGATTTCACGCCGCCGACATAGCCGCAGGCGAAACGGTGGATGAGCGGAATATCCATGCCGCCGACGAAGCCGACCGTGCCGGACTTGGCAGCCATGGCAGCCATGACGCCTGCGAGATAGGAGCCTTCCTGTTCCTTGAACACGATGGATTCGACGTTCGGGGCCTTCACGACGGTGTCGATCACGACGAAATGCGTCTTCGGGAATTCGGCGGCAACCTTGGTGATGGCTTCCGTCCAGCTGAAGCCGGCGGTCACGATCGGGTTATCGCCATCCTTGGCGAACTTGCGCAGAGCCTGCTCGCGCTGGGCGTCGTTCGAGATTTCGAACTCGCGGAACTTGATCCCGGTTTCCTTGGTGAACTTCTCAGCGCCGTGGAAGGCCGCTTCGTTGAACGACTTGTCGAACTTGCCGCCAAGGTCGTAGATGATGGCCGGCTTGGCGTCTGCGGCCAGAACCGGGGCCGCCATGGCAGCCGTGGCCAGAAGACTGAGAACAAATTTCTTCATTGTTGAAAGCCCTGTTTTCTAATGTTTTCGGGTCTTTCCGCTGCCCTTCCACTTCAAGGCCGCGGAACGCTGGCCTCCCCTCAGAAGGACCATGCTCGCGGCATCCTTGCACGCCGAAAAAGAAAATTCATCAAAAATTTCTCAACCGGTCAAAAAAATTGGGCAACAACCGAGGTCTTCGAGATCCGCGGCCATTGCCCAAATTTATCAAGGAAAACCGGCCCGGAAGCAGGCTTTCAACAGCTGTGGAGCAGTCTAGCCGCTCCCCGGAATTTCAATCGATGGCGCAGGTTACGCCGGTTCCGCGCAGGCCGCAATAACCGCCCGGATTCTTCGCCAGATATTGCTGGTGATAATCCTCGGCCAGATAAAGCGGGCCGGCCGGAGCGATTTCCGTTGTGATCTCGTTGCGCACGCCGCTCTGCCCGAGCGCCTTCTGAAAGGCGTCACGGGCAGCGAAGGCCGCCTTCAGATCGGTGTCGTCATAGGTATAGATCGCCGACCTGTAGGTGGTGCCGACATCGTTGCCCTGGCGCATGCCCTGTGTCGGATCATGCGCCTCGAAGAACGACTTCAGCAGCGCGTTGAGGCTGACGACCTTGGGGTCGTAGACCACCAGCACGACTTCGGCATGGCCGGTCAGGCCCGTCACCGTTTCCTGATAGGTCGGGTTGGGCGTGAACCCGCCGGCATAACCGGCCGCCGTCACCCATACGCCGGGAATCTTCCAGAAATGACGTTCCGCGCCCCAGAAGCAGCCCATGCCGAATAGGATGTGCTTCATCCCGTCCGGATAGGGTCCGGCCAGCGGGCGGCCGTTCACGAAATGCAGTTCTGAGGTCGGGATCGGCTCCGGGCGGCCGGGCAGCGCGCGCGTCGGGTCGGGCATGACAGTTTTCTTATTCATCAGATCGGTCAGAAACATGATCATCTCCTTTGCACGAGGAACGGGGTATGTCTTCCGGCACCATTGCGGCACGGGAAGACGGCCTGCAGGAGGTTCGAACAGAGCCTTCTGCGTCTCAGGCCGAAAAGCGGCCGGCGGGCTTCTTGCGCTTGTAGCCAAGAATCCAGAAGATCAGCGCCAATCCCAGGAACAGCGCAAAGGCGGGCTGATTGAACAGGCGCAGGATCATGCCCTGCAGCTCCATTCCATCCGGCAGACCGCCGACATAGACTTCCGCCTTTTCCAACGCCTTGGGCGCGACGAATTCCACCACGGTCAGACCGGGCGTCATGACCGGCGCATCCGCGGCGAAGGACTGGATCGTATCGGCCGTGCCGGCCACGACGGCGGCGGCCAGAAAGAACACGCTGAACAAGCGCAGCAGGAAGCGCATGACTTCTCTCTCATCCACAATGGCAGTTGACGGTCCATCCCGACCGAGCCATGCGCAAGCCGGTTGAACCTCCTGCCGGCCACGCGCTCAAGTCGGCCCACCTTATCGACTTGTCCCTTAAATAGAAAGCCGGGACGGCAAGGACAATGGCGGCCTTATCACGTCTTCGTCATCATGCCGTCACAAGCTGCACCTTTTTCGCAAGAAAGCAGTTGATCCTTTCAAATCTATCGGTATATATCCGCCCGGCCTGCCGACGACACGCGATGTCGACGGCGCAAAGACCAAGGGAATTTCCGCCAGGCAATCTCCCAGCACCCGCCGACGAAACCGCGGCGGAACAAGGCAAGGACAGGTGGCCGAGTGGTTTAAGGCGCACGCCTGGAACGCGTGTGTACGTGAAAGCGTACCGAGGGTTCGAATCCCTCTCTGTCCGCCATTTTTCTCACACTGCGAATCGTCCTGCATGGCTTTCACGTGATGGGAAATTGCGTCCTGTGGCTGAGCGCTCGCCGTCTTCGGGCGACCATCATTGTTGCCCAAACACGAAATCCCCGCCTTGGCGGGGATGCAGGTTCGCGGTCGGCTGCGCTGGCGGATAAAGCTCTTCAATGCAGCCCGAATTCCCTCAGCAATTCCTCCCGCAGCTTCACAAAGCCGCTCTGGCTGCGATTTCTCGGTCGCGTCAGATCGACCTCGATTTCGCGGACGCCTCCGCCCTCTGCCTTCGGCAGCACCAGCACGCGGTCGGCCAGGTAGATGGCTTCCTCCAGGTCATGTGTCACGATGATCATGGTGACCCTTTCCTCCCGCCAGATGCGCGAAAGCTCTTCCTGCATGGTGAGCTTCGTCATGGCGTCAAGGGCGCCCAGCGGTTCGTCAAGCAGGAGGATTTCCGGCTGGATGGCGAGCGCGCGGGCAATGCCGATGCGCTGCGCCATGCCACCGGAGAGCTGTGAGGGATAGGCGTCCGCGAACTCGCTCAGCCCGACGAGATGGACATAGCGGCGGGCGCGCCTGCGGGCCTCGGCTCCGGAGAGCCCACGCACTTCCAGCGGAAAGGCAACGTTTTCGATCACGGTGCGCCATGGCAGCAGGCGGGGTTCCTGGAAGATGACTGCACGTTCGGTTCCCACTCCGCGCACAGGCAGGCCGTCGATCAGCACGCGGCCTTCATCGGCCTCCTCCAGGCCCGCCAGAACGCGCAGCAGCGTCGTCTTTCCCGAGCCGCTGGCACCCACTATCGCAAGGCATTCGCCGCTGCGAATGTGCAGGTTGATCCCGCTGAGCACATTCAGCGGGCGGCCGTTGATGTGAAAGGTCTTGGACAGGTCGCGAATGGTGACCTCGCCCCGCGTGGCTTCCGTGGATGTCGTCGTCATGGTCAAACCTCGTCGATTGAAGGTGCGGCCGGCGCAAGTTTCACCTCCGGCCGCGGCTCGTAAATCATCAGTTGCTGGCAAAACGTTCCGGCGTGTAGAGGACGTTCTCGGTCCTGATCTGGTCCTTCTTGATCTGCCCTTCGCGGACGAGAATATCGATCCAGAACTGCAGGTCACGGTCGGTCGCTTTGGCGCCGGGGCGCAGTCCGTATCCGGTGAAATACTGGGCGATGTCGCCGTTTCCGCCGCGTGCGGTCAACACCCTGGCCATGATCTTCCTGGTCTCTTCCGGATGGGTACGGGCATAGTCGAGCGCGCGCTGCGACTGTTCCACGAAGATGCGCGCGGCCTGGGGATGGGCCTTGATCCAGTCGCGACGGAGAACCACGAAGCCACCGGCGATTTCGCCAAGCACATCCGTGTCGCCGAAGATCTTCTGCAGGCCGCCGTTCTTCAGGGCCGCACCCTCGAAGGTCTTCTGCCAGTAGCCGAAGGCGGTGACGTCGACCTGCCTGGAGCGCAGGACCTGCTCCAGTTGCGGGCCAGGGACGACGACGAGCCTGGCGGCATTTTCCGGCAGGCCGACGGAATGCAGCGCCTCACGCACCGTGTAATCGAGATGCGCGCCGAGCGTGTTGACGGCAATCGTCTTGCCGGCAAGGTCCCGGATCGACTTGATGGGGCTGCCTTCCAGCGCATAGAAGACGCTTTCGGTTTGCTGGTTGATCCCGTTCGAGGGATAGGCCGCGACGAAGTCGTTGCCACCCGCAATCGAGTTGAGCACGGCGGAGGTTGCCGCACTGCCGAGTTCGACATTGCCGGAGGCGAGCGCAAACAGCGAGGCGGGGCCACCCTGTGCGTAGCCGACATTTTCTATCCTGATGCCAGTGCCATCGAAATAGCCGAGCGCGTCGGCGAGTTCATGGCCGGAAAGTCCCCCCTGATCGGCGAGGTAGCGGATTTTCACCACCTCCGGTCCGGCAGCGAAGGCAAAGCCCGCCGGCGTTGAAAGGAAAAGGCTGGCGGACAGGGCGGCGAAGGCATTGAAGCCCCGGCGGTTGATGATGGTGGTCATGGTTTTCTCTCCTGGATCGATGGGGTGTCGTCGGATGTGCTCAGGGCCGGGCAGGAACCCATCGGCACAGACGCTTCTGAAGGATTTCGAGGATCGCATTCACGACGAGGCCAAGCGCTGCAAGTAACAGGATGGCGCCGAACATCAGCGGGATCTGGAAATTGTATTGCGCGTTCATCACCTCGAAGCCGAGGCCGCTATTGGCGCCGATCATCTCCGCAGCGATCAGCAGCAGGAGCGCAGTCGTGGCACTGAGCCTCAGCCCGACAAAGATCTGCGGCAGCGCGCCCGGCAGCACGATGCTCCTGAAGATCTGGTGCCGGCGGGCACCGTAGACGCGGGCCATCTCGATGAGTTTGGGATCGGCCTGCTTCACCCCGCCGACGGTGGCGAGCAGGATGGGAAACAGCGTCGCCCAGAAGATGACGAAGACCTTGGAGGTTTCGCCGAGCCCAAGCAGCAGGATGAAGACCGGATAGAGCGCCAGCGCCGAAGTCTGGCGCAGCAGCTGCAGGATCGGATCGAGCGCGCGTTCGACGATACGGATCTCGCCCATGAAGAGGCCGAGCGGAATGCCGACGGCGACGGCGACGCCAAAGGCCAAGCCCGCGCGCTGCAGACTGATGGCGACGTCGCGCCAGAGCGGACCGGACTCGAAGCCACTCGCCAATGCCTCGAAGATGCGGTCGAGCGGCGGAATGACCGCCGGGTTGATCCACCCCGCCGAGGCCGAGACCTGCCATAAGATGGCGAGGACGATGATGGAGCCATAGCGCAGAAATGCGCCCTGGACACCGGCCCGGACAAGCCGGCCTAGCGCGCCCGTGGAGAAGGCGGGACCGGCCTGTCCGGCGTACAGACCGCGCGCGGCCAGCGCGCGGGATCTCTGACGGATCGCCTGGGAACGGGATTTCAGTGGGTGTATCGGTTCGATGTCGAGCGCCATGCGCGTGTCCTCTGATCGATGTCTGTCCGGTTATTCGGCGGCCTGCGCCACGCCTTCGGGGCGCGTCCAGCGGTTCTGCGGGAAGGGTAAGCCAAGGTTTTCGCGCAGCGTCCGACCTTCGTATTCCGTGCGGAACAGACCACGGCGCTGGAGCTCTGGAACGACCAGATCGACGAAATCGTTGAGGCCGGTCGGCAGCCACGGCGGCAGGATGTTGAAGCCATCGGCGGCCTCGTTCTCGAACCACTCCTGCAGCGTATCGGCAATCGTGACCGGCGTGCCGACGATGGTGAAATGACCGCGCGCGGAAGCGACCCACTGATAGAGCTGGCGGATGGTGAAGTTGTTTTCGTCGGCGATCTGGCGGATGAGCGCCTGGCGGCTCTTCATGCCTTCCGTCGGCGGGGCCGGCGGCAGCGGGCCGTCGAGATCGGCGCCCGTCAGGTCGAGTTCGCCGCCGGTGAGACCCTTGATCAGGGCCAGACCGTCGTCTTCGAGAATGAGGCTGGTCAGACGCTCGTATTTCTCCTTCGCTTCGTCCAGCGTGCGGCCGATAAAGGGGGAAACACCGGGCATGACAAGCAGATGATCCGGATTGCGGCCGAGACCACGGGCGCGCGCCTTGATGTCGCGATAGAATTCCTGCGCCGTCTCGATGTGCTGATGGGCCGTGAAGATGACTTCCGCCGTCTGCGCCGCAAGCCCGCGACCGTCCTCGGACTGGCCGGCCTGCACGACGACCGGATGACCCTGGGGCGAGCGCGAGACGTTGAGAGGTCCGCGCACCTTGAAATGCTCGCCGCGATGGTTCGTGTAATGCACCTTGTTGGGATCGAAGAAGCGGCCGGTCTCGCGGTCGCGGATGAAGGCGTCGTCCTCGAAGCTGTCCCACAGCTTCTTCACCACCTCGACGAATTCGCCGGCGCGCTTGTAGCGCAAGGCATGCGGATGCTGACGATCGAGGTTGAAGTTCTGCGCGGCGGATTCGGTTGCCGTTGTCACCACGTTCCAGCCGGCCCGCCCCCCCGAGATGAGGTCGAGCGAGGCAAACTTGCGGGCGAGGTTATACGGCTCCTCATAGGTCGTGGAGGCCGTGGCGATGAAACCGAGATGCGTCGTCAGTGGCGCGAGGGCCGAGAAGAGCGTGACAGGTTCGAAGCCCGCGACCCTCGCATTGCCGCCTTCCATGCCGCCGCCGAAGGCAATGGCCAGACCATCGGCAAGGAAATAGGCATCGAAGAGACCGCGTTCGGCGGTCAGGGCCAGCTGCTTGTGGAACTCGAAGCTTGTCGCGCCGTCGACCGGCTGGTCGGGGTGACGCCAGGCGGCAATGTGCTGGCCGCCGCCAGGCAGGAAGGCGCCCAATCTGATCTTGCGTGTCATGACATATATCTCCTTGATGTCGAGAAGTCGGAAGGCTTCGCCTCCTGGCGCAGCTGCCACTTCGTTGCGGGGTTGATGTGAAGGCTCAGAAGCCGGCCGCAGCCGCTTGCTGATGCAGGCGCAGGTGGCTGACCGGCGCAACGCCACGCTCCTGCTGGCGCGGCTGATGGAGGTAAGGGCCGAACTGTTCGACGGCGCGGTCGAGTCGCTCCAGCACGGCGCGGTTCGCCAGGCGCCCTTCGGCAAAGTCGCGCTCGGACGCATAGACCCCTGTCGCCAGCGTCTGCGCTTCGAAGAAGGAAAGAAGCGGACGCAGCTGATGCTCGATGATCAGCGCATGCTTTTCGCCGCCGCCGGTGGCCGCAAGCAGGATCGGCTTGCCGGAAAGCCAGGCGGGATCAAGAAGGTCGAAGAGATGTTTGAAGAGTCCGGGATAGCTGCCCTTGTAGACCGGAGTCGCGATGACCAGCACCCTCGCCTGGACGATGCGATCGACGACGTGGCGGGCTTCCGCACCGAGATCGGCGAAGCTGCGCGCAAGACCAAGCTCCGATCCGAACTGTCCTAGATCGTAGACTTCAGCACTTTTCTCGAAACGGATGGCAGCGCGACGGACCGCCTCTTCCGTCAGCGTCCGGGTCTTCGACGGGGCGCTCAAGCTCCCGGAAAGGCCGACAATGACGGGGGCGGAAACCGCGGACGAGACGGTGGCAGGCATGTGCATCTCCTTCGTGTGTAAAACGTCTATCTTTTAAGTAGACTAATCTCACGAAAGCTTTTCCGTCCATTCCATATTCGGCGTGGAAAGAGATGCGTCGGTCTCTGCAGCGGTGCGGAAACGATAAAATTTCTCTCCGCGTTTTCGGTCCCTTCCCCGCCAATCAATTCGGGGCCGGCATCCCTTTCAGAATCCCGGCCCCGGCAATTTTCATGACGTTCTGTCGCGCTGCTATGGAAGGCGAGCTACGGAACCGCGTGAGACGGATCGCCCGCCTGCGGCGATCCGCTCGGCGATCTGGCGCGCCTGCTCCCTGATATCGGGCACTGCGATCGCCTCCCAGAACGTGCCGAGCGTCACCGGTCCGATGCCGAAAATGCGGGCAGAGGGTTCGCCCCGGCCATTCACCAGCGCGCAATGACGGTCGAATTCCAGCCCGAGGCCGAGCCGCTCAAGACGGGCCGTGCCGGTTTCCATGAGCGCCTGGGCAAGGCCCTGCTGCGCCGGATCGGCGCGGCGGCGGACGCCCCGGCAGTCATAGATGACATCGGCCTTGAAGGGCTGCGGTTCATCCCAGCCGGGACGGAGGATATCGGCAAACAGGCGCTCGCCGCAGCGCGCGGCGGAGACGAACCGGCCCCTGACGATCTCGAGCTGGCCGGTCTCCAGCACATGCTCGATCCGCTCGGCCTGTGCCGGCGGCATGCGATGGCGATGAACATCCCACAGACACACCGCATGTCGCAGGAAGCGCTGGCGGGATTCGACCGGCAGATTTTTCCAGACCGTCTGGATATGCGGGCGCATTCCATCCATGACATCGCGCCAGTCGCCGCCATTCGCAACATGCGTCCGCACCAGATCGGTGAGCCATCGGGTCAGGTAATGAAGGCTCGCCCCCAGCGGAATATCGGCGGTGGAGAGCTGCAGGGGCCGATGCAACGCATGGCGCTGCGGCAGCAGACCGCGCCGCGAGACCGCGACGATCTTGCCGCGGTGACCGGCATCGAGAAGCGAGAGAACCGTGTCCACCATGGTCAGCCCCGTGCCGACGATCAGCACGCGCGCCTCCCTGCTGTCTGGAAGCGGACCGGTCCACGGATTGGAGAGAAGCGCTTCACCTTCGTCCGTCACGCCAAAGCCGGTTGCCACGACAGCGAAATGCGCGGGCAGCGAGGAGCCATCGGCAAGCGTCACTTCGACTCCGTTTTCCAGTTCGCGCATGCCGATGCAGGTCTGGTTGAGAACGCGCAGCTTGCCGACAGGCGCTGTTTCCCTCAGCGCGGCCTCCAGATAGTCGCCGTAGACGCCACGCGGCACGAAGGGCCCTTTGCGGCTCAGCTCGGGATGATGGATCGCCAGCCAGCGATCGAAATGGTCGGGCGTGCCGGAAAAGGCGCTCAACTGGCCGGAGCGGACATTGAAGAGATGCGACGGGTTGGTGGTCGAATAGGCGACGCCCCTGCCGATCTCGCCGCCGGCTTCAACCAGGGTGACGCGCAGGGCACCATCGCCCAGCCGGAACAGATTCGCGGCCATGATGGCCCCGCTGGCCCCGCCGCCTGCAATTACGATGTGATGCGTCATTTCCGCCTCCCGGGTTGGAGCGGAAACCGCAAGGCACCGCTCAGGATATTTCCAGAAACTCGTCTTCCTCGAGGCTTGCCGCCTCGACCATGGAACGCATGTCTGCCAGCGACTTCGTATCGAGTACGGATGCGATCGCCTCGCGGACTTCGAGCATCGACAGGCGCACGGGGCAGGTCGCCTCGTCCACGCAATCGCTGCAACGATGATAGGCCGTGCGGCTGGCGCAGCTGATCGGCGCCAGCGGACCATCGAGAACCCTGAGCGCATGGCCGACCATGATCTCTTCCGGACGATGGGCCAGACGATAGCCACCGGTGCGGCCCTTTCGCGTTTCGACAAAGCCGCCAACGCGCAGATCGGCGAGGATCGCGTCGAGAAACTTCTTCGACATGCCGTAAGTCTCGGCGATCTCCACCGATTGGGCGACGGTTCCCTCGGGGATGCCCGATAGGTAATGAAGCGCCTTCAAACCATACTTGCCCTTCATCGTGAGCATCGGTCTGCACATCCTTCCGGCGACGCGCCAGGCGGCGAAGGAACCTCGCCTTCTCCTTGTCCGTCGTCACTCTCGTCTCGAACTCATGCATCGCAGGTCTCCGTCGATTTTCTCGACCACCTAGCGATTTTGCGGTTTCAGGCGCGATGTCGGCCTTGTGGCCGGGCACACGCACCTCGTCTTTTCAGCCCTTAGAAAAACGCACCGGGCTTCAGAACCAGAACCGCAACCACGCCATAGGCAGCCAGGAATGCCATCCAGCCCGATGCCCGCACGAACGCGGACCCGCTGAAATTCTGACTCGTCTTGATATGCGAATTCGTCGTCTGTCTTGTCGTCATGGCAACCTCCCTTTTCGGGCTGAATGCTCTCTTGAACACAAGATAATCTATTACGTTTGTAGACTTTGTAAATTCTCTTTCTGCTGGCCTCAGGAGAAAATTCATCTCCTTTGCGGCGAAAACGCGGCGCGTTCAGCGATGAACGGTATCGACCGGATAGGCGGTCGTACTCTTGATCCGCTCCATGGCGAAATGGGAGGTCACATTCTTGAGAGCGACGGTTTCGGTCAGGCGGCGATAGAACGCATCGAAGGCCGCCATGTCGGCGACTGCCACCTTGAGCATGTAATCTATCTCACCGGCCATGCGGTGAATTTCCATCACCTCCGGCATGGCGCCGATCGTCTGCGAGAAATTGTCCCGCCAGGCCGGGCTGTGGTCTGCCGCCTCAATGGCGACGAAGACAGTCAGCCCCAGGCCCACCGCTTCGGGCGAGACAAGAGCGACGCGGCGCAGGATGATGCCGCTCTGCTCCAACTTCTGGATCCGCTTCCAGCATGGCGTCTGCGAGAGCGCCACCTGGTCTGCAATCTGCGCCACGGACAAGGTGGCATCGTTCTGCAGCGCGTCGATGATCTTGCGGTCTATCAGATCCATGGTCGTCTCCCGGCCCCATTGTTTCGGGCGCGCGCCCGGTTGGCAGAGATCATAGTCATATTGTCTATAATTCTTGTAGACTAATTTGATCTCGAATTTCGGGGCTTTTTGAAATTTCCGTCTCCCCTGGTGCATGTCCGGTAGAATGGAAGGGTGAAATGAAGGCCATCGGCACGCTTGCGAGAAGACAGGGCGCCATGCGCTATTCTTTACAAGGTCACGCAGTGAAAAAGGCGGATATCCTGCCTGTTTTCATTGTTAACACTTCGTTAACAAGTCAAAATAGTGATCTTCCAAGTCTAGCTCGAGGAATTACGTAAGCTACAGACAAGCGAACCCGATTATGTTTGAGGTGCACTATGACAATGATGTCATCAAAGGAATGAGCAATGATTGTTCTTGGAATGAGCGCCACGCTTATCGCCACATTCACCCTGGCGGCGTTCACCCTTCTTCTCAACATCGATAATGGCAGGCAGGCACCCGTAGACCCCGTCTTCTGACCGATCTTTTCACGCAGGTGCGAAAGGCATGGGGCCGATCATGAGGGGGCGCAAGACGGACGCTTGCGTCCAGCCGGAGCCTTCAACAGATTGCGCTCGTCGAGATTGACTTGTCGCTTATGGCTTGGAAGATTGAGCCGACACTCTCGGTGAGGCCGGACTTCGTTTCATGAGCATTCAGACCGTCAAAGACTTCTTCGCGTCCCACGCACCCGACATTTCCGTTATCGAACTCGAAACCAGCACGGCCACCGTGGCGCTGGCGGCTGAAGCCCATGGCGTGGAACCGGGACAGATTGCCAAGACGCTTGCGTTCCGCACTGATGACGGCGTCATCCTGATCGTGGCGCGCGGCGACGCCCGCATCGACAACAAGAAATTCAAGGCGATCTTCGGCGGCAAGCCGCGGATGCTTCCGCTGGAGGAGGTGGAGGTCGAGACATCGCACCCGGTCGGCGGCGTCTGCCCATTCGGTTTGCCGCGCACCATTCCCGTCTATTGCGACGTGTCGCTCAGAGCCTATGCGGTGGTCGTGCCCGCGGCAGGAGCGATCAACGCCGCCGTGAGGATTGCACCGGAACGGATCGTCGAACTGACGTTGGCGAGATGGATCGATGTCTGCCAGGATCCGCCGGTGGCCGCAGCGGGCTCAGAAGCCTGAGCCACCGAAAACCTCGCTGCGCAGCGTTCCGTAAAGGATGCGGATATCCAGCAGCAGCGAATAGTTCTCGACATAATGCAGATCGGCTGCGGCGCGGGCGCGTGCCTTGCTGGCAAGAACAGTCGGCCCGCGAAGCCCACGCATCTGCGCAAGACCGGTGATGCCGGGCTGCACCCTATGGCGCTTGTGATAGTCGGGCACCAGCTCTTCATAGAGCATGCCGGCAGCCATCATGCCAATGGCATGCGGTCGAGGCCCCACCAGCGACATATCGCCCTTGAGCACATTGAGAAGTTGCGGAAGCTCATCCAGATTGGTTTTTCGCAGGACGGCCCCCAAGGGGGTAATGCGGTGGTCACCGACGCAGGTCTGAGCCACACCAGACTGGTCCGAGAGATCCGAATACATCGTCCGGAACTTGTAGACCCTGATCTTCCCGCAGCCCTTTCCCCAGCGAAGCTGCGAAAACAGGGCCGGACCCGGACTCGTCATGCGGATGGCGATTGCGATGATCACCAGCAGCGGAAGGAAGACAAGCAAGGCGGAGGCCGACAAGACGATATCCATCCCGCGCTTGAGCCCCAGCTGCACGGATTTTTCCTCGACACGACGAAGCGCTCGACCCCGTCGCCCCGCGACGTCGACCGCCTGCACCCTCTCGACTTGCCCTGCTGTTTCTTGACCAACAAAATCCAGGTCGTTGACCGCCATCTGAAAATCCCAGTCTGAAATGCCCAACGATACACGAACTGCGCTGACTAAAATGCCCCCAGCATGGAAGCACCATAGCGGACCTGACTTCCAACTGACAACAGAATTTACACTCTGTTAATCTTGTTCTTGAAATTCTCGTTCATCAATCCGATTCCCGCAGGCCGTATCTCAACATGAGAAATACAATCTGTATTTATATGTTCTTGTGCAATGCGATATTCTTTCTGCACAACGGAATATTCAGAACATCCCGCTGAGAAGAAAGCTTGTCGCCGGAAACGTTATATTCGATAGATCATGCAAGTCGCTTCATTAGCATCGACTGATGATACTGATCGGCTTGCGCAAGACTTGAGAGAAGAAGAAGCATCGTTATCGACAGATGCGAACTATTCTTCAAGCTCCTCAACCAAGACTTGAATAGAATTTTTTGCAACGCAGGCATGCATATTGCGCAAGTGTCGCGTTTCCGGCAGCTGAAGCACCCTCCTGTACTGAAATGATCTCACCACGCCTCGATATTCTGAGGCATGCTGCCCCAGCCACCTGCTGCCGTTGAACGGAGGCCTTCGGGGTTGCGCGCCGAACTTAAAGTCGTCCGAACCGATCGCCGATCAGTTCTCCTCCATCTTGAGCGCGGCAATAAACGCTTCCTGCGGGATTTCGACCTTGCCGAACTGCCGCATGCGCTTCTTGCCTTCCTTCTGCTTCTCCAGAAGCTTGCGCTTGCGGGTGGCGTCGCCGCCGTAGCACTTCGCGGTCACGTCCTTCCGCAGCGCGCGGACGGTTTCACGCGCAATGACCTTGCCGCCGATGGCGGCCTGGATCGGGATCTGGAACATGTGCGGCGGGATGAGCTCCTTCAGCTTCTCGCACATGGCGCGGCCGCGGCGGTCGGCGGCGGAACGGTGGACGAGGATGGAGAGCGCATCCACCGGGTCGCCATTGACCAGGATGTTGAGCTTGACGAGATCGCCTTCGCGATAGTCGGCCAGATTGTAGTCGAAGGAGGCATAGCCCTTGGAGATCGACTTCAGGCGGTCATAGAAGTCGAAGACGACTTCGTTGAGCGGCAGTTCGTAGGACACCATGGCACGGCTGCCGACATAGGACAGGTCCGTCTGGATGCCGCGGCGGTCCTGGCAGAGCTTGAGGATCGAGCCGAGATATTCGTCCGGCGTCATGATCGTCGCCTTGATCCAAGGCTCGTGGATTTCGTCAATCTTCACGACATCCGGCATGTCCGCCGGATTGTGCAGCTCGCGCTCCGTGCCGTCCGTCAACCTGATCTTGTAGACGACCGACGGGGCGGTTGCCACGAGATCGAGATTGAATTCGCGTTCCAGACGCTCCTGGATGATTTCGAGATGCAAGAGGCCCAGGAAGCCGCAGCGGAAGCCGAAGCCGAGCGCTGCCGACGATTCCATTTCGAAGGAGAAGGACGCGTCGTTGAGGCGCAGCTTGCCCATGGCGGCGCGCAAGTCTTCAAAATCGGCTGCATCGACGGGGAAGAGGCCGCAGAAGACCACCGGCTGCGCCGGCTTGAAGCCCGGCAGCGCCTTGTCGGTCGGGCGTTTGTCCTCGGTGATCGTATCGCCGACGCGGGTGTCTGCCACCTCCTTGATCGAGGCGGTGATGAAGCCGATCTCGCCGGGGCCGAGTTCCTCGACATTGACCATCTTGGGCGTGATGACGCCGACGCGCTCGACGCCATACTTGGCGTCCGTGCCCATCATGCGGATGGTCATGCCCTTCTTCAGCACGCCATCGAGGATGCGCACCAGAACGATGACGCCGAGATAGGTGTCGTACCAGCTGTCGACCAGCAGGGCCTTGAGCGGCGCATCGGCACCCTTCTCGCTCTTCGGCGCGGGCAGCTTGTGGACGATGGCTTCGAGAACGTCGGGAATGCCGAGACCCGTCTTGGCCGAGATCAGCACGGCTTCGGAAGCATCGATGCCGATCACTTCCTCGATCTGTTCCTTCACGCGGTCCGGCTCTGCTGCGGGCAGGTCGACCTTGTTGAGAACCGTGACGATCTCGTGATTGTTGTCGATCGCCTGATAGACATTGGCGAGCGTCTGCGCCTCGACACCCTGCGACGCGTCGACGACCAGAAGCGAGCCTTCGCAGGCCGAGAGCGAGCGCGAGACTTCATAGGTGAAGTCGACGTGGCCGGGTGTGTCGATGAGGTTCAGGATATAGTCCTCGCCATTGTTGGCCTTGTATTTCAGACGCACTGTCTGGGCCTTGATGGTGATGCCGCGTTCCTTCTCGATATCCATGTTATCGAGAACCTGTTCCGACATCTCGCGCAGTTCCAGACCACCGCAGGTCTGGATCAGGCGGTCGGCCAGCGTCGATTTCCCATGGTCGATATGGGCGACGATGGAGAAGTTGCGGATATGGTCGAGGGGGATGCGGGTCGAATCTGTGCTCATGGTCCGGCCATATAGCAGCGGTCCAGACCCTGGAAAAGCGGAATTATAAGGGTTTGCGTGGTTAATGACCGCGCGGGCACTTCAATTTCCCTCGGCCACACGCCGGATGGGCAGAATGGAGCGGATGCGGGCATCGCGCAGCCACAGCCCGCCCCACATGAAGGCGGCGAGATAGAAGCTGAAGAGGATATGCGAGAAGAGCGGACTTTCCGCTCTCACCTGCGTGGCAATCGCGCCACCGAAGAGGCCGGTCATGATGATCGCGCCGAGCAGGCTGGTGGCAGGGATGACGTAGAGGACGGTGCCAGCAAGTTCGATCAGGCCGATCATCAGCGCGTAACCGTGCGGCCAGCCAAGTGCCTTGAGCGTGTCTTCGGCAACGGCCATGCCAAGCAGCTTTGGCGCGACCGAGGCGCCCAGCATGAAGAGCACGAAGAGCGCGCTCAGGGTCCGTCCGGTCCGGATCATCCACGGCCTGTTTTCCATGCGAACGCCCCCACGTTTCATTAGTTGATATCAACACTAGTCGGATGCGCGCAGCTTCGGCAAGTGCCGGAGGCGCGATTGCATTTTTTTCTCAGGTGATGTCGATTCACACAGAGCCCGTGCGTCTCTTTGTCGACGGCGCCGATGGGCGGGGCCGCAGACAAGCCCAAGGAGGGGCGGAATTCATGCAGTACATGCTTCTGATTTACGAGAACGAAGAAATTTTCGGTGGGCCGGAGAAGAACGGCCCTATGATGGCGGAAGTCGGGCCGAAGCATTTCGCCTTCATCGGCGAGATGGGTGTGGCCCGCCTTGGTGGCGCCGGCCTCAAGGGGACGGCCTTCGCGACCACCGTGCGGACCGAGAACGGCCAGCAGACCATTCACGACGGGCCGTTTGCCGAGACGAAGGAGCAGCTTGGCGGCTATTACCTCATCGAGGCGCCGGATCTCGACGCCGCGATTGCGCTTGCGAAGAAGGTGCCGCTCGGTCGCGATGGCGCGATCGAAATCCGGCCGCTGATCCCGCTTCCGCCGGGCATGACGCGGTAAGTGCCGCGATGAGCCAGACGGCGCTTGAGGACGCATTCCGGGAGGCAGGCGGGCGCATCATTGCCGCGCTTGCCGCCCGGTTCCGCGATCTCGACATGGCTGAAGAGGCCTTCGCCGAAGCCTGCTCGCGGGCGGCGAAGGCCTGGCCGGCCTCCGGCGTGCCGGATGCGCCGTCTGCATGGCTCTACCGCACCGCCGAACGGGTGGCCCTCGACATGGTCCGGCGGCGACAGGTCCGCCAGACCCTTCTGCCCGAGCCACCAGAGCCGGAACCCACTGCGGAGGAGCTGATGAGTTCCGATGACGCCATCATCCCGGAGGAGCGGCTACGGCTCATCTTCGTCTGCTGTCATCCGGCCGTTGCCCCGGACAGCCGGGCGGCGCTGACGCTCCGGCTCGTCTGCGGGCTGGACGTTGCCGAGATCGCACGGGCATTTCTGACGAACGACATTGCCCTGCAGCAGCGGCTGGTGCGCGCCAAGAAGAAGATCCGCGAGGCGGGCGTGAGCTTTGAAGTCCCTGGTCCGGAGCATTGGCCGGAGCGGCTCAGCGCCGTTCTCTCAACGCTGGAGGTCGCCTATTCGAAGGCGCATGAAGATGCGGCGGGCGCGGGTCGCCACGCGGGCTTTGCGGCCGAAATGCTGGCGCTGACGGCGCTTCTGGCTACGATGATGCCGGACGAGGCGGAGGTGCAGGCACTCGCCGCCATCATCCGCTTTGCCGAGGCGCGGCGGCCGGCGCGACTAGCGGCGGATGGCTGCATGATCCCGCTGTCAGAGCAAGACCCGGCGCAGTGGTCAGCAGAGCTGATTGCCGAGGCGCGGCGCTATTGCGGACGAGCGCTCTCCATAGGCTCGCCGGCGCCGCGCATTCTCAACATGATGATCCATGCGCTCTGGTGCGGACGCCGGAGCCTCGACGACCCGCCGCCGTGGAAGGCCGTACTCTCGGCCTATGACATGCTGCTGGCCCTTCAGGACAATCCAATCGTCTCGATCAACCGCGCCGTGGCGCTGGCGGAGGTAGAGGGGCCCGAAGCAGCACTGGCGGCCATTGCCGGGCTGGAGCCAGCACGCTTCGCGACCTTCTTGCCGTATCAAGCCTTGCTGGCTGATCTGCTCGCCCGTATCGGAGATGTCGAGGGAGCCAGCGCCGCCTTCGACAGGGCGCTGGCGCTTGGCCCCGCCGAGGCGGAGGCGCGCTATCTGGCTGCGCGGAGGGCCACACTTTCCGGTGAGTGATCCAGGAATTGCTCCGGCCAGTCGCGCCGTGTCGCCACCTGTCCTTCCTTGCGCAGCCGGATCACCTCGGCCAGGTCGATCTCCGTCACCAGCCAGCTTGAGCTTGCGACATCCTCCTCCGGGCTTTCGGCGAAGACGCCGGAGGGTGGCATGCCGTAGTCCGGCGGCACATAGAGCGCGGCGCGACCCTTGTTTTCGTCCATGGAAGGGGACCAGGGCGCGTTGCCTGCGGTGGGCGAAGCGAGAACGGCGATCTGGTTCTCAAGCGCTCTGGCCTGTGCGCCGATGCGGACGCGGTAACTGCCGGCGAGCGTGTCGGTGCAGGAGGGGGCGAGGATCAGGTCGGCGCCCTGTTCCGCGAGATCACGGGCCAGCATCGGGAATTCGTTGTCGTAGCAGATGAGGATGCCGAGCCTGCCGATCGGCGTCTCGAAGGTCGACAGGCCATGGACACCCGCCGAGATGAACCACTTCTCGCGCTCGAAGCGGGTCATGATCTGCTTGTCCTGCACGCCGATCAGACCTTGCGGGCCGAAGAGGAAGGCGCGGTTGCGGTACTTGCCGTCCGCATCGAGAACCGGGGCGGAGCCGGGCGAGAAGAGGATATTGTGGTTGGCGGCGATCTCCGCGCAGAGCTCGACCCAGCGCGGGATGAGCGGCTGGATGCCGGCAATCGAGCCGTGAAGGTCGGAGCGCGTTTCGGCATCCAGCTGACCGGCCAGAACCATGGCGGCATATTCCGGCAGGAGCGCCAGTTCCGCCCCCTCACCCGCCGCCTCGCCGACGAGCGTCGTCAGGTGGTGGGCGTATTCGTCCCAGGTTTCGATGAGATCGATTGCATATTGGCAGGCGGCGAGTTTCACCATCGCGGGTGGCATTCCTTGCTTTGTTGGGTTCCCGGACGGGCGGGCGGTTCAGAGTTCCTTGATCCAGAAGGACATGGGCTTGGGGCTTTCTTGCCTCTCGTCCAGATCCTGCCAGCTGAACGTGGTGCGCAGGTCGGGCCGCGGCAGGTAGCCGCGATTGCGCCAGAATTCGTCGAGCGGCACATAGTCTGCCGGGCGGCGCGGATGGTCTACCGGTCGCTCGACGGCGCAGAAGGTGCAATGCGTCATGCCGCCGAGACTTCTGGCATGGTTCTCGCGCTCCTCGATGAAGCGCACGCCGATGCCCCTGCCCCGATAACCGGACTTCAGGATGGATTCGCCGAAATAGAAGATCGAGTCCGTGTTATAGCCAAAGACCGTGAAGGGGGCCTTCACCTCGCGGGTCTCGCCCTTCATCGGCGTGCCGGTGGCCGCTCCGACGACCTCGTCGCCGTCAAAGGCCAGCACGAAGATGGAGCCCGGCGAGCGGGCATAGGTGGAGAGATATTTCCGCTCATAGTCCGCCGACCCCTCGTAGAGATAGGGGAAGGCGCGGAAGACCTCGATGCGCAGACGCGCCACATCGTCGAAATAGGGCACCGCGGCGGGGCCGGAGAAAGTCTTGATCGTCAGCGTCATGGCTTTTCCCTTCCAAAGCGGCTCGGCTTCTTTTCTTGCCCCATTCAAACGCGAAACCGATTTTCAGGTTCGCCGAATTTGCTCTATATCGCAACCGACCTTCTGATCCCGGAGTTTCCTAATGCAAGCCGCAGACCTCATTGCCGCCTATTACGACGCCTTCAATGCCGGCGACATGGACCGGTTCCTGTCACTGCTCACCGACGACGTCGCCCATGACATCAACCAGGGCGAGCGCCAGACCGGCAGAGACGCCTTCGCCGCCTTCATGGCGCACATGAACCGCTGCTACAAGGAACACCTGACAGACATGGTGATCATGACAAGCGCGGATGGCAAGCGGGCGTCGGCGGAATTTATCGTCAATGGTCAATATCTTGCCACCGACGAGGGCCTGCCGGAGGCCAACGGCCAGACCTACAGGCTGCCGGCCGGCGCATTTTTCGACATTCGCGACGGCAAGGTGGCGCGGGTGACGAATTACTACAATCTGAATGACTGGATTGCGCAGGTGGGTGGGTGAGGACTTCTGCGTCTCCGCAAGCGGCCTAAGACCCCTCCCCACAAGGGGGAGGGAGAGTGACCGTTTTGCGCCCCTCACGTTTGGGCAGCAATAGCGATCAACTCGGAATTGAGGGACGCAGGCGCCGCGAGTCGTCTCCCCCCTTGTGGGGGAGATGGCCGGCAGGCCAGAGGGGGTCTTTGCGCCCTCCGGCTCAGATCACCGTGAACCCATGCGCATACGGATCGCGATCATCAATGAAGATCGTGTTGAAACCGGTCTGGCGGGCCCACCCGCCGACGGAGGGGATGATGCCGTCGCGGTTGCCGACCTTGACGGAAGCCTCGACGCGGCCCTTGAAGAGCGAGCCGATGATGCTCTCATGGATGAAATCGTCGCCGACCTTGAGCTTGCCCTTGGCGGCCCATTGCGCCATGCGTGCCGAGGTGCCGGTGCCGCAGGGTGAACGGTCGATGGCCTTTTCGCCGTAGAAGACAGCGTTGCGGGCGGTGGCTTCCGGATGCTTCGGCGCACCTGCCCAAAGGATATGGCGCAGGCCGTTGATTTCCGGGTTTTCCGGGTGGACGAACGTGTATTTCTCGTTCAGCGCCTTGCGCAGCTTCGGCGAATAGCCGACCAGCTCGCCGGCGGTGTAATCGGCGATGTCGCGGAAGCATTCCTGCGGATCGACGATGGCGTAGAAATTGCCGCCATAGGCAACGTCCACCTTCACTTCGCCCAGGCCTTCAACCTCAGCTGTGAGCCCTTCTTCGTAAAGGAAGGAGGCGACGTTGGTGAGGCGTACTTCCTCTACGAAGCGGCCCTCCTGTTTGTACGTCGCGACGACCAGTCCGGCCGGCGTGTCGAGGCGGAGAACGCCCGGCTCCTTCGGCGTCACCAGACCGTTTTCGATCGCCATCGTCACCGTGCCGATCGTGCCATGGCCGCACATGGGCAGGCAGCCGGAGGTTTCGATGAAGAGCACGGCGACATCGCAATCGGGGCGCGTCGGCGGATAGAGGATCGAGCCGGACATCATATCGTGGCCGCGTGGCTCGAACATCAGGCCGGTGCGGATCCAGTCATATTCGGCGAGGAAATGGGCGCGCTTCTCGATCATGTTGGCGCCTTCGAGGCGCGGGCCGCCGCCGGCGACCAGACGGACCGGATTGCCGCATGTGTGGCCGTCGATGCATTGGAATGTGTGATTGGCCATGGTGTCCTCGGAGGTTTCAGAAGCGCTGGGCGCGGAAGGGTTTCATGTCGATGGCGGGTGTCCTGCCCTCAACGAGATCGGCAGCGACCTCCGCCGTGCCCGCCGATTGCGTCAGGCCCAGATGGCCATGGCCGAAGGCGTAGACGATAGCAGGCGTGGCCGACGACGGCGAGATGACCGGCAGGCTGTCGGGCATGGAAGGGCGGAAGCCCATCCACTGCACGCCGCCTTCGGTCTTGAGACCGGGCAGGAAGGTCTTGGCCTTGGCGAGCAGGAAATCGGCCCGCTTCATGTTGGGCGCGAGCTTCAGGCCGCCGAGTTCCACCGCGCCGCCAACGCGCACGCCCTCGCCGATCTTGCTGACGACGAAGGCGTGGTTGGAGAAGGTGACGTGTGTCTTCAGGTCGAAGGCTCCGGCGGGCAACGTCGTGTTGTAGCCGCGCTCGGTTTCCAGCGGCACGGCATCGCCAATCTGCGCGGTCAGGGACTTCGACCAGGCGCCCCCGGCAATAATGGCGCGATCATAGATGCCGTCGATGCGGCCACCCTCGATCCAGACGCCGCCCTCTGCGGGACGGACGGCCTGCACGGTGGCGATTTCGATACGACCGCCGGCGGCGCGGAAGCGGGCCGCCAGTTCCTCGACCCAGAGCTTCGGATCGGTGACATTCGACCAGTCCGGCGTGAAGCCGGCATGGGTGAAGCGCGGCGCGATGCCGGGCTGGATTTCGGCAATCTCGCCGGGGCTTTTCAGCAGGCGGAAGCGCACGCCGTGACGTTCGCGCTCGCGCCATTCCGATTGCGAAGCCTCAAACTGCGCCTCTCCCTCGTAGACCTGTAGCTGCCCCTCGCGGCGGAGGAAGGCCTCCATGCCGTGATCCTTGGCGAGCCGCTCCAGCGCGTTACGCGATTGCGTCATCAGCGAGACCTGGGCGGCAAGTGCGGCCTCATAGCGATCCGGCCAGCTGGCGCGCCAGAAGCGCAGCAGCCATGGCGCGATGTTGAGCGCATAGGCCGGCGGAATGGAGAGTGGCCCCAGCGGATCGAGCAGCCATTTCGGCGCCTTTCGCATGACGCCGGGCGTGGCGAGCGGCGCGACATCGGTAAAGGCGAAAGCCCCGGCATTGCCTTGGGAAGTGGCAGACGCCACGCCTTCGCGGTCGAAGATCGTCACGTCATGACCGCGCACGGCCAGCTGCAGGCCCGTCGAGACCCCGATGACGCCTGCTCCAATGATCGCGATTTTCATGATGCCTGCTTCAAGATTTCCGATGCTGTTTCTGTATATTTTTTGTCGACAAGGTTTTCAAGGGGAGATTGGGGAGCCCGACCGCATGGACGGCAAGCAGGAGCAGGGCGCGAGCCGTTCTGCCAATCTACCCCCCTGAGGGGGAGATGCCCGGCAGGGCAGAGGGGGGGTATGCTCGGGCAGTCGCCGCCTATCCTCTCCACTTTTGGGAGAGGATAGTAAGCCCGTGCGAGCCGCAGGCGAGTGCTGGGCGCACTTGGTGAGGGGGCGCGCGCCGATCTGCATCGTTGGGGTTAACCCCCTCACCAAGCCTGTCATGCCAATCGGCTGCGCCTCTTGGGGCAGGCTATCCTCTCCCACAAGGGGAGAGGAAGAAGCTGCGGCACGCCAAAACCCTCGGGAAAAACCTCTCCCGAGTTTGCCTCCGGTCTTTCGCCTCCATCCCTGTCTCTGGACATCAGCTTCCGGAGAGCCACGCTGACGCGCCGCCCTTATGAGTAGTTTAAAAATACGGCGGAGCGCCAGCGCGACCCGTCGAGATCTGCAAGGCAGGACCGCATCCGATCCTGATCCTCAAGCGCGGGCCGCCTCGCTAAACCGTCTGCGGAGGCAGACGGGTTCTCTGGCGTTGCCAGGCCGCCGAGCTATTCGCAGCCCATCGGGGGAGTCGTTTCGTCAGATGTTGTTTCATCTGCCGCCGCCCGCGCCCCCTGACACGATATCCCGCACGTTACGAAACACCGCATCAGGCTCTCCTCCCGCCTGGGCCAACCGTCGCTGGCCCATCCGGTGACGGGAGAAGGGTAGGATAAGGGGAGTTGTTGAAGGTGTGGAAATACGGCGCGGCAGATTTGCCTCTCCCCTGGTGGGAGGGATAAGAAAATCAGCATCTTAGCGGAACGCTAAGTGCTAGATTTTCCAGGTGAGGGGGAAGTTTTGTCCCCGCCGCCGCCCCCTCTCTGGCAAAATCTATGACTTAGCCTGCGGCTAAGACCGTGATTTTGCTTTCTCCCCCACAAGGGGGGAGAAGGGAGCAAGCGGCCGCGTCATCCTCCAAATCTCCCCACTTGTGGGGGAGAAAGCGATTTCGATGGCTTAGCCGAAGGCTAAACATCAGAAATCGCAAGAGAGGGGGTCGTCGCCACCCTCACAAAAAATCATAAGGAATGAACCCGCGCTCGTGCGGCTCGATGATCAGCTTGCGTTTCAGCGGCGGGACGGCGCGTTGGTGGCAGTCGCGCCGCTCGCAGATGCGGCAGGAGATGCCGATGGGCTCGAAGGCTTCCGACCGGGCGATGTCGAGATCGTCGGCATAGACGAGTTCGCCGGCATATTCGATCTGACATCCAAGCGCGAGCGCGTGGCGCTGGACCGGTGCGCGGAAGCCGCCGGAGCGTTTGGAGACCGTCATGGCAAGACAGAGGTAGCGCGCGCCATCCGGCGTTTCGGCCAATTGGCGGATGATGCGGTCTGGCGTTTCGAAGGCGCGATGGACATTCCACAAGGGACAGGCGGAGCCGAAGCGGGCGAATTGCAGGCGCGTGGCGCTATGGCGCTTGGTGATCGTGCCGGCCTGGTCGACGCGGGCGAAGAAGAACGGCACGCCCTTGGCGCCTGGCCGCTGGAGCGTGGAGAGCCGGTGGCAGACCTGCTCGAGGCTCGCGCCGAAGCGGTCGCAGAGCAGTTCGAGATCGTAGCGCAACTCCTTTGCCGCCGCTGCGAAGGCGCCGTAGGGCAGCATGACGGCGCCGGCGAAATAATTGGCCAGGCCGATCCGACAGATCGCACCGGCATCGGCGGAGCGGAATTCGGCCTTGGCGATGATCGCGTCGATGATCTTCTGATGCTCGATCAACGCGATCTGGTGGGCGATCTGGAAAGCGTTCGTCGCATTGTCGGCGCGCGGGTTGAGCGTCAGCACGCGGCCGACGGGATCATAACGCCGCACCGCGTTCCCCTCGCCGCCCATGACGACGCGGACGCGATGCTTCTTCTCGATCGTATCGGCCATCTGACGCACGCGGTTGCGCGGGCTTTCGCCCATGCCGCTCGCCAGCTTTTCGGCGGCGACGTCCAGCTCGTGGATATAGTTGTCGATATAATGGAAGAAGTCGCGCACCTCTTCGTAAGGCGTCGGCTCGGTGGCGGCGGCGCGCGCGATCGTATCGTCCAGTTCAGCCAATTGCTCGCCGGCGCGGCGAAGCGCCCGATGCATGGAAAGAAAGGCATGCGCTACGTCCGGCGCGCTCTGGATGACGAGCTTCAGGTCCTGCACGGAAGGCTGCTCGCCGGAAAACAGCGGATCGGCAAAAGCCTCGCCGAGATCGGCAATCAGCCGGTCGCTGTCGTCATTGGACAGGCTGGCAATGTCGAGCGCGAATTGCGAGGCGAGCGCCAGCAGGACTGGTGCGGTCACATGGCGCTGGTTGGTTTCCAGCTGCGACAGATAGCTCACCGAGATGCCGAGCTTGCCGGCAAAGCCTGCCTGGGTCAGCCCCGCCTCCTGGCGGATATCGCGCAGTTTCCGGCCGATGAAGAGTTTTTGAGCACGCATTGTTCTCAACTTCGCAGTTTGCAGATTTTTAATTTGATACTTTCACAACGCCGCCTTTTCAATCCTTCCGATAGGAGTAATTTACCGCTACCCAAGAGAGACATATGGAGGAGCAGACATGCAGGACATCCTTGAAAAGCTCGAAGCGCGGCGCGCGGAAGCCCGTCTCGGCGGCGGCCAGAAGCGGATCGATGCGCAGCATGGCAAGGGCAAGCTGACGGCGCGCGAACGCCTCGACGTTCTGCTGGATGAAGGCTCGTTCGAGGAATACGACATGTACAAGGCGCATCGCTGCGCCGATTTCGGCATGGAAACCCAGCAGTTTCCGGGTGATGGCGTCGTGACCGGGTGGGGTACGATCAATGGCCGGCCCACTTACGTCTTCTCGCAGGACTTCACCGTCTTCGGCGGTTCGCTCTCCGAAACGCATGCCGAAAAGATCTGCAAGATCATGGATCTTGCCATGCAGAACGGCGTGCCGGTGATCGGCCTGAACGATTCGGGCGGCGCGCGCATCCAGGAAGGCGTGGCCTCGCTCGGCGGCTATGCGGAAGTGTTCTGGCGCAATGTCCAGGCTTCGGGCGTCATCCCGCAGATTTCCGTCATCATGGGCCCCTGCGCCGGCGGCGCGGTCTATTCGCCGGCCATGACCGACTTCATCTACATGGTCAAGGACACGTCCTACATGTTCGTGACCGGGCCGGATGTGGTGAAAACCGTCACCAACGAAATTGTCTCGGCGGAGGAGCTGGGTGGCGCCTCGACGCATACGAAAAAGTCCTCCGTCGCGGATGGCGCATTCGAAAATGACGTCGAGGCGCTCATCGAAATCCGCCGCATGTTCGATTTCCTGCCGCTCTCCAGCCGCGAAAAGCCGCCCGTGCTGCCGACCGCTGACCGGGCGGACCGGATCGAGATGGCGCTGGACACGATCATCCCGGACAATCCGAACAAGCCCTATGACATGCACGAGGTGATTGCCCGCATCGCCGACGAGGCCGATTTCTTCGAGGTGCAGAAGGATCACGCCAAGAACATTCTCTGCGGCTTCATCCGCCTCAACGGCTCGACCGTCGGCGTCGTCGCGAACCAGCCGATGGTTCTCGCCGGCTGCCTCGATATCGACAGCGCCAAGAAGGCCGGCCGGTTCGTCCGCTTCTGCGATGCCTTCAACATTCCGATCCTGACGCTGGTCGACGTGCCCGGGTTCCTGCCCGGCACGGCCCAGGAATATGGCGGCATCATCAAGCATGGCGCGAAGCTGCTCTTCGCCTATGCGGAAGCCACCGTTCCGAAGGTGACGGTCATCACCCGCAAGGCCTATGGCGGCGCCTATGACGTGATGTCGTCCAAACATATCCGCGCCGACGTCAACTATGCCTGGCCCACCGCCCAGATCGCCGTCATGGGCGCCAAGGGCGCGACCGAAATCCTCTACCGCTCGGAGCTCGGCGACGCCGACAAGATCGCCGCCCGCACGAAGGAATACGAAGACAACTTCGCCAACCCCTTCAAGGCCGCCGAACGCGGCTTCATCGACGAGGTCATCATGCCGCATTCAACCCGGCGGCGGGTGATCCGGGCATTTGAAATGCTGAAGACGAAGGACGTGCAGCCGCCGAAGAAGAAGCACGACAATATTCCGCTCTAGAGGGAGGGTTGAATGCCGACGATCCTCAGATGGAAGGGCCACAAGTTCCTTTTCTACTCGAAGGAGATCGGCGAGCCGCCGCATATCCATGTGCTGAAGGACCACAAACAGTTGAAGGTCTGGCTCTCGGATATCCGGCTCGCAAAGAACGTCGGTTTTGCAGCCCATGAGGTCAATGATATTCTCGCTGTGATCGCGGAGTACCAAGAGAAATTCCTGGAGGCCTGGAATGACCACTTTGGACATTGATGAAAAACAGCTTCAGGTGAAGAGCGTCGATGTGACGGAGGATTTCATCGTCTTCGGGATGGCGGATGGCCGCCGGATCGAAGCGCCGCTCTGGTGGTATCCGCGCCTTCACGCCGCGACGCCGGAGCAGCGCAAGGCTTGGGAAATCCTGCCGTTCGGCGATGCGGTCGGCTGGGACGAGATCGATGAATATATCAGCGCCAAGGCGCTGATCATTGGCGGGGCCGCCCCCGGCGCCATCCCGCCCTCACAGGCGGCTGAATGAATTTTTTTGAACACCCTGTCTTTGTTCAGGGACATCTCTACCTTATCGAGTCTTGCTCATTCGCAAAACTTGAAAGAGGAAAGCCATGACCGACAACACCAAATTCCCGCCCGAGAAGAACTTTCCCGCCGGCTATCAGCCTCCCAAGGTCTGGACCTGGGAGAAGGGCAATGGCGGCGCGTTTGCCAGCATCAATCGGCCGATCGCCGGGCCGACGCATGAGAAGGAACTGCCGGTCGGAAAGCATCCGCTGCAGCTTTATTCGCTGGGAACCCCCAATGGGGTGAAGGTGACGATCCTGCTGGAAGAGCTACTCGCGGCAGGCCATTCGGGCGCAGAATATGATGCCTGGATCATCCGCATCAACGATGGTGACCAGTTCGGGTCGGGCTTTGTCGCGGTCAACCCGAATTCCAAGATTCCGGCCATGATGGACCATGCGCCGGCTGATGGCGGCGCGCCGATCCGGCTCTTTGAGTCGGCCTCGATGATGACCTATCTGGCCGACAAGTTCGGCGCCTTCCTGCCGAAGGATGCGCGCAAGCGCGCGGAAGTGATGAACTGGCTGTTCTGGCAGATGGGCTCCGCTCCCTTCCTCGGCGGCGGCTTCGGGCATTTCTATGAATATGCGCCGATCAAGATCCAGTATGCCATCGACCGCTACGCCATGGAGGTGAAGCGCCAGCTCGACGTGCTGAACCGCCAGCTTGCCAACAACGAATTCATCGCCGGCGACGAATACTCCATCGCCGACATGGCGATCCTGCCCTGGTATGGCCGTCTCGCCGCCAAGGCCGCCTATAGCGATGCCGGCGATTTCCTGTCGGTGGACGAATACGAGCATGTGCAGCGGTGGCGCAAGCAGCTCTTCGCCCGCCCCGCCGTCGATCGCGGCTCGATGGTCAACCGCGCCTTCGGTGAGCCGTCGAAGCAGTTGCACGAGCGCCATGATGCGTCGGATTTCGATCTGAAGACGCAGGACAAGATCGGGAAGGCGTGAGGCATGGGCAAGCTTCCTGAAATGACAAAGCATCGCGGTTTCCCGTCAGGCCTGACGGGAACCGGCTGGCAATTCACCATCCGCCGCGCCAATCCGCGCGGCGTCACCAAGCTCTTCGAAAAGCCGCGCCCGATGACGGCCGACAAGACGGAGCCGCTGGCGGACGCCGCTTTTCTCCATGCGCTCTGGCACCATTTCGGTGAAGAGCCCTTCGAGCGCGGCAATCTCGATGCCGGCCGTCTCTCGCGCCTGTTCAAGCGCGAGGTGGTGCCGGCCGAGCATCCCTTCGATCCGGAGTCCTATACCGCCCTTCTGAAGATCAACATGAACGTCGCGCGGACCAATTTCCCGCAGTCGTTCGACGATGTGTTCGAGGTGTGAGGCGATGATGGAGGGCAAGGCGCTTGTGCTGTTTTCCGGCGGGCAGGACTCCGCGACCTGCCTCGCCTGGGCGCTTGAGAATTTCGAGGCGGTCGAGACGGTCGGCTTCGATTATCGGCAGAACCACAGTGTCGAGCTCGAGGTGCGGCTGCGTTTCCTTGCCCGGCTCAAAGCCGAGTTCCCGCAATGGGCGGAAAAGCTCAGCGAAGATCATATGGTGGACATGGGCCTGCTCGGCGCGATTTCCGAGACGGCGCTGACCCGCGACATGGAAATCGAGATGGACGAGGCAGGCCTGCCGAACACGTTCGTGCCGGGCCGCAATCTCCTCTTCTTCACGGCGGCGGCAGCACTCGCCTATCGGCGCAATGCCCGGCATCTCGTCGGCGGCATGTGCGAGACGGATTATTCCGGCTACCCGGACTGCCGCGACGACACACTGAAGAGCCTGCAGGTCACGCTCTCGCTGGGGCTCGATCGCCGGCAGGTCATTCACACGCCGCTGATGTGGCTGACGAAGGCTCAGACTTGGCGCATGGCGGAGGGACTGGGCGGCAAGCCGCTGGTCGATCTCATTCTGGAGGAGAGCCATAGCTGCTACCGGGGCGACCGCACGACGCGGCACCCCTGGGGCTATGGCTGCGGGACCTGCCCGGCCTGTGAACTCCGGCAGGCAGGTTACGAACAATATCGCGCCGAACGTCTGTGATCGGCACACAAGGGTAGGAAGCAAACGGCATGTTCAAGAAGATCCTGATTGCCAATCGCGGCGAAATCGCCTGCCGCGTCATGAAGTCGGCCAAGAAGATGGGCATTGCCACGGTGGCGGTCTATTCCGATGCCGACCGCGAGGCCGAGCACGTGAAGATGGCCGACGAGGCCGTCTATATCGGCCCGCCGCCGGCAGCACAGAGCTATCTTCTGGCCGACAGGATCATCGAGGCCTGCAAGGCGACCGGGGCGGAAGCCGTTCATCCCGGTTACGGCTTCCTCTCCGAGCGCGCCTCCTTCTGCGAGGCGCTGGAGAAGGAAGGCATCATCTTCATCGGCCCGAAAGTAAAGGCGATCGAGGCGATGGGTGACAAGATCACCTCGAAGAAGATCGCGGCCGAAGCCGGCGTGTCCACTGTGCCCGGCTATATGGGCCTGATCGACGATGCCGAACATGCGGTGAAGATTTCGAAGGAAATCGGCTATCCGGTGATGATCAAGGCCTCGGCCGGCGGCGGCGGCAAGGGCATGCGCATTGCCTGGAACGACGAGGAAGCCCGCGAAGGCTTCGCCCGCTCCAAGTCGGAAGCCGCCTCCTCCTTCGGCGATGATCGCATCTTCATCGAGAAGTTCATCGTCGAGCCCCGCCATATCGAAATCCAGCTTCTCGGCGACGGCCATGGCAATGTCGTCTATTTGAAGGAGCGCGAATGCTCGGTGCAGCGGCGAAACCAGAAGGTCGTAGAAGAAGCTCCCTCGCCCTTCCTCGACGAGAAGACGCGCAAGGCCATGGGCGAGCAGTCCGTCGCGCTCGCCAAGGCGGTGGATTACCAGAGCGCCGGCACGGTCGAGTTCATCGTCGACAAGGACCGCAATTTCTACTTCCTCGAAATGAACACCCGCCTGCAGGTGGAACATCCGGTGACGGAACTGATCACCGGGCTCGATCTGGTCGAACTGATGATCCGCGTCGCCGCCGGCGAGAAGCTGCCGCTCACGCAGAAAGACGTGAAGATAAACGGCTGGGCGGTGGAAAGCCGGCTCTATGCCGAAGATCCCTATCGCAACTTCCTGCCCTCGATCGGCCGGCTGACACGCTACCGTCCGCCGCAGGAAGAGACGAAGGGCGGCGTGACTGTGCGCAACGACACGGGCGTCACCGAAGGGTCGGAAATCTCGATGTTCTACGACCCGATGATCGCCAAGCTCTGCACCCATGCGCCGACCCGGCTCGAAGCGGTAGACGCCATGGCCGATGCGCTGGACCGTTTCGAGGTGGAAGGCATCGGGCATAACCTGCCGTTCCTTTCCGCGCTCATGCAGCATCCGCGCTGGCGGGAGGGAAGGCTTTCCACGGGCTTCATCGCGGAGGAATATCCGGAAGGCTTCGGCCCGGTCGCACCGGATGCGGAGAGTGTCAATCGCTTCGCCGCAGCAGCGCTTGTGCTGTCGCGCATCGCCAGCGAGCGCAACGCGAAGATCTCCGGCAGCCGGTTCACGGTCGGCGTCGGCAATGGTCACGAGAAGGTCGTGCTGCTGGCGGGTCATACGGTGAAGGCCGAGATTTCGCATCTCTCCACCGGCTTCGGCGTTAGCCTCGAAGGCGGGCCGGTGCTTCAGGTCGAGACGGCATGGCAGCCGGGCCATCCGCTCGCCGAAGTGCTGATCGAGGGCAAGCCGGTCGCATTCAAGATCCAGCCGGCTCCAGGCGGTTTCCGCATGCGCCAGCGCGGCATGGATGTGAAGGTTCAGGTTCTCTCGCCCCGCGTGGCGGAACTCGCCGCCCTCATGCCCGAAAAGGCCCCGCCGGACACGTCCAACCTCCTGCTCTGCCCCATGCCCGGCCTCATCACCTCCGTTTTGGTGAAGGAGGGCGACGAGGTGCAGGAAGGCCAGGCGCTCGCCATCGTGGAAGCGATGAAGATGGAAAACATGCTGCGGGCGGAAAAGCGCGCCAAGGTTTTGAAGGTGCTGGCGAAGCCGGGCGCGAGCCTCGCGGTCGATGATGTGATCATGGAGTTTGTCGCCTGAGGTCACTCTCCCCCCTTGAGGGGGAGATGTCGGCGTAGCCGACAGAGGGGGGTACGGTGCCAAGTCGCACAATCTCGCCGAAGCTCAGGGCAAACGCCAAGAGGCTCCGGCGTGACATGACAGAAGCCGAGGCGCGGCTGTGGGCGCAACTGAGGGCGCATCGGCTGATGGGCCTGAAGTTTCGGCGGCAATTGCCGATCGCCGGCTACATCGCCGACTTCGCCTGCGCCGAACACAAGCTGATTGTCGAGCTGGATGGCTCGCAACATGCCATGGGCGACGTACCGGATGCGGATGTGGTCCGGACGCGGCGACTGAATGAAATCGGGTGGACTGTCGTTCGTTTCTGGAACGACGACGTGATGAAGGATCTGAACGGGGTCTGCGACCCCATTCTCGCGGTCATTCGTGAGCGGGGAAGCGATGTTTAGGGGGTGACGAACCCCTCTCTGTCGGCTGCGCCGACATCTCTCCCCCAAGGGGAGAGAGTGACGGTGCCGCACGCGCATCGACCTTTGGAGCCGTAGCGGCTGAGGAGATGTTGCGGAAGGCAGAGCGAGTGAGCCTAGCCATTCTCCCCCCTTGAGGGGGAGATGCCCGGCAGGGCAGAGGGGGTATTCCCCGACCAACAATTTCCGCCCCATGGGGCGAACAGGGAAAGGATGCTTGAAATGGCGAAGAACCCCTCTCTGTCGGCTGCGCCGACATCTCTCCCCCAAGGGGAGAGAGTGACCGCGCGCGACTGGCTCCCTCTCGCCTCAAAGGAACTCAAGGGCGCAGACCCATCCGCGCTCAACAAGGAAATGCCCGAGGGCATCACCATCAAGCCGCTCTATACGGCCGATGATCTCCCCGCCGACGCCGCAACCGCGCTTCCCGGCGTCGCGCCATTCACGCGCGGCGTGCGCGCCACCATGTATGCGGGCCAGCCCTGGACGATCCGGCAATATGCGGGGTTCTCGACCGCCGAAGAGTCCAACGCCTTCTATCGCCGCAACCTCGCGGCCGGGCAGAAGGGCCTCTCGGTCGCCTTCGACCTCGCAACCCATCGCGGGTATGACTCGGATCATCCCCGCGTCGTCGGCGATGTCGGCAAGGCGGGCGTGGCGATCGACAGTGTCGAGGACATGAAGATCCTGTTCGATGGGATTCCGCTCGGCGAGATGAGCGTGTCGATGACCATGAACGGCGCGATCATCCCGGTGCTCGCCATGTTCATCGTCGCCGGCGAGGAGCAGGGCGTGCCGCGCGCCAAGCTCACGGGCACGGTGCAGAACGACATCCTGAAGGAGTTCATGGTCCGCAACACCTATATCTACCCGCCGGAACCCTCGATGCGGATCGTGGCGGATATCATCGAGTTTACGGCCAAGGAGATGCCGAAGTTCAACTCCATCTCCATTTCCGGCTATCACATGCAGGAAGCCGGCGCGACGCTCTCCCAGGAACTCGCCTATACGCTGGCCGACGGCATAGAATATGTGCGCGCGGCGATGAAGAAGGGCCTCGATGTCGACGATTTCGCCGGCCGGCTGTCCTTCTTCTTCTGCATCGGCATGAATATCTTCATGGAAGCGGCGAAGCTGCGCGCGGCGCGCCAGCTCTGGTCGCGGATCATGACGGATTTCGGAGCGAAGTCCGAGCGCTCGAAGATGCTGCGGACGCATTGCCAGACCTCCGGCGTGTCGCTGACCGAGCAGGACCCCTATAACAACGTTGTCCGTACCGCCTATGAGGCGCTGGCCGCCGTGCTCGGCGGAACCCAGTCGCTGCACACCAATTCCTTTGACGAGGCGATCGCGCTGCCGACGGAATTTTCCGCCCGCATCGCCCGCAACACGCAGCTGATCCTGCAGCACGAAACGGGCGTGACGAATGTCGTCGATCCGCTCGGCGGCTCCTATTATGTCGAGGCGCTGACGGCGCAGCTCGCCGAAGAGGCGTGGTCAATGATCCAGGAGGTCGAAAGCCTGGGCGGCATGACGAAGGCGGTCGAGCAGGGCCTGCCGAAGATGCGTATCGAGGAGGCCGCGACCCGCAAGCAGGCGCGCATCGACCGGGGCGAGGATGTCATCGTCGGCGTCAACAGGTTCCGGCTGGAGAACGAGCCCAAGGTCGACATTCTCGAGATCGACAATGCGAAGGTCCGCGCGAGCCAGATTGCAAGGCTGACCCGCATCCGCGAGACGCGCGACGGCAAGGCGGTCGAGGCAGCACTCACGGCGCTGGAAAAGGTCGCGGCGTCCGGCCAGGGCAATCTTCTCGCCGCCGCCGTCGAAGCCGCCCGTGCGCGCGCCTCGCTCGGCGAGATTTCGGATGCGATGGAGCGCGCCTTCTCGCGCCACCATGCCTCTACCCGCGTGATTTCCGGCGTCTATGCCGATGCCTATCAGGAGGATGCGGAATACAAGGCGATCCGCGCCAAGATCGAGGCGTTCAAGGCCGAGCGCGGCACGGAGCCTTCGATCCTCGTCGCCAAGATGGGCCAGGATGGCCACGATCGCGGCGCCAAGGTCATCGCCACCGCCTTTGCCGACATGGGCTTCCGCGTCGATCTCACCGACATGTTCGAAACGCCTTCCGAGGTCGCCGACAAGGCGGTCAATAAAAAGGTGGACGTCATCGGCGTGTCGTCGCTTGCCGCCGGTCACAAGACGCTCATCCCGGAGCTGATCGCCAAGCTGAAGGAAAAGGGCGCGGACGACATTATCGTCGTTGCCGGCGGCGTGATCCCGGAACAGGACTACCAGTTCCTGCGTGATGCGGGCGTGGCCGAAATCTTCGGGCCGGGCTCGAATGTCATGGCGGCGGCGAATGCGGTGCTGGGGGATATTGCGGGACTGCGGCGGAACCGCTGAGGGTGCGCCTGCCCCCTCTATCTCTTCCGGACAGCGGAACGCCCTTCATCAGAAACGCCTCACATTACAGGAACATTAAATCTTTTCGGGGGGATAGCGCGTTAGGAGTTCGTTTATCATAAATTTCGAGGATGCATTGCGTCTTCGACGGGTGGTTCGTTGATTCGACTTGGGGTGGCCACATGAAAAGGCATATCGAACTTTCGATCGCTGCAGGGTTTGCCCTTGCAGTATCCGTCGCAACGGCACATGCCGATGATATGCAACTGCGCGGAACGCAGAGCGACATCGTCAAATCCAATAATCAGGTGAATTTCAGCGTCAGCGCTGGCTATCTCGATTATCTGGAATCCAGCGGCTCCCAACCGCTCGACAGCGAACGCGGCTGGCAACCGGGTCTTTCCGTATCCGGTTCGGTGATGACCGATATCGGCCTATCCAACCTCTATCTCTATGGCAACCTGTCCTGGAACAAGGGCAACAGCGACTATGTCGGCTCGTTCATCGGCGGCAATTATGGCGATCTTCGCCAGCGCGACAATGCCGAAATCACCAACGAGGATTTCCGGATCGGCAAGGGATTCGAGATCAGCGACTCGTTCATGCTGACGCCCTATCTCGGCCTGGGCGCACGCCAGTGGCGCCGTGACGTGACGGGACCGGGCGGCTACCGGGAGGACTATTCGCATGGCTATGTCGGCGGCGGCCTGCTGGCGCAGTATTCTCCCGCGCCGGGCTGGGTACTGGGACTCAGCGGCCTCGTCGGCTCGACCTTCTCGGCCAGCATGAAAACCACCGCAACGGCGGGCGGTGCGGCCATCACACCGCAGACCTACAATCTTGGCAATTCGGCGATCTACATGGTTGGCGCCTCGGTCGACCGGGCGATCACCGATACGGTGCATGCGAACGTCTCGGTGGACTACACGAATTTCAACTACGGGCGCTCGGCCGTGTCGGCCATCGACTCGACGTACGAGCCTGACAGCCGGACCTCGGCAGTTGCTCTGAAGGTCGGCCTCGGCTTCGCCTTCTGAGACAATCCGCGTCGTTCACCTGCATTTGGAGGGCGGGCCGGGCGGAATGAAACGCCCGACCCGCCCTCTCCGTCTCTTCGTTCGCTCCCGCCGAGGCGACCTTTCCGGCGCCCTTCACCCATGTGGAATGGGTTCAGCGATGCGGATGCGAGAGGGCCCAGCGTCCGTCCCTGCAGGACCACTCTGCGAAGGGAAGGCCGAGTGCGCAGCCGCGACCGAGGTTCGGATCCATCGAACAGCGGATCGTTGAACCTGCAGCATACGCGCGATCGTTGAAGCGGCAGGTTCGCATCTCCGTCCGGGGCTTCCTGCCCGGCGATAGGCCCACGGACTGCACCCCTAAATCCCCTGCATCCGACCAACGCTCGACTGTCCGGCGCTCGCCGGCATGGCCCGGCGGCGCCCAGCAGGGGGACGCGCCTATCGAAAAAACTACGGCAAAGGCTAGCGAACTGAGTAGCCGATCCATGTGGGTCCGTTGCCTGGCTCGGGGTCGTGGACGGGTGTGCATCGCAGTCATTTCCCACGGTCCTTCTTCTTTCCGGTGATAGGATAGGGCCGCCGCCGCCTCGCTTCAACGACACCTTTCGCGGCAGCGCTTGCGCCATCCTGCGTTTGCGCGGAGAAGGGCCTTGACTCCAATATAGGAATCGTAAATTCTCCTATAATGGAAAATTCGAAGGACGAACTCGAGAAGAATATCGGCCAGTCGCTGAAGGCGCTCAGGGTGCAGCGAGCGATGACGCTGGACCAGTTGGCCTCCGCCTCGGGCGTCAGCCGGGCGATGATCTCGAAAATCGAGCGCGGCGAAGCCAGTCCGACTGCGGTGTTGCTGGCGCGGCTTTTGGGGCCTCTCAAGGAGACCCTGTCGGGTTTCTTTGCGAGCGCGTCTGAAACGCCTTCCCCCATGAGACGGCTCGCCGAGCAGCCGGTTTGGCGCGATCCCGAGACTGGCTATGTGCGCCGTGCGGTGTCGCCGCCGGGCTTTGCCATCGCCACGGATCTGGTCGATGTGGCGCTGCCGGGCGGTGCGCGCGCCATCATGCCGCCGGTCCTCTCCGAACCGCCGCACATGCAATATGTCTGGCTGCTGGAGGGTTGGCTGATCATGGAATGCGACGGCGCACGCTACGAGTTGCATGCGGGCGACTGTCTGTACATGACGCTCGCGCAAGGAACCGTCTTCGAAAACCCGGGCAGCGAGCCCTGCCGCTATGCGGTGATCCTGCGAAGGAACTGACATGACCGACACTCGCAATCTCGACAAGGCCGCAACCCTTGCGGCTCTGGCGGACCTCGCCGAACTCTTTGCAGAGACCGTGCGCGGCGGGGCGTCCATGGGCTACATGCTGCCCTTTCCGCACGAGGAGGCGGAAGCCTATTGGCGCGGCGTGGCCGAAGCCGTGGGCCGAGGGGAGATCGTGTTGTTTGCCATTCGGCATGCCGGGCGTATTGCGGGTTCCGTGCAGCTGGGCGTTGCCATGCCGCCCAACCAGCCGCATCGCGCCGATATCAAGAAGCTGATGGTGCATCCGGCTGCACGCGGGCGCGGATTTTCGCGACGACTGATGGAGGCGGCGGAAACCGAGGCAGCGGCGCGCGGACGAACCCTGCTGGTGTTGGACACGGCGACTGGAGAGCCGGCCGAGAAAATATACCGGCATCTCGGCTGGTCAGAAGCCGGCGTCATTCCAGGCTACGCACTCTTCCCGGATGGTCGCCCTTGCGACACGACCTTTTATTATAAGACGTTGGACTCCATGATATAACTGAAAATCGTGTAAACTCCGGATTTAATTTAAATCGAATTAAATTCCGATTTCGCGATCTTCTTCAGAAATTTATGGCGGTTGACGAATATTTTCTGCCGCAAACGAGACGGCTCATCTGCTTCATAACCACGCAGCCTAAATATTTAAAACTTAAAATAATTTTCCGCATTGCCGTGTTTCCTGCGCCTCTACAAGGACTTCGTTGCAGATCGCAGCGCCCGCCCGGGCGTACCGGATTCGGCGCTCGCGGAGTTGCATGAAGGCAGGTTCCCTGCTTAAACGAAGACGAACTGCGTTCAAAAATTTAAAGACGGCGGGGGCGCCGTCTCATAATATGCGCAGACGCAGAGCAGGAGGACGGATATGTTGATTGGTTCGCCACGGGAACGGCTTGAGGGAGAGGCGCGCGTCGCGATGACGCCGGACAGCGCCACCCAGCTGCAGAAACTCGGATATCAATGCGTGATCGAAAGCGGCGCGGGCAAGCTCGCGGGCTTTTCCGACGATCTCTATCGCGCCGCCGGCGTGACGGTGGTCGACACGGCCGATGCGCTTTATGCGCAGGCCGATGTCATCGCCAAGGTGCGCCCGCCGCTCGCAGATGAAGTGTCGAAGCTTTCGTCCGGCAAGACGCTGATCTCCTTCTTCTATCCCGCGCAGAACAAGGACCTGCTGGAGCAGGCCAAGGGCACGGGCGCGAATGTGATCGCCATGGACATGGTGCCGCGCATTTCGCGCGCACAGAAGATGGATGCACTCTCTTCCATGGCCAATATCGCCGGCTATCGCGCGGTGATCGAGGCGGGCAACAATTTCGGCCGCTTCTTCACCGGCCAGGTGACAGCTGCCGGCAAGATCCCGCCGGCCAAGGTTCTGGTCATTGGCGCCGGCGTTGCCGGTCTTGCCGCTGTCGGCACGTCCGTGTCGCTCGGCGCGATCACCTATGCCTTCGACGTTCGCCCGGAAGTGGCCGAGCAGATCGAATCCATGGGCGCGAATTTCGTGTTCCTCGACTTTGCAGGCCCCGCACAGGATGGCGCGGCGACGGGTGGCTATGCAGCTCCCTCCTCCCCGGAATTCCGCGAGGCGCAGCTGAAGAAGTTCCGCGAGATCGCTCCTGACATCGACATCGTCATCTCGACAGCGCTGATCCCCGGCCGCGATGCGCCTAAGCTCTGGCTGGCAGACATGGTCGCGATGATGAAGCCGGGCTCCGTCATCGTCGACCTTGCGGCCGAGCGCGGCGGCAATTGTGACCTGACGGTTCCGGACCAGAAGATCGTCTCCGATAATGGCGTGACCATCGTCGGCTACACGGACTTCCCGAGCCGCATGGCCGCGCAATCCTCGACGCTCTATTCGACCAACATCCGCCACATGATGACGGACCTGACGCCGAAGAAGGATGGCGCGCTCTTCCACAATATGGAAGACGACGTGATCCGTGGCGCAACCGTCACCTATCAGGGCGAGATAACCTTCCCGCCGCCGCCACCGAAGATCCAGGCGATCGCGGCGCAGAAGCCGAAGGAAAAGGCCAAGGAACTGACGCCGGAAGAAAAGCGCGCAGCGGAAGCTGCCGCCTTCAAGGCGCAGACGAAGCAGCAGGTGGGCCTTTTGGTCGTCGGCGGAGCGCTGATCCTGCTCGCCGGGCTTTTCGCGCCGGCCAGCTTCATGTCGCATTTCATCGTCTTCGTGCTCTCCTGCTTCGTCGGCTTCCAGGTCATCTGGAACGTGTCGCATTCGCTGCACACGCCGCTGATGGCCGTGACCAACGCGATCTCCTCCATCATCATCCTCGGCGCGCTGATGCAGATCGGCTCCGGGAGCTGGCTGGTTGCCTTGCTTGGCGCCGTCTCCGTCTTCATGGCGGGGATCAACATTTTCGGTGGCTTCATGGTCACCCGGCGCATGCTCGCCATGTTCCAGAAGTCTTAAGGGGAGGGTCGAGCTATGGAATACGGATTTACCACGGCGGCCTATGTGGTCGCGGCCGTCCTTTTCATTCAGTCGCTGGGCGGACTTTCGGGCCAGGAAAGCGCCAAGCGCGCGGTCTGGTACGGCATTGTCGGCATGGCGCTCGCGATTCTCGCGACGCTCTATGGTCCGGGCGCGGGCAACTGGCTGATTTCGCTGGTCATGATCGTCATCGGCGGCGCGATCGGCTGGGTCGTCGCCCAGCGCGTGCAGATGACCGAAATGCCGCAGCTGGTTGCGGCCATGCATTCGCTCGTCGGTCTTGCAGCCGTTCTGATCGGCTTCAACACGCATATCGAGCTTATCCGCATCGCGGGCATGGATGAGGCCACGCGCCATACGCTCACCGGCTTTGCCGCCGTTATCGCGCACAAGAGCCCGGTCGAGATCAACATCCTGCGTGTCGAGACTTTCCTCGGCATCTTCATCGGTGCCGTGACCTTCACGGGCTCGATCATCGCCTTCGGCAAGCTCGCCGGCAAGGTGGATGGCAAGGCGAAGAAGCTGCCGGGCGGCCATGTGCTGAACGCTGCGGCGGCGATCATCTCGCTCGTCATGCTCTTCGTCTATCTCTCGTCCGGCTCGACGCTCGCCATCGTCATCATGACGCTGGCTGCCCTCTTCATCGGCTATCACCTGATCATGGGCATCGGCGGCGCCGACATGCCGGTCGTGGTCTCGATGCTGAACTCCTATTCGGGCTGGGCGGCAGCCGCCATCGGCTTCTCGCTATCGAACGACCTACTGATCGTCGTCGGCGCGCTGGTCGGTTCCTCGGGTGCGATCCTCTCCTACATCATGTGCAAGGCGATGAACCGCTCCTTCGTCTCCGTCATCCTCGGCGGCTTTGGCGGAACGACGGGTCCGGCCATGGCGGTCGAAGGCGAGCAAATCGCCATCGACACGGAAGGTGTCGCGGCAGCGCTCAACGATGCGGATTCGGTTATCATCGTCCCTGGCTACGGCATGGCCGTGGCGCAGGCGCAAGGGGCGGTTTCCGAACTCACCCGCAAGCTGCGCGCCGCCGGCAAGGAAGTGCGCTTCGCGATCCATCCGGTCGCCGGCCGTCTTCCCGGCCACATGAACGTGCTGCTCGCCGAAGCCAAGGTGCCGTATGACATCGTTCTGGAAATGGACGAGATCAACGAGGACTTCCCGAACACGGACGTCGTCATCGTCATCGGCTCCAACGACATCGTCAACCCGGCCGCCCAGGAAGACCCGAACTCCCCGATCGCCGGGATGCCGGTTCTGGAAGTGTGGAAGGCCAAGCAGGTCTTCGTCTCCAAGCGCGGCCAGGGCACGGGTTACTCGGGCATCGAGAACCCGCTGTTCTACAAGGACAATACGCGGATGTATTACGGCGACGCCAAGGACTCGATCAACAAGCTGCTGCCGTTGATCAATTGAGTTTTGGCTTGGCGTGAGTGTTTGAAATCCCCGGTGGCGACGCCGGGGATTTTTTGTTTTGGGGCACGACGACACCCCTCTCTCCGCCGTCATCCTCGCCCTTGTGGCGAGGATCTACTGAAGAGGCAGCGGGTTCGACGGTTCAGCAGGAACAAGGCGGTGCAACACTCTCTTTGAGGCCACTCACGGAGCGGTTCTGGCCGCGTAGCAGATCCTCGCCACAAGGGCGAGGATGACGGAGTGTGAGGAAGCCGCTCGCTTACTTCCGCCCCGAGACATGCTCCGCGAACCCATTCAGGAAGTTGCCGAGCTGTTCCCTCACCTTGTCGTCCACCAGCCTGTCCTCCCCGTCGAACACCTTGTCCGCATGCGACACGAGCAACCGGCCATCCATCCACAAGTCTGCGCCGAAGGTGCGCATGATGGGGAGCCAGGCGTTCTGGGAGAGGATGGTGCCGAAGCCGCCCGGCGAGGCGCCGATGATGGCGATGGGCTTCTTGCGGAATGCGATGCTGGCGCCGCCGGGGCCACGGGAAAGCCAGTCGATGGCATTCTTGAAGACGCCGGGGATGGAGTTGTTGTATTCGGGCGTGACGAGAAGCAGGCCGTCGGCGGCGATGATCTTCTCCTTCAGCGTGGTGACGGCTTCGGGAATGCCGCTTTCGGCTTCGACATCGCCGTCATAAAGAGGGATTCCGCGGATCGTGCCGATCTCCAGCTCCGCGCCTTCCGGCATCAGGCCGGTGGCGGCGCGCAGAAGTGCCGAGTTCAGCGAGCCCTTGCGCAGGCTGCCCGAGATGCCGATCAGTTTCGTCATGGTTTTCCCTTCTATTCTTGGTCACTCACACATGCATAACATCCGAAATGCGCCGATTGTGCCAGCCAGCAGGCAACAAAAAAGCCGCCCAATGGACGGCTTCTTTTCAGATCGACGGGCAGTCGCGCTCACTTAGGAGCGAGAACCATCATCATCTGGCGGCCTTCGAGCTTCGGCTCGGCTTCGACCTTGGCGATCTCGACAGTGTCTTCCTTGACCTGCATGAGCAGCTTCATGCCGAGTTCCATATGCGCCATTTCGCGACCGCGGAAACGCAGGGTCACCTTGACCTTGTCGCCTTCTTCGAAGAAGCGGTTCATGGCCTTCATCTTCACCTCATAGTCATGGGTGTCGATGTTGGGGCGCATCTTGATTTCCTTGATCTCGACGATCTTCTGCTTCTTGCGCGCTTCGGCCGCCTTCTTTTGGTTGGCGTATTTCAGCTTGCCGAGGTCGAGGATCTTGCAGACCGGCGGTTCAGAATTCGGCGAGATTTCGACGAGATCAAGCCCCGCCTCCTCTGCCATCTTCAACGCCTCGTCCGTGGGCACGATGCCCAGGTTCTCGCCTTCTTCATTGATGAGCTGAATGCGGGGCAGGCGAATTTCCCGGTTGGCGCGAGGCCCGTCCTTTACGGGGGCGTCGGCTTTGAATGGTCTGCGAATGGTCGTATTCTCCTCAAATTGTTTCCGAAAACGTGCGCGGGGATTTGTGTCCGCTGCAATGTGTGCTTTCACGTGCGCGAGTCAATAGCATGCTTCGCCGCAAAAATCACCATCTGTGCTTATTTCGTCGAATCTGTTGTATGTCCGTCATATTTTCAAGCGGAGAGGCGCGATGGCCGATGAAAAACCTCAATTCCTAACTGTTGGCGTGGGCAGCGCGGCCCGCGAGATCGCCTGGCGGCTGAGCGACGGCCCCAGGGACAAGCCGCTGCTCGTGTGGCTCGGCGGCTACCGCTCCGACATGAAGGGGACGAAGGCGGTGGAGCTCGAAAGTTTCGCCCGCGACAAGGGTCTTGCCTGCCTGCGGCTCGACTATTCCGGCCATGGCGAGTCCGGCGGCGAGTTCCGCGACGGAACGATCTCGCGCTGGCTGGAAGAGGCGCTGGCGGTCATCGCACATGCCGGTTTCAAGCGCCTCATCCTCATCGGCTCCTCCATGGGCGGCTGGATTGCGCTGCGCGCGGTGGCTGAATTGCGGAAGCGCGAGACGGCGACCGTCGAAGGCATGGTGCTGATCGCGCCCGCACCGGACTTCACCATGGACCTCGTGGAGCCGTCACTGGGCGAGGCGGAGCGCAGGAGCCTCGCCGAGAAAGGCTATTTCGAGGAACATTCGGAATACTCGCCTGAGCCGAACATCTTCACGGCCAAGCTGATGGAAGACGGCAAGGCGAACCAGGTTCTCACCGGGATCATCGAGACCGGATGCCCTGTGCATATTTTGCAGGGCATGAACGATGCGGACGTGCCGTGGCGGCATGCGATGAAGCTGGTCGAGCATCTGCCGGCCGACGATGTCGTCATCAGTCTCGTGAAGGATGGCGACCACCGCCTGTCGCGACCGGAGGATCTGGCTCTGATGCGCCGGGCCCTGGAAGCGCTGCTGCCGGGCGATCATGGTTAACAATTCGTTGCAATTTTAACCATGTCTCAAAGAATGCCGGGAGCTGACAAGCCTTGTAATTGACTCTTCACGCCTCAGGTTCTTAACTGTTTGTTAAGAATTGAAGGGTTTCCGTGATGGCATTCAGGCTCGGTTTTGCGTTTTTCGCCCTGGCAATGACGGTTGCGACGGCTGCCGATGCAGTTGGCGTTGCACCCGCCGTGATGCGCACCGGCGCCGTCACCTCGCAGCCGATCGGCCACTATGAATTCTGCCAGAGCCATCAGGACGAGTGCAGCGTTAAGTCATCCGACCAGACGGCACCGAAGCTGACCAGCTTCGGCTGGCAGACGATCCGCGACATCAATTATCACGTGAATTCGACCATCGTGCCGATGACCGACATGGAGCTGTACGGCCGCGACGAAGTCTGGGCCTATCCGGTCGATGCAGGGGATTGCGAGGATTTCGTTCTGCTCAAGCGCAAGCTGCTGATCGAGAAGGGTTTCCCGGTCAATACGCTGCTGATCACCGTCGTGCGCAAGCCGGATGGCGAAGGCCATGCGGTTCTGACCGTGCGCACGTCGCAGGGTGACTATATTCTCGACAATCTCGACAATGAAGTGAAGCTCTGGACGGATACGCCCTACCATTATCTCAAGCGTCAATCGACGGCCAATTCCGGCCAGTGGGTGACGATCGAGAATGGCAGCGACGTTCTCGTGGGTTCGCTGCGGAAGTGATGTAGCGTCCTTTTCTGGAGGGGGAAGGGCGTGATCGAGGGCCGCCTGTGGGGACATGGCGGCCCTCTCACTTTTTGTGCAGCTCGGTCAGCGCTTGATTTAGCAGCTTGAAAACCTGATCATTATCGCATTGCGCGACGTTGAAGCGCATGAGGCTTGAAGCGCTACCGGCATGGCTGAAGACATTGCCGGGGGCGAGCACAAGGCCCTGAGCCAGCGCCGCTTTCGATAGCGCCGTTGCCTCCAGCCCCTCCGGCAAACGGCACCAGAGGAAGAAGCCGCCGAGCGCCGGATTGAGCAGATCGAATCCCAGCGCCTGAAGTTCGCGCGCCACCGCGTCACCGCTTGCCATCAAGCGGTTGCGCAAGCCGTCGAGATGACGCCGATAGGCGCTGTCGGAGAGCACGGCATGGACCAGCGCTTCGGCCATCTGGTTGCCGCCGAAGCGGCTGGCGATGCGGAAATCGGTGAAATCCTCCACCCAATCGGACCTGAGCGCCACATAGCCGGTGCGGAAGGCGGCGGACAGCGTCTTTGAGAAGCTGCCGATGACGATGACGCGTTCCAGCCCGTCCATGGCGGCATAGCGGGGCGCGGGATCGCCTTCCAGATCGCCGAAGATATCGTCCTCGATGATCAGCAGATCGTGGCGCTCGGCGAGCTTCAGCACCTTGTGGGCCGTGACGGCTGAAAGCTTCCAGCCGGTCGGGTTATGCAGGCCGGCATTGGTGAGATAGAGCCGCGGATGCTCGGTTTCGACGAGATGGGCGAAGGCTTCGACATCCGGCCCGCCTGGGCCGAAGGGGACGGAGACGATGCGGAGACGGTTGGCCCGCAGCCCCGCAAGGAAATTGAAATAGCAGGGATCGTCGACGAGGATCGTATCGCCCGGTTCGGTCAGGAAGCGCAGAACGAGGTCGAGCGCCGAGGAGGCGGAATCGGCGAGCAGGATCTCCTCCGGCCCCGTCGTGATCTCGCGCGCCGCCAGACGCCGAGCGATGAGCTGGCGCAGCGGCGCGAAACCTTTCGGCTCGGAATAGTCGGTGAGCCCCGCGCCGCCGGTCCGGGCGAGATTGCGCAGCGCCTTGGCGATGATTTCCTGCGGCATCCAGCTTTCCGGCAGCCAGCCGCAGCCGGGCGAGAGCATGCCGGGGCGCGGCTCCAGCGCCTGGCGCGACATCCAGAGCGGATCGACGGCGCGCTCGACGGGCGGCGCTGCGGTCTTCAGCGAATGCGGAACCGGCTGGCTGCCGACATAGAAGCCCGCGCCGCGCCGCGGTTCGATGAGGCCGCTCGCCGCCAGCCGGTCATAGGCCTCGACCACGGTCGACTTGGAGATGCCGGTGGTCGCGGCGAGGCTGCGCACGGAAGGCAGCTTCTCGCCCGGCAGCAGCGTACGGGCGGAAATCCGCTCGCGGATGAGGGTCATCACCTTTTCGCATTGTCCCGACGCCATGACCGCCCCTCTGTACCGACCTTCGTATCAGTACAGTTTCTGAAAACTGTATTCAACTGTGTCTTTGCGGATAGCAAATTATCCGGCATTTCGGGCAGACAAGGAGATTTGCCATGACCGATATCGCCGTCACCGCACCGCCCGTCAGCGACAGGACCAAGGGCCTGATCTATGGCTTTCTGGGTGTTCTCGTGTTTTCCGGTTCGCTGCCGGCGACGCGCGCGGCAGTGGCCGATTTCGATCCGGTCTTCGTTACTGGCGCGCGCGCCGTGATTGCCGGCGTTCTGGGGGCGGCGTTGCTTTTCGCGCTGAAGGCGAAGCCGCCGGAAAGGCGCGATCTCCTGCCGCTCCTCGGCGTCACGATGGGCGTCGTCGTCGTGTGGCCGCTGATGATCGCCTTTTCGCTGCAACTCGTGCCCTCGGCGCACGGGACGATGTTCATCGGCCTATTGCCGTTGATGACCGCTATTTTTGGCGTGCTACGCGGCGGCGAGCGGCCGAAGCCGCGCTTCTGGCTTTTCGCGGTGGCGGGCAGCGCGCTGGTGGTTTGCTATGCCTTCATTTCCAATGGGCTGGCGCTGTCCCTGCCCGATCTCTTCATGTTGATCGGCGTGACGGTCTGTGGATATGGCTATGCGGAGGGCGCGCAGCTGACGCGGCGGCTGGGCGGCTGGCAGGCGATTTCCTGGGCGCTGGTGCTCGGCATGCCGCTGATGCTGGCGCTTTCGTTTTTCTATGCGCCGGCGGATTTTCATGCTGTTCACGAGTCCTCGTGGCTGGGGCTGATCTATGCCGGGCTGATGGCCATGCTGGTCGGCTTCATCTTCTGGTATCGCGGGCTGGCGCTCGGCGGCACGGCCTCTGTGGGCCTGCTGCAACTGACGCAGCCCTTCTTTTCCTTCGTCATCGCTTCGCTTTTTCTCGGAGAAGCGATTTCCGGCGCGATGATTGCGATTACCGTCGCAGTGGTGGCTTGCGTGGTCGCGGCAAGACGCAGCGCCTGACGGCGCTGCGCTTGAGCAGGGTTTAAGCGTTGCCGATCAGGATACCGGCGGCCAGAACCAGCCCGCCGCCGACGACGACTTGAAGAGCCGCGCGCAGGAAGGGCGTGTCCATATATTTGTTCTGAATGAAGGCAATCGCCCAGAGTTCGAAGAACACGATGGCAATGGCCGTAATCGTCGCCGTCAGGAAGTTCGGGATCAGGTAGGGCAGCGTGTGGCCGAGGCCGCCAAGCGCCGTCATGATGCCCGAGGCGAGGCCACGCTTGATCGGCGAACCGCGACCAGAGAGCTTGCCGTCATCATGGGCGGCTTCCGTGAAGCCCATGGAAATGCCCGCACCGACCGACGCAGAGAGGCCGACGAGGAAGGTCTGCGTGGTGTCCTGCGTGGCGAAGGCCGCCGCGAAGATCGGGGCGAGCGTGGAAACGGAACCGTCCATGAGACCGGCAAGCCCGGGCTGGACATAGGTCAGCACGAATTGACGGCGGGCGGTTTCATTTTCCTCCTCGCGCGCGTCTTCCGGCAGGTGCCTGTCTTCCAACATGGAGGCGACATCGCTGTGGCCCTGTTCGGCAATCGCCAGATCGCCCAGCAGCTTGCGGATCCCGGTGTCCTGCGCCTGTTTCTGCGCCTCGAGATAGAAGCGATAGGCCCCCTGCTCCATGCGCTCGGCTTCGTCGCGCATGTCGTCCAGTGACTTCGTCTCCATCAGCCAATCCGGAGAACGCTCGTAGAAGCCACGCACGTGTTCCCGGCGGATGAGCGGAATGCGCTTGCCGAAGCGGCTTTCGAACATGTCGATCAACATACGGCGATGGGTGTTTTCCACATCCGCCATGTCGTCGAACACCTTGGCCGATTGCGGATATTGCGCCCTGAGCTTGTCGGCATAGGCGAGATAGATGCGCGCATCGTCCTCTTCGGACGAGATGGCCAGCGCCAGAATTTCGGCTTCGCTCAGGCTGGAGAATTCGCGCTTCTTCGAGCGCTCAAAGAGTCGGATCATGGGAGGCATCCTTTTTAGAATAATTCTAATCTAGATGGTCAGGGATGCGCCGTCAACCGGGCTATCCTCTCCCCTTGTGGGAGAGGATAGCCTGCCCCAAGAGCCGAAGGCGATTGGCTAGGCAGGCTTGGTGAGGGGGTGAATGCGGTGAGTGTTGGGACGCATCAGCCCCCTCACCTGGAAAATCTAGCACTTAGCTAAAGCTAAGATGCTGATTTTCCTTCCTCTCCCACAGGGGGAGAGGAAAGCGGCCGCTTGTAGCGCACCGTATCGAAGCGCGCCGAGAGCCCATCATAAAGCAGCAGGCGCCCGACAAGCGGCTCGCCGGCACCGGTGACGAGCTTGATCACCTCCATCGCCATCAGCGTACCGACGACGCCCGTGACGGCACCAATGACGCCGGCTTCGGCGCAGGTGGGGACCATGCCCTCCGGCGGCGGCGCGGGGAAAAGGTCGCGATAGCCGGGTAACAATCGGCCCTCCGCGCCTTGCTCATAGGGCTTCAGGACAGTGACGGAACCATCGAAGCGGCCGACGGCACCGGTCACCAGCGGAATGCGGGCGGCTTCGGCCATATCGGCGGAGAGATAGCGCGTCGCGAAATTATCGGAGCCGTCAGCCATGAGGTCGTAGCCCTTGAGGATCTCGGGGGCGTTTTCGGCGCTCAGGCGCAGGTCGTGTCGGATGACGTTGACATGCGGATTGAGGGCGGCGACGGCGTTGGCGGCGCTTTGCGTCTTCGCCTCGCCGATGCGGTCTGTCGTGTGGATGATCTGGCGCTGAAGATTGGAGAGCGAGACGGTGTCGTCGTCGCAGATGCCGATCGTGCCGACGCCTGCGGCAGCGAGATACTGAATGAGCGGCGCGCCAAGCCCGCCGGCGCCGATGACCAGCACGCGCGCGGCTTTCAGCTTCTGCTGGCCGGGACCGCCGATTTCCGACAGCACGATATGGCGCGCATAGCGGCCGATCTCGTCGCTGGAAAGGGGTTGCGGATTCTCGCTGTTTGTCATGGCGCATCCTCCCGCGTGACCGTGCCGTTGCTCACGCGGAAGAATTCCGCGCGTTCGCCGAGGCTTTTGAACATTGCCGCATCCGTGCCGGTCATGAAAGCCTGTCCGCCGATTTCGTGGACGAGATCGAAGAGCGTGGCGCGGCGGTTTTCGTCGAGATGCGCGGCGATCTCGTCAAGAAGTAGGATTGGCGCATAGCCGGTCATGCGGGCGGCAAGGCGCGCATGCGCCAGAACGAGGCCGACCAGCAGCGCCTTTTGTTCACCCGTCGAGCAACGCTCGGCCTCGATATCCTTGGCGCGGTGGCGCACCAGGAGATCGGTCTTGTGCGGACCTTCGAGCGTGCGGCCGGCGCTCGCATCGCGCGGGCGGTCGCGGCCGAGCGCGAGACGATAATCGTCTTCCAGATCGGCGGCGACGCGGCCTTCACCATCCTCATCCATGAAGCCGGCAAGGGACAAGGCGGGCACCGGGAAAGCCACCTCCGGCGCGCCCTCCTCCACCAGCCGCGCCAGCAGGCCCAGCATTTCGCGGCGTGCCAGCATGATGGCGACGCCGAGCCCCGCCATCTGCTCTTCCAGCCCGTCGAGCCAGGTCGTGTCCCAGCGGTTTTCGCTGAGAAGCCGGTTGCGGCTCTTCATCGCGCGCTCGAAATCGCTGGCGCGGCGGCCGTGCGTCGGGTCGATGGAGAGGACGAGGCGGTCGAGAAAGCGGCGACGGTCGGACGAACCGCCGGTGAAGAGACCATCCATGGAGGGCGTAAGCCAGAGGATGCGCAGGTGCTCGAGCAGGTCATCGATCGCGGGCGCCGAGACGCCATTGACGCGCAGCCGGCGCGTGACGCCGCCCTCCGGCCCCGTTTCCGTCCCCGTGCCGATATCGGCTTCGCCATTCATCCCGTCGATGGCGGCAAAGACCGTGAAGCCGGCCTCCGCGCCATTGCGCACCACATCCGCGTAAGCCGCGCGGCGAAAGCCACGGCCGGGCGAGAGCAAGGAGACGGCCTCCATGAGATTGGTCTTGCCGGAGCCGTTATCGCCCGTCAGCACGACATGACGGCCATCGAAACGCAGCGACGCGGATGCGTAGTTTCGAAAGTCGGTCAGCGCGAGGCGGTGGATGGCGGTCTTTTCGGGCATCTCTGTCATGCTTATTAGATATGGGTTCGACGGATAGCAGGTGCCAAACGTCAAGGCAAAGACCGTGTGGCCCGAAGAATCCCTGCCGCACAGAAGATTCCTTGCCTGCCCCGTTGCGTATTTCAAACACCGCGGTTATAAGCCCCCGTCCGAACGGTCCGGCAGGGCATGCCGTGGCCGTTCTAAATGCTTGTGAAAAGGCCTCATCAGCCATTTCCAAAAACCATACCAAGAACGGAGTAGCAAAATGCCCAAGATGAAGACGAAATCGTCTGCCAAGAAGCGGTTCAAGATCACCGCAACCGGCAAGGTCAAGGCAGCTGCCGCTGGCAAGCGCCATGGCATGATCAAGCGGACCAACAAGTTCATCCGCGACGCTCGCGGCACGATGGTGCTGGCGGAGCCGGATGGCAAGAAGGTCGTCAAGAATTACCTGCCCAACGGTCTCTGAGACTGAGCAGCGTTTTCAAAGCTTTAAGGAGATCATGACATGGCACGTGTAAAAAGAGGCGTTACCGCCCACGCCAAGCACAAGAAGGTACTCAAGCAGGCCAAGGGTTTCTACGGCCGCCGCAAGAACACGATCCGCACCGCAAAGGCTGCTGTTGATCGTTCCAAGCAGTGGGCTTACAAGGACCGCAAGATCAACAAGCGCAATTTCCGCGCTCTGTGGATCCAGCGTATCAACGCTGCTGTCCGCGAACATGGCCTGACCTATGGCCGCTTCATCGATGGCCTGCACAAGGCTGGCATCGAGATCGACCGCAAGGTTCTGTCCGACATGGCAATCCATGAAAAGGAAGCCTTCGAAGCCCTGGTTAGCGCTTCGAAGAAGGCTCTCGAATATCTCAAGACTACCGGCACGGCCGGTGAGTTTGAAGGCGCGGTACGTTAAGTTCCAGCGCTTCCCAAGCTTATTTGAGACCTCAATATTGGGAAACCCGCGCTGGCAGGGCTAGCGCGGGTTTTTTCTTGTTTCAGGCGTCATGAAGGACGGCTAACCAGCTTTGTCATGATGCTCCTATCAGAAGACGGTGAGATGCATGTCCGATCTTGAAAGTCTGAAATCCACGCTGCTCGCTGAAATCGAGGCAGCAGCCGACGAAGCGGCGATCGAAGCCGTGCGCGTCAATGCGCTGGGCAAGAAGGGTTCGGTCTCCGAACTCCTGAAGACGCTGGGCGCGATGAGCCCGGAAGAGCGCCAGACGCGCGGCGCCGCGATCAACGTTCTCAAGAACGAGATCACCGAGCGCATCGCCCACCGCAAGGCGGCTCTCAAGGATGCCGCGATTGCCGCGCGCCTTGCCGCCGAAAGCGTCGACGTGTCGCTTCCGGTTCGCACCTCGCCAGCGGAACTCGGCCGCATTCATCCGATCACCCAGATCGTCGACGAAATCAGCGCGGTCTTCAGCGATATGGGCTTCTCGATCGCCGAAGGCCCGGATGTCGAGACGGACTATTACAACTTCACCGCATTGAATTTCCCCGTCGGCCATCCGGCGCGCGAGATGCACGACACGTTCTTCTTCCCCCCCGACGAGAATGGCGAGCGCAAGGTTCTGCGCACGCATACCTCCCCTGTGCAGGTTCGCACAATGGAAGTGCAGAAGCCGCCGATCCGCATCATCATTCCGGGCAAGACCTATCGCCAGGATAGCGACGCGACGCATTCGCCGATGTTCCATCAGGTCGAAGGTCTCGTGGTCGACAAGAAGGCCAATGTCGCCAATCTGCGCTGGGTGCTTGAGGAGTTCTGCAAGAGCTTCTTCGAGGTCGACAGCGTGACGATGCGCTTCCGCCCGTCCTTCTTCCCCTTCACGGAGCCCTCCTTCGAGGTGGATATCCAGTGCGACCGTTCGGGTCCCATCGTGAAGTTCGGCGAAGGCAAGGACTGGATGGAAATCCTCGGCTGCGGCATGGTGCATCCGAACGTGCTGCGCTTCGGCGGCATCGATCCGGACGAGTATCAGGGCTTCGCCTGGGGCATGGGCATCGACCGCATCGCCATGCTGAAATACGGCATGCCGGACCTGCGCGACTTCTTCAACGCCGACATCCGCTGGATCAACCACTACGGGTTCAGGCCGCTGGATATGCCGACGCTGTTTGGGGGCTTGAGCGCTTGATTTAATTGTGCACACAATTAAATATGTATGGTATGTATGGAACTCGAATGGGACGAGGATAAACGCCAGAAAAACCTGCGAGAGCGCGGGATAGATTTCGCGTCCTTTTCCGATATCGACATGCAAACAGCCTTCACGGCTCAGGACAACAGAACGGATTATGGTGAGGTCCGCTTCATCACTTTCGGGTTCATTGCAGAGCGACTCCATGTTGCATGCTGGACGCGACGCGAGGAACGGATCAGGGTCATTTCGCTGAGGAAAGCCAATGAAAGAGAAAAAGCTCTCTATGCCGATCTTGCCGGATAGTCTTTTGCCTCTGACGGACGACGATGGCGAAGTGCGGGAATTGACGGCCGAAGACCTCAGACATTTCCGCCCCTCGAAGGAGGTCATGCCTGATGTTGTGAAGGCTTTCGAACGCATGCGTGGCGAACGCGGTCCACAGAAGGCGCCGGTGAAGGAACGCATCGGGCTGAGGCTCGACCGTGAGGTGGTGGATTATTTTCGCCACACCGGCCCCGGCTGGCAAAGCCGTATAAATGATATCCTTGCCGAGCATGTGAAGGCGGACGGCAAATAGCGACGATCCAAAGACCTGCTTTGGTACGGCCATTCGATAAAAGGCGAAGAACTTATGAAATTCACACTCTCCTGGCTCAAGGATCACCTTGAAACCGACGCCACGCTGGATCAGATCTGCGAGAAGCTGACGGCCATCGGCCTTGAGGTCGAGGATGTCGATGACCGCGCAATGTTCAAGCCTTTCACCATTGCGAAGATCGTGACGGCTGAAAAGCATCCCGAGGCCGACCGGCTGAAGGTGCTCTCCGTCGACAAGGGCGATGGCAAACTGATCCAGATCGTCTGCGGCGCGCCGAATGCGCGGGCGGGGCTGATCGGTGCACTTGCGGAACCCGGCACTTACGTTCCTGGCATCGACGTGACGCTCGGCGTCGGCAAGATCCGGGGCGTCGAGAGCCATGGCATGATGTGCTCCGAGAAGGAGCTGATGGTCTCCGAAGACCATAACGGCATCATCGACCTGCCGGCCGATGCGCCGCTCGGCACATCCTATGCGGCCTATGCCGGGCTTGACGATCCGGTCATCGAGATCAACCTGACGCCAAACCGGCCGGATTGTACCGGCGTTTATGGCATTGCGCGCGATCTGGCGGCGGCCGGTCTGGGCACGCTGAAAGTGCACAACGCGCCGGCTTTCAAGGTCGAGGGCAAGACGCCGGTTGAGGTGAAGCTCGACTTCATCGCCGACGACAAGAATCTCTGCCCCGGCTTTGCGCTGCGGCTTGTGCGCGGCGTCAAGAACGGCCCATCGCCTATCTGGATGCAGAAACGGCTCAAGGCGATCGGGCTGCGTCCGATCAATGCGCTGGTCGATGTCACCAATTACATGACCTTTGATCAGGCCCGTCCGCTGCATGTCTTCGACGCAGCGAAGGTGGCCGGCAACCTCACCGTTCGCCGCGCCAAGACGGGCGAAAAGGTGCTGGCGCTCGATACGCGCGAATATGAGCTGAATCCGGCTAACGTTGTCATCGCTGATGATAATGGCGTTGAATCCATCGCTGGCATCATGGGCGGCGAGCATTCGGGTTGCGACGAGAACACGGTCGATGTCCTCATCGAATCCGCACTGTGGGACCCGTTGAACATCGCGAAGTCCGGCCGCGAGCATGGCATCATCACCGATGCGCGCTATCGTTTCGAACGTGGCGTCGACCCGGAATACATGGTGGCCGGGCTTGAGCGCGCCACGGAACTGGTGCTGGAGCTTTGCGGCGGTGTGCCCGCTGAAGCGAAAGTCATCGGTTACGAAGGCTACAAGGCGAAGGCGATCGATTTCCCGGTTTCCGAGGTCAAGCGCCTGACGGGCATCGATGTTCCGGCTGCAGAGTCGCGCGACATTCTGGTCAAGCTCGGCTTCGGCGTCGAAGGCTCGGGCGATGTGCTGAAGGTTTCGGTTCCCTCCTGGCGGCCGGATATCGAAGGCAAGGCCGATCTGGTTGAAGAAGTGCTTCGCATCCATGGCGTGGAAAAGGTCAAGGCGCAGCCGCTCGACAGCCACGGCACGGTCAATGGCAAGATCCTGACAACGCTGCAGATCCGCACCCGCATGGCCAAGCGCGCGCTGGCCTCGCGCGGCATGGGCGAAGCCGTCACCTGGTCGTTCATTTCGGCGGACCAGGCTACGCTTTTCGGCGGCGGCGCTGCCACACTGAAGCTTGCGAACCCGATCGCGGCCGACATGTCGGACATGCGGCCCTCGCTGCTGCCGGGCCTTCTCACTGCAGCCCAGCGCAATGCCGCGCGCGGCTATGGCGATGTCGCGCTGTTCGAAGTCTCAGGCACCTATGAAAGCGACCGGCCGGAAGGCCAGCGTCGCGTCGCCGGCGGCGTGCGTCGCGGCACGGCCTCGCTTTCCGGCGCCGGCCGCATGTGGTCGAACGGCAAGTCCGGTGGCGGCAAGCCGGTGGATGTCTATGACGCCAAGGCCGATGCGCTGGCGGTACTGGAAGCTTGCGGGATGCCGATGGGCAATGTGCAGATCGAAAAGGGCGGGCCGGACTGGTATCACCCCGGCCGTTCCGGCACGATCAAGATGGGTCCGAAAGTGATCCTCGGCACCTTCGGCGAGTTCCACCCGAAGGCGCTCGATGCGCTGGACGTTTCCGGCGCGCTTTGCGGCTTCGAGGTCTATATCGACGCGATCCCCGAGCCGAAGAAGAAGGCGACCAAGACCAAGCCGGTGCTGGAACTTTCGCCCTTCCAGGCCGTGCGCCGCGACTTCGCATTCGTGGTCGACAAGGCAGTCGAAGCGGGTGCGATCATCCGCGCCGCAGCGTCTGCCGACCGCAAGCTGATCGGCGCGGTCAATGTCTTCGATATCTTTGAAGGCGCATCGCTCGGCGAGGGCAAGAAATCGGTTGCCATCGAAGTGACGATCCAGCCGGCGGAACGCACGCTGACGGATGAAGACTTCGACGGGCTGACCAAGCGGATCATTGCCAATGTCGAGAAGACGACGGGCGGAAGCCTGCGGGCTTGATCGACACAGGTCATGCATGATTGATTGGGGCAGCTTCGGCTGCCCTTTTCATTTGAACGTTCATTCACCAGCGATCCACCGGAGCACTCATGAAAATCATCTATTCCGAGAAGCACAAGCTGCGCGATGCCAAGACGGAGCTGCATGGCGGGGAGCTGGTGAAGCCCTTCGAGGGGCCTTTCCGGGCGGAGTGGATTCTGGAGGCCGTTCAGGCGGCCGGGTTCACGGATGTGACTGCGCCCGCGGATTACGATCTTGCCGTGGCGATGAAGGTTCATGATCGCGGCTATCTCGAATTTCTGGCAACCGCATGGGACCGCTGGGCGGCAGAGGGCTTCGCTGGAGAAGCGATCCCCGTCACGCTGCCGGCGCGACGCACGCAGATGGCCCGCGTGCCGCGCAATATCGATGGCGCGCTCGGCTACTATGCCAATTCGGTCGAGACCTCGATCACCAAGGGTTCCTACGAGGCGGCGCTGGCCTCGCAGGCTTGCGCGCTCGAGGGGGCGGACTGGCTGGACAAGGGCAACCGGAATGCCTTTGCGCTGTGCCGTCCACCGGGCCATCACGCCGGCATCGATACCTATGGCGGCTATTGCTTCATCAACAACGCGGCGGTCGCGGCGCAGCGTTTCCGGGATCACGGCGCGAAGCGCGTCGCGATCCTCGATGTCGATTTTCACCATGGCAATGGCACGCAGGACATTACCTACCGCCGCGACGACATTTTCTTCGCCTCGCTGCATGGCGACCCGGTCGATGCCTTTCCCTATTTTCTCGGCTATGCGGACGAGACCGGCGAAGGACCGGGTGAAGGCTTCAATGCGAACTATCCCATGCCGCCGGGAACGCCCTGGAGCACCTGGTCGCAGGCGCTGGCCGATGCGCTGGCCCGCATCAAGGCCTACGGCGCGGAGGCGATTGTCGTGTCGCTGGGGGTCGATACATTCGAGAAAGACCCGATCAGTTTCTTCAAGCTGACGAGCCCGGATTTCGTTTCAATGGGTGCGATGATCGCCGGCAGTGGTGTGCCGGTACTGACGCTGATGGAAGGCGGCTATGGCGTGCCGGAAATCGGTCTCAATGTCGCAAACTTTCTGAAGGGGATCGAATCGCGGGGCTGATGCGTTTAGAGGTCGGAAATTCAAGGGAGAGAGCCATGACCATCAAAGTCGAAACCAGGATCGTCGCGGATATCGCAACCGTCTGGCATGCCTATACGACACCCGACGACATCGTCGCCTGGAATGCAGCCTCTGACGACTGGCACACGACCCATGCGACGGTCGAACTGACCGAGGGCGGCCGCTTTTCATCGCGCATGGAAGCGAAGGACGGCTCGATGGGCTTCGATTTCGCAGGGACCTATACACGAATCGTCCCCTATGCCGTCATTGAATATGAATTTGGGGGGCGCCACGCGCGCGTCGATTTCGTCGAGGATCCGGAGGGCGTTACGGTGACCGTTACTTTCGATCCGGAAAGCGAGCATCCCGAGGAGATGCAACGCGAAGGCTGGCAGGCCATCCTGACCAACTTCAAACGCCATGTGGAAGCATTGGGAAAATCCCGCCCGGCGCTCGGCGGCCAACGCTGAGCGGCGAAACTCATCGATTGCATCTTTGAACAGAGCCCAATCTGTTACGTTAGAAGCGGACGATTCGCGCCGTGGATCGATCCGATAGACTGGACAAAAACATGCTGAAAACCATTTTCACGACCTCAACCTTCATCGCCTGTGGCATTCTACTGGCAGCTTGCCAGACAACCCAGAACCCCAGGGCCGAAAAACATCTGAGCAGCCGCTGGGAAGGCAGGCCCGTTGCCGAGTTCGAAAGCCGCTTTGGCAAGCCCGTCTCCGGCAGCCAGGCCCGCATGACATGGACCACGACCTATGACGAGGTAACCCCCGCCCACGAGCGGTCCTTCGGCTTCGGCGTCAGCGGGGTCATGATCGGCAACCCCATGAAGAATAAGGTTGCGGCCTCTTCAGAGCGCAAGACCTGCACCATCGACATGGCGGTCAGCAACGGCACCATCACCGGGATCGACATCGTTCAGGATGCTTCGACGCGCCGGGCCGCATCGCTCTGCCTGCTGACCTTCGGCTGAGGCGGGACGGCCAATCGAGGCTATGATCTCGGCGTCGCTGGAGAGCGGCACGGCGATGCCTGCGTCCGCCTTCTCCGCGAAAGAAGTCGGACCTCAGTCGTCGAGGCCCTTGCCCGCCATGATCTTCGGCCGGCATTTTTCAACGCGACTGGCGCGCGTTGGTGATTGCTTAGCCGACGAAAAATATAGAAGATAGGCGCGCTGGCGACCTGGCGTCAGCGCCTCGAACGCTGCCTTGAGTCCCGAATCACCTTCGAGAGCAGCCGAAAACTCCTCCGGCACCGCAAATTCCTCCACCGTCTTGAGGGCAACTTTCAAGCCTGCCTTCTCGACCTCGATCGCGTCATGGACATAGCTTTTCAAGAGATTCTGCATGCGATTGATTTCGTCCAGGCCGGTAAAGCGGATCTGGCGAGCGGACTGAACATTCTCGGTCTGCTGGATGAGAATACCATTCGGATCCTTCATCAGCGCGCCCTTATGGAAGAGCAACGCGCAATAATCCTTGAAGGCATGGATGAGAACAACATTCTTGCGGTCGAGCGTGTAGCAGGGCACGCCCCATTTGAGCTCCTCGATCAATGAACAATCGAGCAGCAAGGCGCGAAGCACTGTCATCTCCTCCTGCCAACGCTCGTTGCGCTGCAGGTAGGCATCGACCTTGGGATTCGTCGGGTTCATGTTACTCTCCGCTTACTTTCAGGAGAGCTTATATGGGACGCGGACGCCTGGGAAGTTTTCAGGAAAGTCTTTTGTGTTCCGGGTCACGAGCAGCAGTTTCTCAACTTCGGCAGTCGCCCAAATCACGGCATCGGGAAGTTTCACGCGATGCTGCTGCCGAATGCTCACGGCCCTCGCCGCGATTTCTTCATCGAGGTGGATGACGTTGAATCCCTTGAGAAACTGGCGCGTCGCCTTCTCATTTCCCTCAGGTGCGCCCGCCAGAACTTCCATCCACGTGATGATACTGATTGATTTCTCGCGATATCGCTGCAATTCATCGTGCGCTGCGGAAACGCCGCGAAGGAAATCGATGAGAATGTTTGTGTCCAGAAGAGCTGCTACCATTCCTGGCGCAACTCTTCCTGGAAGGCGAGGCCATCCTTCGCCTCTGAACCCCACAAGCCAAAGGCGTCGCTGACTGTTTTCCTGGCCTGCTTTTGCAACAGGTCGTCGATGGCGCGCCGAATAAGCGCGGCGCGCGAGACATTTTCTTCAGCCGCCAGTTCGTCCAGCGCCTGAATTTCCTTGTCGCCAATATCCACCAACGTCCGCATATGCGCCTCCATATGATATATCGCTATCATATATCACCTAGATGCGCGAAATTCCAGTCTTCTCAGAACGGGAACTTCATCCCCGGGGGAAGCGGCATGCCGGCGGTGAGTTCAGCGAGCTTGGCCTGGGCCTGTGCTTCGCCCTTGTCCTTGGCGGCCTTGTGTGCGGCGACGATCAGGTCTTCGAGGATCTCGACGTCGTCTTCCTTGAACATGGACGGATCGATCTTGATCGAGGTCATCACGCCCTTGCCATCGAGATGGACGGTCACCATGCCGCCGCCGGCCTGGCCTTCGATGTCCATGGCGGCGATCTCGGCCTGGACCTTCTCCATCTTGGACTGCATTTCCTTGACCTTGCCCATCATGCCCATGATGTCGCGCATAGCCAGCTCCTTATGTTATTGAATGAGATTAGAATTCCACGTCATCACCGGGCAGGACATCACCCTCTTCGGTGACGGCTGCGGCCGGTGCGGGCTGGTTTTCCTCGTCATCCGCCTCTTCCTTGCGAACCCGGACGTCCATGATCTTCGCGCCCGGAAAGCGCTCGAGAATGGCGACGATATCCGGATCGGAGCGGGCGTCGAGGAGATTGGTTTCCTTCTCCATCGCTTCCTGCTGCACGAGCGTCGGTTCGCCATCGTCGCGTGAGAGGATCACCAGCCAGCGGATGCCGGTCCATTTTTCAAGACGGGTCTGGAGATCATTGACCAGCGAGCGCGGAGCATCCGAACCCAGGCGGATTTCCAGTTTGCCGGGCTCCATCCGCACGAAATGAACATGCTGGCGCAGTAGCGTGCGCAAGACAGGCTCGCGGTTCTTCGAGCAAAGCTCGACAATGTCCTTCAGCGAGCCAACTTTGACCAGCATTTCGGGCGCGGCGCGTTCTTCAGTGCGCGGCGCTTCGGCGGGTTGGGGCTCGGCTGCCGTCTGCGGTGTTGCGACCGGATCGGCTTTCGGCACGGCGCGCAGCATGGCCGTTGTGCCACCCGTCGAGCCGCGCGGGCTCATGGACTGACCGACCGCATTCAAGTTTCCGCCGCCCTGCATCGAGGCACCGCCGCCGCCATTCGGACGCGGCGCGGAGGGCGCATCGACGGCGCTGCCATTGGCGTAATCGGCCAGGCGTCTTGCTGCCTCTTCCGGGGAGGGAAGATTGGCGGCATGCGCAATGCGGATCAGCACCATTTCGGCAGCGGCCTGCTGACGAGCCGCACTTTCCGTTTCCGGAATGCCCTTGAGCAGCATCTGCCAGATGCGCGACAGCGTCGAGACGGCGAGCGTCTTCGAAAATTCCGCGCCGCGTGTGCGCTCGGCTTCGCTGAGCGACGGATCTTCTGCGGAGGCCGGGGCGAACTTGAAGCGCGTGACCAGATGGGTGAAGTCGGCGAGATCGTTGAGGACGGCCACCGGGTTTGCGCCCGCCTCATACTGGCCGGCAAATTCGGTAAGGGCTGCGGCAGCGTCGCCACGCGCCAGCGTTTCGAAAAGATCGACGACCCGGGCGCGATCGGCGAGGCCCAGCATAGTGCGGACCTGCTCGGCAATCACCGCGCCGCCGCCATGGGCAATCGCCTGATCCATCAGCGAGAGACCGTCACGCGCCGAGCCTTCGGCCGCGCGCGCGATCATCGCCAACGCTTCCGGCTCTGCCTCGATACCTTCCTTCTTCGCGATCGTGGAGAAGAGATGCACGAGATCGGCGGCCGAGATACGGCGTAAATCGAAGCGCTGGCAGCGCGACAGAACGGTAATCGGAACCTTACGGATTTCGGTCGTCGCGAAGATGAATTTCACATGTTCCGGCGGCTCTTCGAGCGTCTTCAACAGGCCGTTGAAGGCCTGTGTGGAAAGCATGTGCACTTCGTCGATGATGTAGACCTTGTAGCGTGCCGAAACCGGGCGATAGCGCACCTGCTCGATGATCTCGCGGATATCGTCGATGCCGGTATGGGAGGCCGCGTCCATTTCGACGACATCGAGATGGCGGCCTTCCATGATCGCCTGGCAGTGGATGCCAAGCTCCTTCAGCTCGATCGTCGGCTTGTCGATCGTGTCGGTCTTGTAGTTGAGCGCGCGGGCGAGAATGCGGGCGGTCGTCGTCTTGCCGACCCCGCGAACGCCTGTCAGCATATAGGCCTGCGCGATGCGGCCGCTTTCGAAGGCATTGGTCAGCGTCTTGACCATCGGCTCCTGGCCGACCATCAAGTCATTGAAATCCTTCGGACGATATTTGCGCGCAAGAACCCGGTAGCCAGTCTGCTCCGCAATGTCCTTGTCGCTGCCGCTCATGGCCCGTTGCCTTTGATTTCGCCCGGCAACCGGGCTTTCATAAAAAGGAGAGGTGGGAGGCCAGCACGATGACCCGTGCCTGAACTCGTTAGGGCTGCTTCCTTCCGGACCTGACCCGGTTGGCGAGTGGTCCGTCCACCACCAGCCTCCCGACCTCCATATCGGCAATCTTCATGCGAAATGCAAGCAGAATGACGAAAAAAGCACGGGCGCCGTGCTTGATGGTCGCCGCAATTCACGGATACATTCGAACCAAAACAGACGTGGACGGGAGACCAGCCTTGGAGAGATTCGAACCCGATATGCGCCTCACGCGCAACGCGGCCCTGATTGCGAATCTCGGTCTGTGCCAGTTGCGGCTTGTCAATGACAGCCGCTGGCCCTGGCTGACGCTGATCCCGCAGCGGCCTGATATTTCCGAGATTTTCGACCTGACGCCGCTCGACCAGACGATGCTCACCTTCGAATCGAACCTCGTGGCGGGCGCACTCAAGAGCGTCACGCAATGCACGAAGATCAATGTTGCCGCGATCGGCAATATCGTGCGACAGCTTCACGTTCACGTCGTGGCACGCAACGAGGGCGACGCCAACTGGCCCGGACCCATCTGGGGCTTCGGCGAAGCCGTTCCCTATGACGACGAGGCCAGCAAGCGCCTTGCCGACAAGATCCTGAAAGCGCTCAGCACATGAAAAGTCCGATCTTCGATCTCGCCGCCCCCCATGCCGAACCCTCGAGCCTCACGGCCTTCTCCGAGAACGCGCTTGTTCGCGATACAGAAAACAGAGACGACGACTGTCTCGAACGGGCGTTTGCGACGGAGGGCGTACATTGCTACGCCATCGCTGACGGCCGCATGATCCTGAAGCATGACCGGCAGGTCCTCGACCCGCTGTTTGCACCTTACGAACTCGCGGCGCTTGATCCGGATCCGGACAATGCCGTGCTGCTGGGTCACCGCGAGACCGGCGAACCGCGCATCGCGATGCCCGTAAGGACCAATCCCGACAACCTGCCTGAGCTTTACAAGGCGGCCAGCGCCCGCGGCATCTATCGCGAGAACATCTTGGAAGGCGCGATGCTGGGCGAAGCCGCGCAGGCCTTTTCGCTCGTCCACTGGAACATGACGCACCGCTTCTGCGGCAAGTGCGGCAACCCGACCATCGCGAGAGCCGGCGGCTACAAGCGGGCCTGCGAGGCCTGCGGCAACATGCTCTTTCCGCGCACCGATCCGGTCGTCATCATGCTGGTCATCGATGAAGAGAATGATCGCTGCCTGCTGGGACGCAACGTCCAGTTCCCGGACGGCATGTATTCCTGCCTCGCCGGCTTTGTCGAACCCGGCGAGACGATCGAAAACGCCGTGCGCCGCGAGACATTGGAGGAATCGGGGATCGCGGTCGGCCAGATCCGCATCTACGCCTCGCAGCCCTGGCCGGTGCCGCATTCACTGATGATCGGCTGTTTTGGCCGCGCGGAAAGCCGCGACATCACGTTTGACCAGAAGGAGCTGGCGGATTGCCGCTGGTTCACCCGCGAAGAGACGGAAGCCATGCTGAAACGCACGCTCGGCGAACCGGGCTCGGCACCGCCAAAGGGTGCGATTGCGCATCGACTGATGCAGGACTGGCTGGATTGGCCGGCGGTGTAACGCCGATCAATAGGAATTCTTCCGCCGCAGGTGCTCTTCCCAGGCAAGCGCAGACGAGATGATTTCCTCGAGATTGTCATGCACCGGCTGCCAGCCCAACTCGCGCTTTGCGACGGCGGGATTGGCAACAATCAGCACCGCATCGCCGGCGCGGCGGGGTGCGAAGCCGATGTTGAAATCGCGGCCGACCACCTTTTTCATCGTGTCGAGCACTTCGAGAACCGAGAAGCCGCGGCCATAGCCGCAATTGGCCACAAGCGAGCCGCCTCCGTCACGCATCCGCTGCAGCGCCTTCAGATGCGCGTTGGCGAGATCGGTCACATGAATATAGTCGCGCACACAGGTGCCGTCCGGTGTCGGATAGTCTGTGCCGAAGACGTCTATCCTTTCGCGCTGTCCGGTGACGACCTGGCTGGCGACCTTGATCAAATGCGTCGCGCCCGGTGTAGACTGGCCTGTGCGGCCCTTCGGATCTGCGCCGGCCACGTTGAAATAACGCAGCGCCGTATAGGTGAAATCATGCGCGGCGGCCGTGTCGCGCAGCATGATCTCCGTCATCAGCTTGGAGCTGCCATAGGGCGATTCCGGCGAAAGCGGCGCAGTTTCCGAGACCGGATCGGAGCTGCCCGGCGTGCCGTAGACCGCAGCAGTCGAGGAAAAGACGAAATGGCGGATACCGGTCTTGACCGCCCAGGCCATGAGTGCGCGGGACTTGACCGTGTTGTTCTCGTAGTAGCCGAGCGGGTCGCTCACCGAATCGGGTACGACGATGGAGCCGGCGAAATGGATGATGGCGTCGATCGTGTTTTCGGCAGCGATGCGGTCGAGGACAGCCGTGTCTGCAATATCGCCCTCGTAGAACCTGGCCTCCGGTGCAATTGCCCAGCGATGACCGGTCGAGAGGCGGTCGATGACGACCACGTCTTCGTTGGCGTCGGTCAGCGCCCAGACCATATGGCTTCCGATATAGCCTGCGCCCCCAGTGACCAGAACCGCCATGAATGCCTCCGCCTTCGATTCGACTGCGAGGCACGATAGCCGCTGCAATACCGCATGCAACTGCAATTTTGGCAGCGCCGAACTTGCAAGCAAGCGGTCCATGGCCACGAGAAACCTTGTCGCGGCCCGGACTTGAAGATACATATCATTATGTATATATATTTGACTCAGATAACGGTTCGAAAGCTTCCTGAATGCCACCCACACCCTCGCAAACCCGGCCCGGCTTTCTAGGCCGAATTCTTGCAGCACTCTTCAAGAAAGGACAGAGCCCCTCCATGCGTCAGATCGACAGCAACTATTTCGTCGCCGGACAGATTGCTCCGGAACATCTCGCCCAGCTGAAGGAGGCGGGATTTTCCGCCGTATGTTGCATGCGTCCCGATGGCGAGGGCTACAACCAGCCCGCTTTCTCCGAGATCGAAGCGGCAGCGCGCGCCGTCGGCATGAATGCCTATTATCTGCCGGTTTCCGGCGGATCGATGCCGATGCAACATGCCTCGAAGCTGAAAGCGGTCCTGCGCGACGAGAAGGGCAAGATTCTCGGCTACTGCGCCTCCGGCGGCCGCTCCACCATGCTTTATCAGCTTGCCCGGCAGGCGGCGGCATAAGCTCCGCGATCGCGTGTTCCACCGATCGCTAGCCTCGCTCAAGCTAGCGGATCTAGACAGGAACCGTTCAGGCGCGCGCCGAGCACGGGACAGGACCGCACCCTCCCCTTACTCTGTCGCGCGCCTGAGCGGTTCCGGGCCAGCTTCCGAATTCGACGCCCGGCGCGGAGAAGCCCATGCCTCGTCTGTCGGTCCTCATTGCGCCTTCCAGAACTGCCGAAAGCGGTCTGGCGACGCTTCTTGCCAATCTTCTTGCCGATAGCACGCTCGACCTCGAAGTCGTCACCTTCGCAGATGATGCCCTGCCGCCCATCGATGACGCGCGGCTCAGGCTGCTGCCAGCCATGGCCGGCGGCACGCCGGAACAGACGATCTGGTCTACCCTCGTGACAATGTCGAACGGCGACTGGGTGACGCTTCTCAGGCCCGACGACATGCTGGAGCCGGAGCTTGCGCTCATGGTGGATTTCGTTTCCGGCGCCAATCCGGCGGCGGACGCGCTGTCCTGGCACACGCTCCAGATCGACGCCAACGACCCGCCGGAACGCCGCTTTTCCGTCGGCATCCCGAGCCAGTACGCGATCGTGAATATCGACAAGACGGTGATGCTGAAGGCCTTCTTCATGTGGGAGAATAGCCTCAACGTTCCCCGCATGCCCTTCGGGTTATATCATGGAGCCCTGAAGCGGCCCCTGGCGCTGCTGATCACCGAAAGCCTGGCCGCGTCCGGGCGCATCTCGCCGCTGCCTGTCGCCGAATGGCAGGCGCGGACGATCTTCATGGCGAATGAAATCGCATTTTGCGAACGGCCCATGTCGGTTATCGCCAAGCAGCACTTCACCCATGACAGCGCCGGCATTCCGACACCCGGGTTCCCATTTCATGCCGACATTGGCGAGGCTGCCGGTTATGCCGAAGTGCAGAACGCCGTGTTCCTGGAAATGGGTGCGCCCTGGGGACCCGGCGCGGAAGAGGCTTTCGCGCGCGCCGCGATGATCGATTGCCTGCTCGAAATCGATGAAGAGCGGTTCGCGGAGAAATGCGAGGCCTACGACAAGGCCTTTCGCGCCTGGGATAGCGGGCGGCATGCAAACCTCTTCCAGCCCTACTATGCCGGCCCCCAGGCGCCCGACATCCGACGCGGTCTGCACGGCAATATGCTGATGGTCGATCGCTTCATCGGCAGGGCGCGCACCGCGCAGGACTTCTATCGCGTCATGCGCTCGTTTCTCGCTCCGGTTCGCCTGATCTGCGGCGCCGGTGCTGCGATCTAACGGAGAACGGGTTCAGGTCCCGCCGGATTTCCCGAATTGCCGCAACCCCTCCTCGTTCGGGAAACATTCCAGGAAATGCGCGAGGCTACCCTTGGAGGGCCTGCCTTGTGCAGCGGAAGAACCTTGCGGAAAGCTCCCGAGAAACCAGTCCAGCGGCGCAGCACCCAGGGCAGCTGCAAAATCCGGACGCCTCTTGGGGCGCATCACCAGGTCGCTGTAGATCGCGGCAAAGGCATCGCGAGAGACTTCGGGGCGGAAGCGCCGGGCTGCATCCAGCGCTGCCGCATCGCCCAGGCTCTGTCGCAACATCGGCTCGCTCAGGATCTCCGTAAGCATCAGACTACACTCTTCCTCGCTTTGCGCCACAAGCCCGGTCTCGCCATGGCGCACGATCGCGCGTTCGGCGGGATTGTCGAGAACCAGCGGCGCAAGGCCGGCGGACATGGCCTCGACCAGAGCGTTTTCCGCCGTCCCGAAATGATGGCGATCGAGTGGATAGAAGAAGAAATCGAGCCCGGCGAGCGCGGTCGCCGGGTCGTCCGTCTGGCCCATCATGACGACGCGCTCGGGGTGACGCATGGCGGCATGAGCCCTGGCCGGGCCGCCATCGAGCGCAAAGGCGCCATAGACCAGGATCTGGAAATCGGCACATGATGCCGCATCGATCATCCGGAAGAAAGCCGGATTCATCTTGACGAAATCGACCGTGCCGAGATAGCCGCCGCGCAGCCTGGCGGAAGCCGGCCGTCTTGTCGGTGGACGATCGAGGCCAAAGCCGCTGCCCACAACGCGAAGATCGCCGCCGGCCGGCCGGGCCAGAGAACAGGGCGACGTGTAGACGAAGATGTCTGCCGCGTCGGTCAGCCCCTCGGCGATCAATGGCGGCGAGAGGCCCGATATATGCGACCAGAGCAGCGTGCGCGCGGGTGGTAGCGGCATGCGGGAGAGAGCTTCATAGAGGCGCGGATGGTTCCAGAACTCCACCTGCACTATATCGGCGGCGCCGAGGATCGCCATGATATCAGCGCTCGACGGCGCTTCGAGCACCTGCGCGCCGGTGGCCGCGATGGCCTCTGCATAGCGTCTGTCACGCGCCGGCTCGAGGAGGAGATAGGTATGACTGGCGGCTTGTGCATCGACGCCCCGGATGGCGGCATGAGCCCTGCCGACCCCGCCGCCGAGATGGGCGGCCAGATGTGCGACCTGAATTGCGGGCGTCATCGCGGGGCCTGCCAGTTGCAGACGCCGACGACCGCGGCCGGGTCGTGAGGCGGGATCGGATCACTCGAGAAGATCAGAAGATCGCGCCGGCCGAACGTGTCGGCAATGCGTTCTGCTAAAAGCCGGATGGTGATCGGGCGGCCCGAACAGATATTGACGACACCGTCCTGCCCCGTATCGGCGATGGCCGCTATCATGCGCCCTGCATCGGCAACATCGAGATAATCGCGAAGTTGGGTGCCAGCGGACAGGCGCGCATGCTCGCCGCGCGCGAGGCTGTCTCGAATGTAGGGTGCAAGCCGCCCCGCCTGTTCGCCCTCGCCGTGAAGATAAAAGAGGCGACACCATGTGAAGCGCTGGCCGGCAAGAGCCGTATGTCGCTGGAGCGCGAAATAGGTGGCAAGCTTGGCGGCCGCGTAATTGGTCGAGGGACCCAGCGGTGCGTCGGGCTGGATGCGCGTGGACGGCAGGCGATATTCCATGCAGGTGCCAAGGCCGATGACATGGCCCACTCCGGCTCTCGCGGCCGCGCGCGCCATCACGATGCTGCCCACCGTGCAGATGAAATTGTAGCGCGAGCGCTGGTAGGTTTTCGGATCGACATACCATGCCGCATGGATCAGCGTATCGTGCCCCGTGAGCGCACGCGTCCACCAGTCTTCACGCTCAGCGAAGAGATCGCGCGTCAGCACGACATTGACATTGGTCGTGGAAATTCCGGCCCGCAGCATGCTGCCCGGTCGCACCGCGGCTGTGACCTCGTGACCGGTTGCGAGCAGGTGCTTCAGGATCTGCCGACCCACGAAGCCGCTGGCACCGGTGAGGAAAACCCTGCTCATGCGCTGGCGTTGACACCCTCAAGGGCGGGCAGACTGATCGCGCGGGAAAAATCGAGGCCATAGCGCTCGGCATGCTCTCCCCATTCATGGTCTGCCTCGGTGATTTCGAGGAAGCGACGGTAATGGGCGTTTGCGAGACGCTGATGCTCCGGGCCCATGCCGGTATAGGCTTCAGCCAGGAAATAATGCGCGAAGGGCTGCCCTTCGTGACGATTGATGACCTCCTTGAAGGTCGTCGCCGCCAGTTCGAAATTGCCTTCGCGCATGTTGCGGTTCTTCACGAAATTCGCCTCAAGATTCATATCGAACATGAAACGCTTGAGCGCCGTCTTGTCAATGCCGGGGGCCTTAATGACATAATCCGTCATGTCGATGGCGCCGATGCGCAGGTGTTCGGGCGCAAGCCAGCCTTCGCGCTTGCACTGTTCGAAAAGCGCACTGCCGCGCAGTGGCGTGGCATAGTTGAAAAAGGCCCAGTCAAAGCCGGTTTCGAGAATGAACTGTCGCGTCTCTTCGCGTTCTGCATCGGTTTCGCCGGGGAGACCGATGACGAAGAAGGCGCAGGTGAAGATGCCGTTGGCCTGCAGGATTTCCACCGTCGGTTTGATGCGCGAGAAGGCAATCGGCTTGTATATGATCTCCTTCAGCACGCGTTTCGAGCCGGATTCGATGGCGAGGAAGATCGTATCAACACCCGCACGGCGCATCAGATACGCCATTTCCTCATCGATATAGGACATCGTGACGCCATTTGGCATCTCGACCCGTATGTTGAACTGGGCAAGCTTGCGGAACAAATCCTTTGCCCGGTCACGATTGAGCAGGAGCTGGTCATCATAAATGGTCAGGACGTTCAGACCATAGGTGTCGACCAGCTTGCGGACATGTTCAATGATGAGATCGACCGAGGCATAGCGCATGGAGGCGCCATGAAAGGACGGCTCGGCGCAGAAATTGCACTTGAACGGACAGCCCCGCGAGGTCACGAGGAAAAACTGCTTCGAGCTAGAGGCATATTTGACAAAAGGCGAGAAGGCCTCGCGCATGGAATAGGCCGGCACATCGACCAGTTCGTAATCGACGTCGATGACGCGGTCGAGATCCTCGGTGACGGCATGCGGCCGTGGCTTCGTCAATGCTTCGGACGTATTGCGGATCCAGGGATCGGTCTCGAAGGCGCTCATCATCTCCGGCGTGTTCAGAAGTTTCAGAAGACCGGCCTCGCCTTCGGAGAAGCAGAAGGCATCAAGGCTGACGCCCTCCTCGATCATGTCCCTGTGTCCGGTCGTGACCGCAGGCCCGCCGGCAACCTGGATGAGAGACGGAAACTCGGCCCGGACCATTTCGGAAAGACGCTGCAGCCATCCGAAGGAAATGTCATAGGACATCGAGAAGCCGACGACATCCACATCGCCGCGCGAAAGCGCCTGGCGCAGGCGGTCGGCCACGCTCATGGGGCTTGCAATGTTCAGATCCAGGATTTCGGCGTCGTGAAGCCCGTCGGATGCCTTGCGAATGTGCGAGGCGATCGTCAGCACACCGTAAGGAAAGGCCAGGAAGGAGCGCACGGACTTGATCTTCTTGTCCGTGTTCTTGCTGTTGTCGACGATGTAGGGCAACACCACCAGAAGCAGTTTGCGACCCGCGACCTTCACGTCGTGTTCGTCCATGTTCAGTAGCTCCCACTGCGCCGGATCATGCGCTTTGACCGACGACATCACAATTAGCAGATCCTGCAATACCCTGGCTGTCTTGCCCGAGACTGGCAAGGGCGGGCGCAGGTGTCAGAAGACAGGAATTTCGTGGGCTGGCGTCATCATTCCGGCGGCCGCATCGTAAAGTTCGCGCGGTGTCGACGCGCCGGCGAAATGCTCGCCCAGATGGACCAGAAGCGGCGTTACTCCGGTAAAAGCCGGTCCCGCCGCGCCTGTTGCCTCACGATAGACCGGACTGAAGAAGGGCAGGTAACGCCCATCCTTCCAGACCTTGAAGCCCGACTCATAGCGGTTCCGAATGATTTCGAAATCCCGGCGCGTTGCGGCGGCCTCGCAGTCCATCGCACACGAGCGGGCAAAATTTTCCTCCCAGTCTTGATGCTTCAATCCGTAAGTCATTCTGAACCAATGTTGGCTCATTCCGACCGACGCCGTCACCCCATAGGCGGATGGAAAAGGGAAGTCCGCCATCACCTCATCGTCGTCCATGTTGCGGCCGAGGTCGGCCATGAACTCGGCATGGCGGAGGGCGTTGTCATCGACCCGCCCGATGGCCGCCGAATTGCTGGCAGGACAGGTTCCGAGCACAGAGAAGGGCCGTTCGGAGAAAATGAACCGTCGCGCCGTCGCAATCACCTTGAACGCGCTATCCTGATCAACGATCGGATGTTCGAAGTAACGATTGCCGAAACGCCTGCGATTCTGCTCGATGAGATCCCGGCGCACGGCGGCATGATAGACGGAGAACATGAAGGTCGGCACGCGCCCTGCCCCCTCCCAGCCGAATGTCTTGCGCATCAGATCGTCCCGGGAGATCTCAATAATCCGGCAACCGGTGGGAACCGCAGTGTTCATTTCCTGCGGCCGCGCGCCGGGCCAGTGAAAGGTCAGGCGATTCCAGGAAATCGCATCAACATCCGGCACCCGCGCCTCGATCGCCGCGATGAGGTCTGCCGCGTCGGGATCGACATAGTCGTCGTCGCCGATGAAAGCCACCCAGCGGCCGGTGGCCGCCGCCATCGTCCGCTCCCAGTTGTCGACCATGGACAAAGGCTTGTCGGCTGAACGCAGATAGCGAATGCGCGGATCGCCGCCGAGGCGCTCGATGAAGGCATCCATGACCGATGGATCATCGGAATTGTCAGTCAGGACCAGTTCGATGTCATGACGCTTGGAGGCCAGAAGCGCTGAGATCGTCTCCTGAAAATAGACTTGCCGGTTGCGCGAGGGGACGCAGATCGAGAGGGCGGGCGCAGGTGTCAGGCCGGTAGCTCCATCGCGGTGTCGAGTTCGACGGCGGTTTTCTTTCGGCGAGCCTTGGGCGGTTTTTCCACCGCCAACTCCTCCGTCAGTCGTGGATCGTCAACGTGGGGATTGCCGTCACGAATTTCCCACCCCAGTCTCTGATAGAGGAAAGCTGACGCATGATCTCGTCCCTGAGATTCCATGGCAGTATCACAACCCTTTCCGGACGCAGCGCCATCAGCGTTTGCTCGTCCACGATGCGGATCCGGCTGCCAGGCATATATTGTCCCTGCTTTGCCGGGTTCTTGTCGGCGACGGCGGCGATGAGGTCGGATTTCACGCCCGAAAAGTTCAGCAGCGTGTTGCCCTTTGCCGCCGCGCCATAGGCCGCCACGCGCAGCCCCTTGCGGCGCGCATCGATGAGGAATTCGAGGAATGCATCGCGGACCTGCAGCGCACCGTCCTGCATGGACGCATAGGTTTCCGCGCGATCAAGTCCGGCCGCTCTCTCCGCATCGAGCACGGTTTTCACATTAGCGTTCAAGGCATGTGTGGCGCTTGCGTCCCGGCAGACAAAGACGCGCAGCGATCCGCCATGCCACGGCGTTTTCTCAACATCGAAAATACGCAGGCCGTTTGCCGCCATGATGCGCTCGACCGCCATAAGGGACAGATACGAGAAATGTTCGTGATAGGCCGTATCGAACTGGTTCTCGGCCATCATGTTGAGGATATGCGGAAACTCGAAGGTCGCCACGCCGTCCGGCTTGAGCAGGCGAGCAAAGCCGCTGACGAAATCGTTGATGTCGGGCACGTGGGCGAGAACGTTGTTGGCCGCCATCAGGTCCGCCTGCTTGCCCTCTACGACGAGCCTGTCTGCAAGCGCCTGCCCGAAGAACTCTTCGACGATATCAATACCCCTGGCGCGGGCCGCCGTCGCGGTGCTCTTCGTCGGCTCGACGCCCAGGCAGGCGATGCCGCGCGCTTTGACATATTGCAGCAGATAGCCGTCATTGGCGGCGATCTCGACCACATGCGACTGCGGGCCGAGGCCGAAGCGCGTCGCCATGTCCTCGACATAGCGCTCGGCATGGGAAAGCCAGCTTTGCGAGAAGGAGGAGAAATAGGCATAGCTTTCGGAGAAGAAAGTTTCGCGACCGGCGAAATCCTCCGTCTGAACCAGAAGGCAATCGCGGCAGACGCGGACGACCAGCGGATACCAGAGCTCAGGCTTCGCAAGGTCGCCTTCCGCCAGATAGGAATTCGAGGGTGGAGCCGTTCCAAGGTCGAGGAAGGGCGAAAAGTGCGTGCTGCCGCAGTGCCGGCATTTCATCATGCAATTCCTTCAAAACCGGGGGCAATGCGGGGGAAAGCCTCGTCGCGCGGCGACCGGTTGATAACGGGCAGCGGCCAACCGATACCGAGCGCCGGGTCGAGCGCGTCGAGCCCCCCTTCATGGGCGGCCGCATAGGGCGCCGTGTGGAGATAGATCATCCTGACGTCATCCGTCAGCGCCTGAAAACCATGCGCGCAGCCCTCGGGGATCATTAGGGCGCGGCCGTTGCCTTCTGTCAGTTCCACGACGACCGACCGGAGGAATGTCGGCGAACCCTTACGTAAATCAACAGCGACATCGAGGATGCTTCCCGCAATACAGGAGACAAGCTTCATCTCGGCATGCGGCGGATGCTGGAAATGCAGCCCGCGTACTGTTCCGGCCTGCCTTGTGCCGGTTTCATTGATCTGGGCGATGGGACCGCGCCAGCCGGCCATGGCCAGTTCGTCCGGCTCGAACAGGCGCGACAGGAAGCCGCGCTCGTCGACCAGTCGCCGCCGCGTCACGATGCAGACGCCGGATATGGGGGTCGGTTCGATTGCGAAACGGTTGCCCGACATCGCCCTACCATTTCTTCCATGGCGGATTACCGCTTTCCCACAAGGCCTCGAGCTGGATCTTGTCGCGCAGCGTGTCCATGGGCTGCCAGAAGCCATTGTGGAAGAAGGCTTTCAACTGGCCGTCTTCCGCAAGCGACGAGAGCGGCTCGGATTCCCATGAGGTCTGATCACCGGCAATACGCGAGAGAACCCTGGTGGAGAGAACGAAGAAGCCCCCATTGATGAAACCGCCCTCGCCTTCCGGCTTCTCGACAAAGCCCTTGACGTCATCGCCCTCGAACTTCAGCGCACCGAAACGGGCGGGCGGGCGCACGGCTGTCACCGTGGCTTCGCGGCCGTGGGATTTGTGGAAGCGAATGGTCTCGGCGATATCGACATCGGCAACGCCATCACCATAGGTGAAACAAAAATTCTCCTCGCCTTCCAGATAGGGAGCAACACGCTTGAGTCGTCCGCCGGTCAATGACCCTTCGCCCGTGTCGACCAGCGTCACGCGCCAGTTTTCCGCACTCTGGCGATGGAAGAAGAGACGGTTTTCCGACAGATCGAAGGTGATGTCGGACATGTGCAGGCCGTAATTGGCGAAATATTCCTTGATCACATAGCCCTTGAAACCGCAACAGATGATGAAGTCGCGGATGCCGTGGCTGTAATAGATCTTCATGATGTGCCAGAGGATCGGCTTGCCGCCGATCTCGATCATCGGCTTCGGCTTCAGATGCGTCTCCTCGGCAATGCGCGAACCGAGGCCGCCAGCCAGAATTACCGCCTTCATCCGATCCCCCGAGCCACGGCACTGCACATCCGAACTGCCTGAGCAGCCTGATTCGCAATCTTGCGCCTATTGCGAAGAAGCGAAACCACGAGGTTCCGGTTTTGCACTGATAATCAGCGGGCGATACGCATGCGGTCAGCGGTTGACGCGTTGACCTCCATCCCGGGCGTCAGGACCATAATCCCGATTTCACGAAACTTGCCGCTCGGCGCCCTGACACGCCGCACCGGCATCAGACTGCTCAGCGAGTTCGGCCATGCGGCGTCCCACCGGAAATCCTGAGGCTAGGGTCTCCAGAAATTCAGGGGTTGCTCAGACGCCAAGATTTGACTGTCGGGACGATTTTCGGGCGCCGCCGTGCGGAAAATTCGGTCCCATATGCCCGTCGTGACACCAAAATTGAAGCCCTCCGAGCCATGGTGATGCAGCGCGTGACGGCGTTTCAGCCTGTAAAGATACCCGCGATGTGACACATGCCAGTGATGGATTACGTGATGGGTGACGACATACCAGAGATAACCGGTCATGATTCCTGCAGAGATGGCTGTTGCCACTCTCAGATCAAACAGAAGCAGAGCGGGGACGAAAACAATCAACAGATGGGCGAGAAGGCTGAGCCAGACTGGCGTGCCCAGCAACTCGCGTTCTGCATCATGGTGTCTCTCGTGCATGCCTTTAATATAGGGAAAATGATGGAACAGAAAGCGGTGGAGGAGATACTCGAGAAGCGTCCAGACCACAATTGTACCCGAGAAGAGGAGTGTCCAAAGCTCGGCGCCACGACCTCCGGCATGCAGAAGTCCCAGGATCGCAAACGCAAGGATACACAGCGGATAAACGACGAAATCGCTGTAATAATTCAGCTTGCTTAAATACATTTGGCGGTTCCCATCAGAAGGCCAGCTTGCTGCCCATGCGGTCTTTGCCTCGCCAGAAATCACGGCTCTTCCCATACAACGAGGAAGAGCCAGGATTGCCTGCACGTTCGAAAGGCCGGCTAAGATGCAGCCATGATCGCAGACTTGGGCACCGCCGTGGCCCTTGTCAACTCACATTACGCGCGGCATTTTGACAGCACTGCGGTTTGCAGCGGCGCGTCCCCGCCTGAGTTCCGCTTGCGGGCCTGCGAAACGGAGGGCGTCGGAGCGCGAGAAAAGCCTGCCGATCCGCGGCCGACCTTCTCAAATCGCCAGATAATCGTGCCGCAGCTGCTCGTTCTCCAGCACTTCCTTCGCCGTGCCGCTGAACACCACCTCGCCCGTATCCATGATGACCGCACGGTCGGAGAGGCGCAGCGCCGCTACCGCGTTCTGCTCGACGATGATCGTGGTGATGCCGAGGTCGCGGATCTGGTGGACGATCTTTTCGATCTCGTGGACGATGACCGGGGCAAGGCCTTCATAGGGCTCGTCGAGGAAGAGGATCTTGAGGTCTCTGGCCAGCGCGCGGGCGACCGCCAGCATCTGCTGTTCGCCGCCCGACATGGTGACCGCTTCCTGGTTGCGGCGTTCGGCAAGCCGCGGGAAGTGGTCGTAGATCTTCTCGATGGTCCAGCCCTTCTGGCCGGAGACCTGGGCGAGAACCAGGTTTTCTTCGACCGTCAGGCCGCCGATGATGCGGCGGTCTTCGGGCACGAGCTGAATGCCGGCCTGAGCGGCCTGAAAGGCCTTCATCTTGTGGACCGGCTGGCCATCGAGCCAGATTTCGCCGCTCTTGAGCACCGGGTTCGATGCGCGCGCCAGCGTGCGCAGCGTCGAGGTCTTGCCGGCGCCGTTACGGCCGAGAAGGGAAAGGACCTCGCCCTTGTTCACATCGAAGGACACACCCTGGACGATATAGGATTCGCCATACCAGGCATGAATGTCGCGGACGCTGAAAAACGCCTTTTCGCTCGGGTTCACCACGGTATCGATCTCTCCCCTGAATTCCATTTTTGGAGCCATCACGTTCATCAATGAGCCTCCCCAAGATAGGCTTCCTTGACGCGCGGATTGCCCCGAACCTCCTCCGGAAGACCTTCTGCGATAACCGTGCCCTGCGCAAGCACGCTGATCTTGTCGGCCAACGAGAAGACGACATGCATGTCATGCTCGATGATGACCTTGGTCATGCCGCGCGCCTTGATGCGCTTGAGCAGTTCGATGGTCATGTTGGTGTCGTGGCGGGCCATGCCGGCGGTCGGCTCGTCGAGAAGCAGCAGCTTCGGCTTCTGGATCAGGCACATGCCGAGTTCAAGCCGGCGCTTGTCGCCGCGCGAGAGCGAACCTGCAAGATGGGTGCGGCGCTCGTAGAGACCGACATCGTGCAGGATTTCTTCCGCTTCCTCGCGCAGTTCCTTTTCCGACGAAACAGCCTTCATCGCATTGAAGGTGAAAGCCCCGTCCCGCTTGGCGAAGGCCGGGATCATGACGTTTTCGAGCAGGTTCAGGTCGGCGAAGATTTCCGGCGTCTGGAAGACGCGGGACACGCCGAGCTGGTTGATCTCGTGCGGCTGGTGGCTGTCGAGCGTCTGGCCGTTGAAGACGACATGGCCGTTATCGGGCCGGATGCGGCCGATGCAGACGTTGAGCAATGTCGACTTGCCCGCCCCGTTCGGACCGATGATGGCGTGGACCTTGCCCTCCTCGACCTGGAGATTGACATTGGTCAGCGCGCGAAGCCCGCCGAAGCTCTTGTTGACGCCGGAGACGTCGAGAACGATGTTCGACTTGGGGTTAGCAGTCATGAGCCTCACTCCGCCGGTTGCGTCTGGCCGCTGACGGCCGGTTTGTTGCCATTGCCGCCCTTTTTGAAGAGCGAGGTGAGGAGGCGCACGCCTTCCATGATGCCGCCGGGCAGGAAGATGACGATGGCCATGAAGACGAGGCCAAGCGTCAGGCTCCAGCCTTCGCCGACGAAGAGCGAAAGCAGCTTGACGACCGGTTCACGCAGCGTCTCGGGAATGAAGCTGAAGATGTTGTTCAGCGCATTCTCGTTGAAGGCCGAGAAGATGTTCTCGAAATACTTGATGACCGCGGCACCGATGACCGGGCCGACCAGCGTGCCGACTCCGCCGAGAATGGTCATGAGCACCACTTCGCCGGAGGCGGTCCACTGCATGCGCTCTGCACCCGCGAGCGGATCGACGGAGGCCATGAGCGAACCTGCAAGACCGGCATAGATGCCCGAGATGACGAAGGCCGCCATCAGGTAGGGGCGTGTGTTGAAGCCCGTGTAGCGCATGCGGTTCTGGTTCGACTTGATCGCCTTGAGCATCAGGCCGAAGGGCGAGCGGAAGATGCGCATGGAAATGTAGAAGCCGATGATCAGCATGGCGGCCGTGAAGTAGAAGCCAGGCATGCCGCCGCCGCTGACTTCCACGCCAAACAGGTTGGAACGTGGCAGGCCGGCGCCGGGCGTGATGAACATGGCGTCAATGATGCGCGGGTCCTTCAGGCTCAACTGCAGGCCCGTTTCGCCGTTGGTCAGCGGCGTCAGCACGGAATAGGCCATGTTGTAGCTCATCTGGGCGAAGGCGAGCGTCAGGATCGAGAAGTAAATGCCCGAGCGGCGCAGGCTGACGAAGCCGATCACGAAGGCGAAGATGCCGGCGAAAACGACCGACATGACGATGGCCGGCAGCACATTCATCGTGAAGAGCTTGAACGACCAGACCGCCGCATAGGAGCCGATGCCGAGAAAGGCGGCATGGCCGAAGGAAAGGTAACCCGTCAACCCGAACAGGATGTTGAAGCCGATGGCGAAGAGCCCGAAGATGCAGAACTTCTGAAGGATCGCCGGATAGGCGGCGCCGATCGGCTGGAAGAGGATGGGGGCGAGAAGCACCACGGCAGAGAAGCCGAGGAACAGGACCCAGTCTTGTCTAGAAAGGTTGCCGAACATGGGTCAGTCCTCCATTACGCCCTTGCGACCCATCAGCCCGCGCGGCATCGTCAACAGGATGACGACGGCGACGAGATAGATGATGATCTGGTCGATGCCGGGGATGATGCTCTTGATTTCATTCATGGATGCGAAAGATTGCAGGATGCCGAGCAGGAAGCCAGCCGCGACCGCGCCGCCGAGCGACCCCATGCCGCCCACCACGACGACCACGAAGGAGAGGACCAGGAAGTCCATGCCCATGTGATAATCCGGTGGCAGGATCGGCGTGTACATGACGCCGGCAAGGCCAGCGACGACGGCAGCAATGCCGAAGACCACGGTAAAGCGGCGCTCGATGTCGATGCCGAGCAGGCCGACCGTTTCGCGGTCACGCATGCCGGCGCGGACCACCATGCCGTAGGTGGTGAACTGCAGGAAGGCGAAGACGACGCCGATGGTCGCCAGCGAGAAGAAGAGGTAGACGAGCCGCCACCACGGATAGGGGATCGCGTCACCCAAGCCGAGCAGCATGCCGACCTGCGCGGTGCCCGAAAAGGCGGCGGGTGCGGCCTGCGGGATCGGATTTGCGCCGTAGAAATGCTTGATGATTTCCTGGATCACGATCGCCAGACCGAAGGTCACGAGAATCTGGTCGGCATGCGGGCGCTTGTAGAAATGGCGGATCAGGCCGCGCTCCATGACGATTCCAATGAGCAGCATGACAGGAATGGCCACGATGATCGAGACCGGCACGGAATAGTTGACCAGAACCTTGCCGAACCCGCCGAGCCAGGCCTCCACCAAGGGAGTCTTTACCTCCATCGGCGAACCCCAGGCGGTCATCTGCGTCGGGTCGACCGTCACCTTTTCCAGCGTCAGGAGCTTGTTGAACGTGACGGCGCAAAAGGCGCCGAGCATGAAGAGCGCACCATGCGCAAAGTTCACCACGCCGAGCGTGCCGAAGACGAGCGTCAGACCAAGCGCAATCAGCGCATAGGCGCCGCCCTTGTCCAGCCCGTTCAAGATTTGCAGGACTATCGCATCCATCTGCCGTCACCCTTGTTGCAAGACGCACGGGTCCGTGGCCGGAAGCAACCGACGGAGGACACGGGCGCATTGACTGAAACCAGTTGCCGGCTCGCATGCCCCAAGCATCCGCGCGCGGTCTTTTCATCACTTATCGAAGGTCGGCGCGAAGGATTGCCTTCGCGCCGATCCTGTCTGCGGGATCAGCCGCAGGTCTTGGCATCGTAAGGGCCGAGATCGCCGCCCCACGGCTTGGAATCGTAGGTCACGTCCTTGGCAGCGACGATCTTCTTGACTTCAAGAAGGTCATACTTGTCCTTCGGCTTTTCCTTACCCTGCACGACCAGCACGTCCTTGAAGCACTGGTGGTCTTCGGCGCGGTAAACGGTCTTGCCGTTGCCCAGGCCGTCGAACTCGAAGCCTTCCAGCGCCTTGATGACGGCGGGCGCGAAGAAGGTGCCGGCGCGTTCGCAGGCATCGGCATAAAGGATGGCCTGCGCGTAAGCCGTCTGGGCAGCCTGCGACGGCGGTGCGCCATATTCCTTGCCGAAGGACTGAACGAAGGCCTTGGTGCCGGCATTGTCCAGCTTCCAGTCCCAGTTGGCCGTGCCGTAGATACCCTTGATGGCATCGCCGGCGCCCTGCGCCATCAGTTCGGAGAAGAGCGGCACGACGATTTCGAACTTCTTGCCGTTCACGGTCTTGTCGCGCATGCCGAACTGCACGGCCTGGGTCAGCGAGTTCACCATGTCCTTGCCGTAGTGGTTTAGGATCAGCACGTCAGCGCCGGAATTGAGAACCGGGGTGAGATACTGAGAGAAGTCGCCGGCGCCGAGCGGCGTGCGCACAGCGTTGACGGTGCTCCAGCCCTGCGCTTCCGTCGACTTCTTCATGGACTCTTCCTGAGTCCAGCCCCAGGTGTAGTCGGCGGTCAGGTGATAGGCCTTGCGGTCCTTGCCATAGGCTTCGGCGAGAACCGGGCCCAGCGCCACGCCCGACATATAGGCATTGAAGAAGTGCCGGAAGCCGTAGCGCTTGCGGTCCTTGCCGGTCGTGTCGTTGGAGTGCGTCAGCGCGCACATGTAGATGATGCCCATGTCCTGGCAAAGGCTCTGCACGGCCACGGCCACGCCGGAGGACGAACCGCCGGTGATCATGATCGCCTTTTCCTTCTCGATCATGCGCTTGGCCGCATCTCGGGCGGCATCCGACTTGGTCTGCGTGTCGCCGGTGACGAAGGTCACCTTCTTGCCGAGAACGCCATTGCCCTTCAGGGCCTTGGACGAGAAAGTCTTCAGCGCGCCGCCGTCGCCTTCGCCGTTCAGGTGCTTGACGGCGAGTTGGTAGGCGCGCAGTTCGTCTGCACCTTCGTCCGCATAGGGGCCGGACTGCGGCACGTTGAAGCCGAAGACGACATTTGCGCCGGTCGGCATGTTGCACGACATATCGGCAGCATATGCGCCGCGAATGAAATGCATCGGCGTGGCCAGCGCCACCCCGCCAACCGCGCCGGCCTTCAAGAGACCACGGCGGTTTATGATTAGTTTAGACATCGGAATCCTCCCAGACGATGTGTCCCAACGTCCCTCCTCCGGAACGTGGATCAAATGCTAGCAGGGAGGCAATTATCCGCAATTGTCCTTAAGTGATAAGACAAAAGTCTTAAAAGCGGCGCAATATTGAAACAGTGCACCGCAACAATTCACCTTCAAAGACTTGCGATATATTTCGCAAGCCGGTCGGCGGCGACTTCCATCTGCGCCGGATCGCGCAGGAAGCAGGCGCGGATGAAGGCACTGCCGCCGGGGCCGAAAGCGGTGCCGGGCGCCAGCCCCACCAGCGCCTTGTCGACAATGTCGAGGGCTGTCAGGCGACTATCCTTCACGCCGTCGATCTTCAGGAAGGCGTAAAATGCGCCGTCCGGTTTCAACGTCTCGACACGGTTCGTCGCAATCAGAGCATCGCAGAGAATGTCGCGACTTTTCGCGGCTTTGGCGAAGTTTTCGCGGATGACATGATCGCCCTCCTCCAACGCAACCGTCGCGCCGCGCTGCATGAATTGCGCCACGCCGGAGGTCGAATATTGGATGAGGTTTTCCGTCACCTGCCCCAGCTCTTCCGGGATGACGACCCACCCGACGCGCCAGCCGGTCATCGACCAGTTCTTGGAGAAGGAATTGACGAAAATGATGCGGTCGTCCGACTGCATCACATCGAGGAAGGACGCCGCGCGGCCACCGCCATAATAGAAATGCGCGTAAATCTCGTCGGCCATGATCCAGAGGCCCTTGCGCCGGGCGATGTCGAGAATGGCGCGCAGATCATCCAGGCTTGCCGTCCAGCCGGTCGGATTGGAGGGCGTGTTGATGAAGATGCCGCGTGTCTTCGGGCCGATGGCACTTTCCAACTTGTTGAGGTCGAGCTTCCACCCGCCGCCGGCAAATTCCAGTTCCAGCGGGGTGGCGATCGCGCCGGAAACTTCCAGCGCTGCGGAAATATTCGGCCAGGAGGGCGTCAGATAGATCATCTCGTCGCCGGGTGCTGCGATCATCTCGGCAGCGATCTTGATCGCGTGCATGCCCGACGCGGTGACGATGAAGTTTTCGGAACTCAGCGACGTGCCGAAATGGCGGGCATAATACTTGGCGAGCGCCTGACGGAGGTCGGGAATGCCGCGCTGCCAGGTGTAGAAGGTTTCGCCCGCGACCAGCGCATCGGCCGCCGCCCGGCTGATGAAATCCGGCGTCGGGCTATCACCTTCGCCCGCCCAGAGCGGGATCAGCCCCTCGCGCCCGCGCCCGTAGTTGAAAACCTCGACGATGCCGCTTTCCGGTGCGTTGGCGGAACGGGGGCTCAGGGTCTCGATCAGGCGCATGGGGGTCTCCGGCTGTTACGCGGGCGGAGAATAAAGGGAATTCGGGTTGATTTCCCAATGATAAATTATGCAGGGCGATCAACGGGGTTGATGGGTGGCACGACGCCTGCTCGCCCTACCCCTTGCGGGCAGGGTTGGGTGGGGCCTTTTTGTTCGCTTGCTCGGTGCTTGCGGCAATGCCCCCTTCTGGCTGTCGCCATCTCCCCCACAAGGAGGGAGACGGAATGAGGCGCCCTTTACCCCCTGCTCTTCAACAGATCGCGAATTTCCGTGAGCAGCGCGATATCGGCCGGCGGGGCGGCCGGGGTGGTCGGCTTGGCCTCTTCCTTGGCGCGGAGGCTGTTAATGCCCTTGACCATCAGGAAGATGATCCAGGCGAGAATCAGGAACTGGATAATGACGGTGATGAAACTGCCATAGGCGAGCACAGCGCCCTGCTTCTTCGCCTCGACCAGGTTCGTCGCCGTCACGGCGGAACTCAGACGGATGAAATAGTTCGAAAAGTCGATGCCGCCGGTGACGGCGCCGATAACCGGCATGATGATGTCATCGACAAGCGACGAAACGATTTTCCCGAAAGCACCGCCGATGATCACGCCGACCGCCAGATCCATGACATTGCCGCGCGCGATAAACGCCTTGAACTCGTCTAACATCTTTCCCCCAACTGCTACTGGCCTGGAAACCATCGATTAACCTTACCGCCCATTAACTGTAACACATTCTTTTCGTGCCGAAAGACAGAAACGAAGGGACGGGGGACAAGTTCCCCCTTTCCTCCTCCCTTGGCCGTTTGGCTGACTTTAAATCTGTCCTTGCATGACCTATGCTCGTCCCTGGGATAGGGAGGACAAAGGAAAATGGGGATGCAGGCCATGCTGCCGGGCTGGGTGGTTTTCGCCGCGGCAATCGGCTACCTGCTTCTCCTGTTTGCCGTGGCCAGTTTCGGCGACCGGATGTCGAAGAGCAGAAGCACGGCCAAGGGCCGACCGCTTGTCTATGCGCTCAGCCTGGCCATCTACTGCACTTCCTGGACCTACTTCGGCGGCGTTGGACTTGCCTCGCAACGTGGCATCGAATTTGCGGCGATCTATGTCGGGCCCATTCTCCTCTTCACGCTCGGCCTGCCGCTGCTTCGTCGGATCATCACGCTGGCGAAGTCGGAGAAGATCGTTTCGCCCGCCGACTTCGTTGCTGCGCGTTACGGCAAGAATCCGACGGTGGCGGCATTCGTCGCTCTCATCTCGCTGATCGGCGCCATCCCCTATATCGCGCTGCAGCTCAAGGCGATTTCGAGTTCCGTTTCCGCCATGGTCGGGACAAGCGCTTTCGCCGGAACGGATGGCGGCTTTTCCTTCGCCTCGCTGCCGCTTCTCGTGACGATCTTCCTCGCCTTCTTCGCCGTGATTTTCGGCACGCGGCACACCGATGCGACGGAGCACCAGGATGGGTTGATCCTTGCCATTGCGACGGAGTCGGTTGTCAAACTCGTTGCCTTCTGTACGGCCGGCATTTTCATCACCTTCTTCGTCTTCGAGGGTCCGACAGCGCTGTTCAAGGCGGCGGAGGCGAGTGCCGAGGCGACGGCCGCGCTGCATTACCAGACCTCACTCGGGCGCTGGCTGCTGCTGGTCCTGCTTTCGGCCTTCGCCATCATCATGCTGCCGCGCCAGTTTCACGTGACGGTGGTGGAGAACCGCACTGCGGGCGAATTGCGCATGGCGGGGCTGCTCTTTCCCGTTTATCTGATCGCCATCAACATTTTCGTGATCCCGATCGCCATCGCCGGTGTTCTGCTGCTCGGCAAGTCCGGCAATCCGGATCTCTACATCCTCAACCTGCCGCTTCAGGCGGGCGCGCATGCCGTGTCGCTCATTACGCTTGTAGGCGGTTTTTCGGCAGCAACCGCGATGGTGATCGTCGAGACCGTCGCGCTCGCCATCATGGTCTCCAACGATATCGTCATGCCGGTCATCCTGCGCCGGCGGCTGGTCACTCCGAGCCTCCACAATACCGACTACACCAAATTCCTGCTGCGGGTGCGCCGCACCGCAATCTTCGTCGTGCTTCTGGCGAGCTACGCCTATTATACGTCAACGGATAGCGCGGCGGCGCTGGCGTCCATCGGGCTCCTGTCTTTCGCGGCGGTGGCGCAGATCGCGCCCTCGCTCTTCGGCGGGCTGATCTGGTCGCGGGCCAATGCGCGGGGCGCCATTGCCGGCATGTCCGGCGGCTTTTTCATGTGGCTCTATTTCCTGTTCCTGCCAAGCTTCGGACTGTCGCAGAACGATGTGCTGGCCGGCCGGATTCTGGCGTTTCTCTTCCCCGGCACGGAGGTCTTCGACGGCCCCACGGCCGACAACCTGGTCAACGCGACGCTGTTGTCGCTGATGGTGAACACGCTCCTGTTCGTGGTCGGCTCGCTGACGCGACACTCCAAGCCACTGGAGCGCATCCAAGCCGGCGTCTTCATGTCGACGGGTGACGGTCGCAACGCGCAGTGGCGCGGGGGCAAGACCCGGGTTTCCGTTGGCGACCTCAAGTCGGTTCTGGCGCGCTATCTCGGCGAGGAGCGCATGCAACGCTCCTTCAAGACGCATGAGCGGCAGATCGGGTTCGCGCTGGTGGACCACCAGCCGGCGGATATGGGGCTGGTGCAATTTTCCGAGCAACTGCTCGCCAGCGCCATCGGCTCGTCTTCGGCGCGGCTCGTCTTCTCGCTGCTCCTGCAGCGGATGGAGGAGCCCTCTTCCGAAACGGCGCGCCTGCTCGACCAGGCGTCCGAGGCCCTTCAATACAATCAGGACATGCTGCACACCGCGCTTTCGCAGATGGACCAGGGGATTGCCGTCTTCGACACGTCGAACGGCCTGACGATCTGGAACCGACGCTTCCGCAAGCTGCTCGACCTGCCCGAACATGTTGGCGAAGTGGGCTTTCCGCTTTCCGATATCGTGTCGATCCTGGAGAACAGAGGCGATGTCAGCTCGTCCGGGCGCGGCGACATGCTGGCGGATTTCAAGACGCTGGACAAACCCTTCTCGCTGGCCCTGAAAAGCGGCCGCATCATCGAGGTGCGCTCCAATCCGATGCCCAGCAAAGGCATGGTGACGACCTACACGGACATCACGCATCAGGTCGAAGCGGACAAGGCGCTGAAACAGGCGAACGAAACGCTGGAACAGCGCGTGATCGCACGCACTGGCGAGCTCATCCGCGTCAACCGCGAACTCGGCGTTGCGCGGGCTGCGGCCGAAGAGGCGAATATCGGCAAGACGCGCTTCTTCGCCGCTGCCGGCCACGACATTCTTCAGCCGCTGAACGCCGCACGGCTATACTCCTCGACACTGGTGGAGCGTTTCGAGGGAGCCCCGGATCAGGACATCGTGCGCAATATCGACTCCTCACTCGAATCGGTCGAAACCATTCTTGGTGCAGTGCTGGACATTTCCCGACTGGATACCGGGGCGATGAAACCGCGCTTCTCGGCAGTTCCGCTCGGCGATTTTCTCAGCCGCATCGCCACCGACTTCCAGCCCATTGCACGCGAAAAGGGCCTCGAGCTCCGCGTCCTGCCGACCAAGCTCACAGTGCGTTCCGATCCGACCCTGTTGCGGCGTCTGGTGCAAAACCTGGTTTCCAATGCCATCAAATACACGCCCTCCGGCAAGGTTCTGGTGGGGGCCCGGCGTGTCGGAGAAACGGCGGTGATCCAGGTCGTTGACTCCGGCATCGGCATTCCCCAATCGAAATTCACCACAGTCTTCCAGGAGTTCGTGCGGCTGGATGAAGGCGCACGGGCGGCCTCCGGCCTGGGGCTCGGGCTTTCGATCGTCGATCGCATCGCGCGCGTACTCGAGCATCCCGTGGAACTGAAGAGCCGCGAGGGCCACGGGACCGATTTTCGTGTCGTCATTCCCCTGTCTGAGCCTGTGCAGGTTCAAGCGGAAACGGCCCCGGAGGCAGCCGATATCCGGCAGACAGCACTGACCGGTCTTTCGGTCCTGTGCATCGACAACGAACGGAAAATCCTGGATGGCATGGCACTGCTGTTGCAGGGCTGGGGCTGCAAGGTCGAGACTGCCCTTTCCGCCGAGGAAGCGCTCGACCGCATGCAAATGATGCGGCCCGGCATCATTATCGCGGATTACCACCTCGATGACGGAACAGGGATCGAGGCGGTACGGCGCGTGAGGGACCGCCTGGGTGCCGCGATCCCCGCCCTGCTCGTCACAGCCGACCGGACGCCTGAAGTTCGCGGCGAAGCGGAGGCGAATGCGATCACGATCATGCACAAGCCGGTCAAGCCGGCTTCGCTACGCGCCTATCTTGCAAGAATGGCAGCCGTGTCACGCTCGGCTGCGGAATGATCAATCCTCGTATTTCTTCTCATACGGCAGCATCATGATCGCGGTGGACATGGATGCGCCTCCAAGGAGCAGCGAAAGCGGCGCCGCCACGAGAAGAATGGCAATGGCCGGCATGGAGGCATGCTGGACACGGGTCCAGAAGCCGCCAATGTTGAAATAGAGAAGGGCCGCCGTCAGCAGGAGGCCGATGAAAATGCCGAAGACAGCGTTGATGGCAAGGAAACGCAGCATCTCTTGATGATCCTTGCGTGCCTCCTGCGGCGTCATTTTGGGTTTCTGGGACATGGTCGTGCGTTTCAACATAGGGAAAGGTGCTTCCGGCATACTCCTTTTGCCCCGGATCGGGCAATGCGGCAAACATTCGCATTGCAGCATGGGAGAAACAACCCAGCGGACTGACCAGACTCAAGAAGCCCCGCAGCGGATGCTGCAGGGCTTCTGGGGTCATTCACAGAGCAGGATTATCAACGCACCACGTAGGCGGTGGAGCCGTCAGCGGCCTTGATCTTGCCAATCACGCTGGAGATCTGGACGTTCTCGGCTATCAGAGCCTGACGTTCCGCCGGAGTGGCCTTGATGTGTTCCTGCAGAGCGGCGACCCGAGCCGGTTCTGCCTGTGCCTGGTCACGGATCATCGAACGCTGAGCGTCCGAAAGTTCGCCGAGACGGTAGACGGTGACGTCCGACGTCTTTGCAGAGACGCGCGTCAGCATGCCGGGCTTGTATGCATAACCGTAGGCGTCATGGGCGCCGGAGACGGATGCCGGAGCCGACGTATTCATGTTGCTCGCGATCATCTGCGCGAATGCCGAATTTTCGTTGTCTTCGGCCGACGCCTGGACCGAAAAGAGGGCCGTAGTAGCCAGGACACCGGCAGCAGCGAAAGCAGTAAACTTGTTCATTTTCATCTCCATTAAGTTGGCGGCACGCCGCCACTTCTTCAATCGTTAAAGTTCCAATTAACTGCGCCACCAGAAGCGCATGCCTTATTAACGCGCCACAATCAGACTAGTTCGTGGCAAAATTCATTAATTTCCGTCCATAATTTCAAATATTGATTAATTCCTGGCAATAATTTTTTCATTACGAAATTTTAATGTTGCGATATATGCTCGCAATACTTCTAAATTTTCCAGCTTTTCATTTCACACGGCGCAGGAAAACTTGTGTAAGGCGCCTCGCAGCAGAGCTGCGAGGCATTGTGACAACTTCATGTCAACGCTTACTTAGCGGATGATGTAGGTCGTCGAACCATCCAGCGCGGTGTTTGCACCGATGACATTGTTGACGTTGACATTGCGCTCCTGCAGACCGCGCAGGACGGAGGGGTTCTTGCTGATATCAGCCTGCAGAGCCTGGACGGCTGCCGGGTTTCCGTTTGCGCGGTCGATGAACGACTGGCGCTCCGAGCGCGGCAATTCGTTCACGTAGCGGATGCTGACGGAGTTGTCGTGCGAGGCCCTGGCCAGAAAGCCGGAATTGTAACCGTAGCCGACCTCACCGGACTGCGAAGCAGGAGCCGAAGTGCCGTACATGTTGGCCTGCATCATCTGCCTGAAAGCAGAGTTTTCGTTATCAGCGAAAGCCTGACCGGAAACCAGAGCCGAAACGGAAAGGACGCCGGCGGCGGCAAAAGCAGCAAACTTGTTCATTGTATTCTCCATTCTTCCTACAGGGGCGGACTTCATCCAGATGAGAAGGTTCCGCGGTGATTTGATTTCCCGCCATTCAATCGCGCACTACCGAGTACGTGACTGAATGGCGGGGTGTCCTGGTGGAGACCGATGGGAAGCATTTGCTTCATGTCTCCGTCTTACACATCCTATCTGGGGTATCGAACCGCTCGGTTCAATAACGTAATTGGAAACGTATTGTGCACAATTCGGGCCTTGAAAAGGGCGACCGATGTATGAAGCGCCGCTGGATGTCCGAAAGACAAATAGCAAATCGATTCATGGGTTTGCTCCAGGGATTCGATCAATGGCGATCAGCTGCGGCTGCCATGGCAAGGGATCGCGCATGTATTCATGCCAGGCGCGGTGATTGCGTGCTGACACACGCGAACGCCCTCCGCGGCAGTGGAACCGCGGAGGGCGCTGAGGGGTCGTTTCGGTTGAACCGACCGTATTTTAGCGGATGATGTAGGTCGTCGAACCGTCGGCAGCGTGGATCGCACCGATGACGTTCTGGACGCTCACATTACGGTCCTGAAGACCACGAACGACGTCCGCATTCTGCGCGATTTCGGCGCGGAGTGCCTGAACTGCGGAGGAGTCGTTCTTGGCGCGGTCTTGAAACGAGGCCTTCTCAGCCAGCGGCAGTTCGCTGGCATAGCGGATGCTGACATTGCTCGAATGGGCAGCCTTGGCCAGGAAGCCCGGCTTGTAGGCATAGCCGACCGAACCATTGTCAGAAGCCGGAGCAGTCGTGCCATAGGTGTTGGCGCGGACCATCTGGGCGAAAGCCGAGTTTTCATTGTCAGCAAGAGCCTGGCTCGAAACCAGAGCAGAAACCGAAAGGATGCCGGCAGCGGCGAAAGCAACAAACTTGTTCATTTTAATCTCCATCTTCAAAATGCGGTTCCACGAGGGAGTTCACCGCAAGCGGGTTGGTGTTTTTGGTTTCCCGCTATTCAATCGCGCACTACCAAGTACGCGACTGAATGGCGGGGACTGGTGAAAGGCTTCGACTTCTTTCGGCGTTCTTGACCGGGTCGATGTCGTTGCCTGACAGGGATTGATATAGGTCATCGAACCGAACAGTTCAATCTGGAAATTGGAAACGGATTGTGCACAATCGGCATCACAAATCCGAAATTGCCGAATTGAATCATTAAGTTAACAGAGCGTTTACAAACGCGAACGCCCTCCGCGGCAGTGGAACCGCGGAGGGCGCTGAGGGGTCGTTTCGGTTGAACCGACCGTATTTTAGCGGATGATGTAGGTCGTCGAACCGTCAGCAGCGTGGATCGCACCGATGACGTTCTGGACGCTCACGTTACGGTCCTGAAGACCACGAACGACGTCCGCATTCTGCGCGATTTCGGCGCGGAGTGCCTGAACTGCGGAGGAGTCGTTCTTGGCGCGGTCTTGAAACGAGGCCTTCTCAGCCAGCGGCAGTTCGCTGGCATAGCGGATGCTCACATTGCTCGAATGGGAAGCCTTGGCCAGGAAGCCCGGCTTGTAGGCATAGCCGACCGAACCATTGTCAGAAGCCGGAGCAGTCGTGCCATAGGTGTTGGCGCGGACCATCTGGGCGAAAGCCGAGTTTTCATTGTCAGCAAGAGCCTGGCTCGAAACCAGAGCAGAAACCGAAAGGATGCCGGCAGCGGCGAAAGCAACAAACTTGTTCATTTTAATCTCCATTTTCAAAATGCGGTTCCACGAGGGAGTTCACCGCGAGCGGGTTGGTGTTTTTGGTTTCCCGCTATTCAATCGTGCACTCCTCGGTGCGCGACTGAATGGCGGGGGCCGTTGAAGGCTCAGGCCTGAGTGGCTCAATGCCGTCTTCAGATCGTTGCCTTACACCACCTCATATGGTTGATCGAACCGAACGGTTCAATCTAGAAATTGGAAACGTATTGTTTCCAATCTGAGGCCTTGCAATTTGAAATCGAACCACTTCGGTTCCCTTACAAATTGTCACAAATCACCAGAAAATTATTTTATTTCAATATTTTAAAACATGACAATTTCACGACAATTATTTATCCGCGCAACGAATTCAGCGGGTCCGCCGCCGCATTTAGACCGTAATTGGACATGGAAAAGGCCGCTCTGGGCGGCCTTTTTTTACGCGATTTGCAATTTTTTCAGGCTCAGGCCGCCTGTTTTTTCTCGCCGTACGGGTTGAAACGGGCATAGAACGTGTCGCCCGTCTTCGCCATTTCGAGAAGAAGCGGCGTGGGCTTGAAGTGCGGGCCGTACTGCGCGGCAAGCTTTTCAGCCAGTTCGACAAATTTCTTCACGCCCATGCCGTCGATGTAGGAGATCGCGCCGCCCGTGTACGGTGCAAAACCGAAGCCCAGGATCGAGCCGATATCGGCTTCGCGCGGGTCGGTGACGATGCCCTCTTCCATGGTGCGGGCGGCCTCCAGAGCGATGGTGACGAGGAAACGCTGCTTGATCGTCGTGACATCGATCTTGTCCGGATCCTGCTGCGGGAACAGGTCCTTGAGGCCGGGCCACATGGACTTCTTCGCCGGCTTCGGCGGATAGTCGTAGAAGCCCTTGCCGGCCTTGCGGCCGAGGCGGCCTTCCTTTTCGACCATCTCAGTGATCAGCGCCATGTGGCGCGGATCGACCGACTTCTCGCCGAGATCGGCAATCATCGCCTTCATGATCTTGTAGGAGAGGTCGACAGCGGTCTCGTCGTTGAGCGCCAGCGGGCCAACGGGCATGCCCGCCATCTTGGCGACGTTGTCGATCATGACGGCCGGCACGCCCTCGACGAGCATGTTGTAGGCTTCGTTCATGTAGCGCAGCACGCAGCGGTTCACGTAGAAGCCGCGCGTGTCGTTGACGACGATCGGCGTCTTCTTGATGGCGGCGACGTAGTCAAGCGCGACGGCCAGCGCCTTGTCGCCAGTCTTTTCGCCCATGATGACTTCCGTCAGCATCATCTTGTGCACCGGCGAGAAGAAGTGGATGCCGATGAACTGTTCCGGGCGCTTGGAGTTTTCGGCAAGGCCGGTGATCGGCAGCGTCGAGGTGTTGGAGGCGAAGATCGCACCGGGCTTCAGCACAGCCTCGACCTGTTCGGTCACGGTCTTCTTGATGCCGCGATCCTCGAACACGGCCTCGATGACGAGGTCGCAATCGGCGATATCGGCATAATCGGCCGTTGGCGTGATGAGCGCCAGAAGCGCCTCGCCGGCTTCCTTGGTGAGCTTGCCCTTCTTTTGGGCCTCGGTGACGAGACCCTCTGAGGTGGCCTTGCCCTTGGTCGCGGCTTCGATATCGCGGTCGATCAGCACGACCTGGATGCCGGCGGCAGCGGTCACATAGCCGATGGAGGCGCCCATGAAGCCTGCGCCGACGATGCCGACCTTCTTGATCTCGCTCTTTTCAACGCCGGCCGGACGGCGGGCGCCCTTGTTCAGTTCCTGAAGCGAAACGAACAGCGAGCGGATCATCGAGAAGGCTTCGGTGGTCTGCAGGATATTGGTGAAATAGCGCTGCTCGATGCGCAGGCCCGTATCGATCGGAACCTGGAGACCTTCATAGACGCATTTCACGATGGCGAGCGCTGCCGGATAGTTGCCGGCCGTCTCGCGGCGCAGAATGCCGTTGGCGGCGGAGAAAAGCTGGATGCCGTTCGGCGTCCAGACGGCGCCGCCCGGAGCCTTGAAGCCCTTCTTGTCCCAAGGCGCGACCGGATCGACGCCCTTCTTGAGCAGTTCCTTGGCGGCCGAGACGAGGTTTTCCGGCTCGACGACTTCGGCGACGAGGCCAAGGGCCTTGGCGCGGGATGCCGAGAAGGACGAGCCCGTCGTCATCGCCTGAAGCGCATCCTGCGCATTGATCAGGCGCGGCAGGCGCTGCGTGCCGCCGGCACCGGGGAAAATGCCGACCTTGACTTCCGGCAGGCCGATCTTGACCGACGGGGAGTTGGACGCCACGCGGGCGTGGCAGGCGAGCGACAGTTCCGTCGCGCCGCCCATGCAGGTGCCGTTGATGGCCGAGACCCACGGCTTGCCGTTGGTTTCGATCTTGCGATAGAGCCAGGTCATACGGCCGGCAGCATCGAAGAGCTTCTGGGCAGCACCGGCCGGATCGGCCGCGCGCTCGCGCTCGATGGTCTCGAACATGCCCTTGAGCATGGTCAGATCCGCACCGCCGGAAAAGGCGTTCTTGCCGGAGGTAAAGACGACGCCCTTGACCTTTTCGTCCGCGACCGTTGCGTCAACGATCTTGTCGAGTTCGTCCATCACTTCGACCGTGAAGACGTTCATCGACTTGCCGGGCATGTCCCAGGTGACGAGCGCAATGCCGTCGGCGTCGGTTTCGACCTTGAAGTTTACGTAAGACATTCTTCTCTCTCCCAAACCTTAGACGCGCTCGATGACCGTGGCCGTGCCCATGCCCGCACCGATGCAGAGCGTGACGAGCGCGGTGTTCAGATCGCGGCGTTCCATTTCGTCCAGCGCCTGGCCGAGGATCATCGCGCCGGTCGCGCCGAGCGGATGGCCAAGCGCAATCGCGCCGCCCGTGACGTTGATCTTGTCATGCGAAATGTCGAAAGCCTGCATGTAGCGCAGGACGACGGCGGCAAACGCCTCGTTCAACTCGAAGAGATCGATATCGCCGATCGTCATGCCGGCGCGCTTCAGGAGCTTTTCGGTGACGTCGACCGGTCCGGTCAGCATGAGCGCCGGTTCGGAGCCGATATTGGCGAAGGCGCGGATGCGGGCGCGGGGCTTCAGGCCCATCGCCTCGCCACCGGCCTTGGAGCCGAGGAGAACGGCGGCAGCGCCATCGACGATACCGGAGGAGTTCCCGGCATGGTGGACATAATTGATGCGCTCGACATCGGGATGCGCATGGAGGCCTACGGCTTCGAAGCCGCCCATTTCACCCGGCATCTGGAAGGAGGGGTTCAGCGAACCGAGCGACTGCATCGTCGTGTCGGGACGCATATGCTCGTCCTTGGCGAGGATCGTCAGGCCGTTGATGTCCTTCACGGCGATGACGGACTTATCGAAATAGCCCTTTTCCCAGGAGTTGGCGGCACGCTTCTGGCTCTCGACGGCATAGGCGTCGACGTCTTCGCGGGAGAAGCCATACTTGGTGGCGATCAGGTCGGCGGAGACACCCTGCGGCATGAAATAGCCGGGGAAGGCAACGGAAGGATCGACTGGCCAGGAACCGCCTGCCATGCCCATCCCGACGCGCGACATGCTCTCGACGCCGCCGGCAATGACGATGTCGTCAGCACCGAAGGCGATCTTGGAGGCAGCGAGGTTCACGGCATCGAGACCGGAGGCGCAGAAGCGCGAGATCTGGACGCCCGGCGCCTTGAAATCATAGCCGGCTTCGAAGGCGGCAGAACGCGGAATGACCGCGCCGGCTTCCATGACCGGGTCGACGCAACCGAAGATGATGTCATCGACAGTGGATGTGTCGAGGCCGTTGCGGTCGCGGATAGCTTCCAGCGTGAGCGCAGCGAGACGGGGGGTCGGCACTTCGTGCAGCGCGCCGTCCTTCTTGCCGCGACCGCGCGGCGTGCGCACGGTGTCATAGATAAAGGCTTCGGTCATGATGTCTTCTCCCAATCATCGGCCATGGCGGCCCGCTTTAGGTATATTTTCTGCGCCTGCCGCTTGGGCTCGGCGCTCGGCATTTATTTCAGTGTCCATTTGCCGCGACGGTCATCGTCCGCCGCAATCAAAAGACCGCGTCGACGTAACGACGTCGCAGCCCAGCGCATGTCATATTGCCAAGTGTAGAAAAGGTCGCCGCTGTCCTTCAGGTCAGCCTGATGATGCTCCCAAATGAACTTGGCCACATAGAGAATGGATCCGGTTCCGCTGTTGGACTTCAGCGCCTCAACAACCCAATCAACCATATCCGCTCTAGTGGCCATTTCAGTTCGCTCCCATCAGAACCTTATCAAGAAGCTGTACCTCAGAACGCCTCGGCGGCCAGTTCCATCATCGTGTCTGCGCCGGTCTCGATGCGGGTCTTGCGCAGAGCGGTTTCCGGCATGACCTTGTCCATGTAGAAGCGCGCCGTGATCAGCTTGTTCTTAAGGTAGTCTTCGCGCGAAGAATTGCCAGCGGCAAGCTCATCCTGGGCGACCTTTGCCATCTTGGCCCACATGTAGCCGATGACGACGATGCCGAACATATGCATGTAGTCATAGGAACCGGCACCGGCATTGTCGGGCTTGGCCATGGCGTTCTGCATGAACCACATGGTCGACGCCTGCAGGTCGTTCAGCCCCTTTTTCAGCGTCTTGGTGAAGCCGGAAAGCGCCTCGTTGGAACGGTTTTCCTCGCAGAAGGCGCCGATTTCGTTGAAGAGTGCCATGACGGCGCGGCCGCCATTGGCCGGCAGCTTGCGGCCGACGAGGTCAAGCGCCTGGATGCCGTTGGCGCCTTCATAGATCATGGCGATACGGGCATCGCGCACATACTGGCTCATACCATGCTCTTCGATATAGCCGTGGCCACCATAGACCTGCTGCGCCATGACGGCATGGTCGAAGCCCTTGTCGGTCATCACGCCCTTCAGGATCGGCGTCATGAGGCCGAGAAGGTCGGAGGCCGTTTCGCGGGCCTTGGCGTCGTCGGAGCGATGCGCGATGTCGGACTGCAGCGCGGTCCACAGCGCAAAGGCGCGGCCGCCTTCGTTGAAGGCGCGCATGGTCATCAGCGCGCGGCGGATATCCGGGTGCACGATGATCGGGTCGGCCTTGAGGTTCGGCGCTTTCGGACCGGAGAGCGAACGGCCCTGGATACGCTCGCGGGCATATTGCGCGGCATTCTGGTAGGCGATTTCGCCCATCGACAGGCCCTGCAGGCCGACGCCGAGGCGAGCTTCGTTCATCATGACGAACATGGCGGCAAGGCCCTTGTTCTCCGCACCGATCAGGAAGCCGGTCGCGTCATCGTAGTTCATGACGCAGGTGGCGTTGCCGTGAATGCCCATCTTGTGTTCGAGCGCGCCACAGGTCACGCCGTTGCGGGCGCCGAGCGAACCGTCGTCCTTGACCATGAACTTCGGCACGATAAAGAGCGAAATGCCCTTCGTACCTTCCGGCGCGCCTTCGATGCGGGCGAGAACCAGATGGATGATGTTCTCCGACATGTCGTGTTCGCCAGCGGAGATAAAGATCTTCTGGCCGGAAATCTTGTAGGACCGGTCAGCCTGCGGGACCGCCTTGGTGCGCAGCAGGCCGAGGTCGGTGCCGCAATGGGGCTCGGTGAGGTTCATCGTGCCGGTCCAGGTGCCGGCGACCATGTTTGGAACATAGGTCTGCTTCTGGGCATCCGAGCCATGTTCCAGGATGGCGGCAATCGCGCCCTGCGTCAGGCCCGGATACATCATCAGCGCCATGTTGGCGGAGATGAGATATTCGGAAACGGCGCTGTGCAGCGTGTAAGGCAGGCCTTGGCCGCCGAATTCTTCCGGCATGGAGAGACCGAGCCAACCACCCTGACAATACTGATCGAAAGCCTCCTTGAAGCCCTTCGGAGCCTTCACGCTTGCGTCATCGCTGCGGACGCATCCTTCCTGATCGCCCGACAGATTGACCGGGAACATGACTTCCTCGGCCACCTTCGCGGCCTCGGCCGTAATGGCTTCGAGAAGATCGGGGCCGACATCGGCAAAACCGGGCATATTCGAGTAGCGCTCGATACCGAGGACGTCGTTGAGCACGAAAAGGGTGTCTTGTACGGGGGCCTTGAACACGGGCATGGCAGTCTCCTCGCCTTCCATTGGTCTTCGTTGCCACTCTCATACAAAATTTTGACGTTTGCGTAAACGTCAAAATCGCGGGACGCGAAAATTTTGCGGCTCCAGCTTGCCGCAAGTCTCGTCAAGGCAAATGGTTAACGAAGTATCACGGGTGATTCTGCGCGAAACGAAATTTTAATCTTTGGACATCGGTTAACGGGCTGTTAACGCAGCCTCATCAAATGTAATCATCGCACCGAGGTGATTTGCGCCGATCCGGGATTTTTTAGGTCTTTCGTAGCCGGAAACATCCGCAGTTTCGCCATGACGGGCAGCGCTGGGGAATTTCCCGCGCCCGAAATGGATCAACGCCAGACGCAATTGAAGCGAGTGGAATGATGAACAGATCAAAATCCGATACGCCTCGTCAGGGAGACCGGGCCGCAAGTGCGCAGGCCGCTCCGCTGAACGAGTCGGCTGCAGGCCGTGTGGAAGACGCGCGCAGCTCGCTGCTTCGTTCGCCACGTCCTGACGATGCCGGTCGCCTAGCCCGTTCGACGCAGATTTCGGAAATCCTGGACCGGCAGAAGCTTCTGTCGCGCAACCGTCCGCCACCGCCGGCCGCCGCAAACCTTTCGCTGGCCGACCAGATCCGTGAGCGCCTGCGATCCCCGGCAGCTCCGGTCTCCGCCGGTATTAGCGCCCCGCGCAACGGCGACCTCCGGCCGAGCGAGTATCGCGCAGCAAGCGACTATCGCCAGCCGTCCGCAGAACATGCCGCTTTCGACATTTCCGAAGCGCTTGCCAAGCTGCGCCACGACCTGAAGCAGGATCTGGCCGCCAGCTTCGCGCAGGAAATCGCCAACCTGCGCGGCGAGATCAAGGAAATCGGCGCGACCGTTGCCGAAAACGGTTACCCTCAGGACCTCTATGCCGACCTGCAGCGACTTGCCGAGGGCATGGAATTTATCGGTGAAGCGACCGAAAATGCCGTCGCCAACAGCATGCGCGGCGAGCTCGATTCGATCCGCGCCATGATCAACGGCATGGCCCGCCAGGACGATCTGGCCGTCATCGTCGAGCATTTCGAAGCGCTGCGCCAGCAGATGGCCGAGACGGAAGCACAATCGCAGGCACGCAGCCTCGACACCAAGATCGGAAGTCTCGCCGACGCCATCGAAATGCTGGTGTCGCAGATGTCGAGCGCCGACCGCGACCTCAATAGCCAGATGCACACGCTGGACGAACGTCTTGCCGAAATCGTTGCCGCCATCGACGCCAATGCACAGGCCACCGCCGATCTTACGGGCGATGCCGGCTTCGGCTCGCTCGAAGCCCGCATCGCGCGGCTGGTCGAGGAGATCGACGCCGTCAACCTGCCGCAGCGCGACAACGTGGTCGCCGAGCGCATCGAAAGCCTTGCTGCCCGCATGGAAGAGCTTGCCAAGCTGCAGGCAACCGAACATCTCGACCGCCGCTTCGACGAACTCGCTGCACTTCTGGCGCAGGGCGGCGCGACGCCGGCCGGCGAGGACCTCACCGCGATCGTCTCCGACATCTCGCGCAAGATCGACGACATGGCCCGCGGCACCGTCAGCAGCGATCTCGTCGACCGCTTCGACGATCTCGCAAGCCGCATCGACAGCCTGAACATTGCCGGCGCAACTGGCGGGCTGAGCGAGGAAATCCTCACCTGGCTCGAAGAGCGCATGAACGACATCGCCGCCCGCATCGACGGCAACGTGGAGGCCAAGGGCAATCCGGCCGCCGACCTCGGCGCGCTGGAAGAACAGATCGCGGCGCTCACCAAGCTGCTCAGCGAACCGCGTGTCGCCGAAGACATCAACTCCGCGCAGATGACCAGCCGCATGTCGGCGCTCGAAGACTACATGTCGACGAACGACGAATATATCGTCGAGGCCGCCCGTCAGGCTGCCGAGACGGCGCTGGAAGCCTATGTCCGCAACTTTGCCGGCCAGCCCAGCAACACGAGCATGCCGCAGGCCGACATCTCGACGATTTCTGATCTCGCCTCGGATCTGCATGCTCTCGAAGAGCTGACACGCTCTGGCGAAGCCCGCAATCAGCAGACGTTCGAGACACTGCAGCAGACCCTGGTTCAGATCGCCGAACGCCTCGACAAGCTGGGTGCATCGACCGACGCCGCTGCTGCCGCTGCACCGGCCGTTTCCAAGTCCGCCGCCGCCGTTGCAAGCCGTCCGCGCCTTCGCACTGGCACCGACACGGAGATGTTCAGCAGCGATTTCGACGACGACCTGTTCGATGACGATATCGCCCTCGACAACACGACCACGACGACCCGCGACGGTGGTGGCGAGAAGCCGCTGAAGGGTTTCCTGTCCTCCATCGGCAAGCGTTTTCGTTCCAATCCGCAGGACGAGAAGTCGGAAGAGCCGCGCCGCACGCTCAATGAAGCGCCGGCGATCGACCCGGCCGACGACATCAGCCCGGACATTGCCAACCAGTTGCTCGAACCCGGTTCCGGCGCACCCGATATCCGCCAGATTCTCGAGAAGGTTCGCGCCTCGCAGGACGGCAGGCCGGCCCGCAAGGACAGCGTGACGGCGCGCGAGGACGACAACAGCGATTACATCGCCGTCGCACGCCGCGCAGCGCAGGCCGCTGCAGCCGAAATCAGCCCGGTTGAAAAGGACGAGGAATCGTCCGAGGGTCCGTCGAACGTCATCGGCAAATATCGTCGCCCGCTTCTGCTGGGCACCGGTCTCGTTCTGCTGGCTGTCATGTCCTGGCCGCTCGTCACGACGATGTTCAGCGCACCGAACGCGCCGCAGCCCGCAGCCGTGACCGAACCTGCGCCGACTGCCGATGCAACCGCCGCTGAAAAGGCCGCGGCAGACGCCAAGGCTGCCGCAGAGAAGGCAGCGACAGACGCGGCCGAGGCAGACAAGGCCGCCGCTGACAAGATGGCCGCCGAGGCAAAGGCATCCGCACCGGCAGCCGGCGATGTGACCACCGCGCCAACCGGACCGGTCACTGCAGGAGAAACGGCGCCGACAACCACCGCTCCGGAGCCCACTCCCACAGCCCAGGCTGCGCAGCCTGAGGCGAACGCAGCGGCTCAACCGGAAGCGTCCGCGGCCTCCGCAGCCGCGCCCGCCGCAGCCGTGGCAACGACGCCCGAAGCCGCGGCACCGCAAGCCTCCACCACCACGCCGACCGCTGGTGCTGCGCCAGCCGCAACGCCCCCCGCTGCAGCACTGACCGTTCCCACGGGCGTTGAGCCGCAGGCTCTTGTCGACGCCGCCAATTCCGGCGACGCGCTCGCCATCTTCGAAGTCGGCAACCGCATTTTCGACGGCCGCGGCGTCGCGGCAAACCCGGCGGCTTCCGTTGCCTGGTACAGCAAGGCAGCGTCGCTCGGCTTCGCGCCGGCCGAATATCGCCTCGGCAGCCTTTATGAAAAGGGCGTCGGCGTCGGTATCGACCCGGCCAAGGCTGTCGAGCATTATTCGATTGCGGCAAAGGCCGGCAATATCAGCGCCATGCACAATCTGGCCGTTCTCTACGCCACGGGCACGCTCGGCGCCCCGGACTTCACCTCCGCTGCGAAATGGTTCACCGAGGCCGCCAATCACGGCGTTCGCGACAGCCAGTTCAACCTCGCGATCCTTTATGCCAAGGGCAGCGGCGTCACGCAGGATCTCGTTCAGTCCTACAAGTGGTTCGGCATTGCCGCCAAGGATGGCGATGTGGATGCCGCACAGAAGCGCGACGAGGTCGGCAAGGTTCTCTCCGCAGACCAGTTGACCAAGGCCAAAGCCGAGGTTGACGGCTGGAAGCCGGCCGCAACGGACGACAAGGCGAACGCGACGATCCTTCCCGACGCATGGGCCGGCAAGGCGCAGAAGACCAACAGCGTCGACATGAAGAAGGCGATCACCTACATCCAGGCCATGCTGAACAAGAACGGCTTCGATGTCGGTCGTCCGGACGGCGTCATGGGTGCCAAGACGGTTGCCGCGATCAAGCAGTTCCAGTCTTCGGTCGGCCAGCAGCCCACTGGCGACATCAACGATGCGCTGGTCAAGGAACTGATCGCCCGCAGCAAATGATCGGATTGGGCGCGAGCCGCCCAAATTGCAGCGGAATGAATTGACACCCTTCGCCACGGGCGCAAGGGTGTCATTTCGTTTTGGCGGGTTGGGCTTGATCGAGGCGCGAACCGAACGTCGTGCCTTGTGCTCCGGGTCTCTCCTCCCTCCCCGCTCGTATCCTGCGGCAGGGAAGGCCCCGCGGAAATGAAATGTTCACGGGAAGCAGGTTATTCATGGTGCCTCCAATGTCTTGCGAGTTGAAGTCCGAGGCCTATCGGTGACGATTTATCTGCCCATCGCCGAAATGTCCGTGAACATCCTGGTCATCCTCGGGATGGGTGCGGCCGTGGGCTTCCTCTCCGGCATGTTCGGCGTCGGCGGCGGATTTCTCATCACCCCGCTCCTCATCTTCTACAACGTGCCGCCCCCGATTGCGGTCGCGACCGGCGCCTGCCTCGTTGTCGCATCTTCCGTTTCCGGCGCGATCAGCCACTTCCGTCGGGGCACGCTCGATCTCAAGCTTGGCACGCTGCTGCTGGTGAGCGGCCTTGCCGGTTCCACGGCCGGCATTGGCGTCTTCGCTCTCCTGCGCAGCCTCGGCCTGCTCGACCTCTTCATTTCGCTCGCCTACGTTCTGCTGCTGGGCACGGTCGGATCACTGATGCTCATCGAGAGCCTGCGGGCACTGCGCCGCATAGCCAAGAACAAGGCGGTGTCGCTCAACAAGCCAGGCCAGCACAACTGGGTGCACCGCCTGCCCTTCAAGATGCGGTTCAAGAAGTCCAAGATCTATTTGAGCGTGCTGCCGGTGATTGCCCTCGGCTTCTCGCTCGGTGTGCTGACCTCGGTCATGGGCATCGGCGGCGGTTTCATCATGGTCCCTGCCATGATCTACTTCCTGCGCGTGCCGACCGGCGTCGTCATCGGGACGTCGCTCTTCCAGATCGTTTTCGTGACCGCCTATACGACGATGATCCAGGCAACGCTGAACCACACCGTCGACATCATCCTGGCCCTGCAATTGATGATCGCCGGTGTCGTCGGCGCGCAATATGGCGTTCGCGTCGGACAGAGATTGCGGGCCGAGCAGTTGCGCGCGCTTCTGGCGCTGCTGGTTCTCGCTGTCGGGGTGCGCCTCGCCGTCGACCTGGTGCTCACGCCGAAGGACATCTACTCGATCGTGACCGGGGGCCATGCATGAGCTGCCTGCCTGTCACGCGCCCGTTGTGCGCGCTGCTTGTCGCCCTCACCCTGCTGCTTTCCACCGGCGCACTTGCGGCAGAACGGGCCAATGACAAGGTACGCCCGCCGGAAGGCATTGAGATCGGGATGTCGACGAACGAGATCGCGATCACCTCGGATTTCACCGGAGCAGACCTGACCATCTTCGGCACGCTGACCAATGTCGACGACTACCTCCAGCAGATCGGCCAGTATGACATCATCGTCACGCTGGAAGGCCCGCGGGTCGACAAGACGATCCGCCGCAAGGAACGTGTCTTCGGCATCTGGATCAACACGGAGCAAATGACCTTTTCTGCCGTGCCGCAATCCTATTCGATGACCAGCACACGCGTCATCAAGGACATTACAACGCAGCAGGAACTGGCTTCGCTCAATGTCGGCATCGACCATATCAGGCTCTTCGCCGCCAACTATTTCGGCGACATCGGCGTGCTTGACGATTTCCGCAAGGCCTTCCGGCGGCAGATGCTCGATAGCGGGCTCTACCAGTCCAATCCGGGCGGCATTCGCTTCGTCAGTCCGAGCCTCTTCCGCGCAACGCTGAAACTGCCCGCCGACGTACCCAATGGCGTGCACATGGTTCATGCCTATCTGTTCAAGAGCGGCGATTTTCTCATGGAGACAAAATTGCCCTTGCGCGTCGTCAAGACCGGGATCGAGCAATCGCTGACGGAAGCCGCCTACAACAATGCCTTCTTCTACGGCCTTTCCGCCGTCATCATCGCGCTGACCATCGGCTGGGCTGGATCGGTAATCTTCCGGAAGGACTGAGTTCAGCCTTTCAGGCCGAGATAGCTCACCGGATAGACGCGCTCCTTGCCAATCATGTGGGCGATCAGGCGCGTGCGGTCGAAGAGGCCTCGGAATGCGGCATGGGCAAGGTCCAGTCCGCCGGTCATGACGCCGAAGGAGGGCATGATGAGGCGATCGCCATCAGTGGCGAAGCAGGGACGGCGAACGGATTTTTCGCGGCGGCGCAATGTGGCGGCCGGATGCAGATGACCGGCGATCTCCCCTTTTGCCGCAGCCTTGGCCGGCTCGTGGCGGAAGGTGATCGCGGCAAAGGCGAGGCTTTCGGCGACCGTGCCGGGGAGCCCGCTGACACCATCCGGATCGTGATTGCCGGTGATCCAGATCCAGTCCCGGCCTCTCGCCATCTCCACGATCAGCGTCCGGCAATCGTCCGGCATCAGTGCCGAGCCGACCCGGTCGTGGAAATTGTCCCCGAGCGAGACGACCAGCTTCGGACGGTAGCGGTCCATGACGCGGGCGAGGATCTTCAGCGTGGCGTGCGTGTCATAGGGCGGCAGCAATTGTCCGCGCCGTGCAAAGGCCGCGCCCTTTTCCAGATGCAGGTCGGAAACGACCAGCAGGCCATCCGCCTCGCAATAAAGCGCGCCCATGGGATCACAAACGAATTCGACGCCGGCGACCGTCGTCACCGAAGCCCCAATCTCCTCATCCCCCATGCCTGCGAGTGCCAGCCTTGCCAATTCCGTTCCTTAACTAACTGCCCGTCAGCCCTGCATTGCATCGCGGATCAGATCTTCGGCGGCTTCCGCCAGCAGACTTTCCGACGCGTTGCCCGCCACCGACTCCTTGCCGATCTCAAGCAGGATGGGCACGGCAAGCGGCGAGACCCTGTCGAGCGGACGATGCAGGATATGGCCCCTGATTCGTGTCAGCATAGCGCCAAGGCGCTGAATGTCCAAAAGCCCGGCTGCGGCTTCCTGCCGCGTCGCCTGCAGGAGAATGTGGTCCGGTTCATGACTACGCAATACGTCATAAATCAGATCGGCGGAGACCGTGACCTGACGCCCGGTCTTTTCCTGGCCGGGGTGGCGGCGTTCGATCAAGCCGGCAATGACGGCGCAATTGCGGAAGGTGCGCTTGAGCAGATAGCTCTCGTCGAGCCACGCCTCGAGATCGTCGCCCAGCATGTCCTCGTCGAACAGCGCCTGAAGGTCGAGCTTCCGTTTGGCGATCAGGTCGCCCATGTCGTCCAGACCCCATATGCCGAGCGAATAGTCGGTGGCCACAAAGCCAAGCGGGCGGGCGCCCATGCGGTCGAGCCGGCGGGTGAGCAGCATGCCGAGCGTCTGATGCGCCAGCCGCCCTTCGAAAGGATAGGCCACCATGAAGAAGCGGGAGCCGCGCGGGAAGGTCTCGATCAGCATCTCGCCGCGGCGCGGCAACACGGAGACCTCGTGCTGGATTTCCAGCCAGTCTCGCACCTGGTCCGGTAGCCGATGCCATTCACTCCGGTCGGCCAGCAGCCCGCGCACGCCCTCCGCCAGATAGGTGGACAGCGGAAACTTGCCGCCGGCATAGGCCGGAACTTTCGGATCCATAGAGAACGCCTGGCTTGCCAGCGCCTCGTTCTCGCGGATGCCTTCGAAGCGGAGCACCTTGCCGCTGAACAGGAACGTGTCGCCCTGTGTCAGGCTTTCGAGAAAATATTCCTCGATCTTGCCGAGCACCGGCCCGCCGCGCCCGAGCGAACCGAGCTTGTTCTTTCTCACCATACGCACATTCAGCATGGGACTTTCGACGATGGTGCCGACATTCAGCCGGTATTGCTGCGCCGTTTGCGGGTTGGAGACGCGCCAGAGCCCGTCCGGACGCTGCCTGATCTTGGCGTAGCGGTCATAGCTTTTCAGCGCATAACCGCCGGTGGCAGCAAAATCGAGTACACGGTCGAAGGTCTCGCGTGGAAGGTCCGCATAGGGCAGCGCCGAACGCACCTCGGCATAGAGATCATCGCCGGAAAAAGGCGCAGCGCAGGCCATGCCGAGAACATGCTGAGCCAGGACATCCAGCGCGCCATCGCCGGAGGGCGGGGTGTCCTGCGCATTGATATAGTTCGCATCAAGGGCCGCCTGGCATTCCAGCACCTCGAAACGGTTGGCGGGGACCAGAATGGCGCGGCTCGGTTCGTCCATGCGGTGATTGGCGCGGCCGATGCGCTGCGCGAGCCGGCTCGCGCCCTTCGGTGCCCCGACATGAATGACGAGATCGACATCGCCCCAGTCTATGCCGAGATCGAGCGTGGAGGTGGCCACGACGGCCCGCAACCTGTTTTCCGCCATGGCCGCTTCCACCTTGCGGCGCTGGCCGGCATCCAGCGAACCGTGATGAAGCGCAATCGGCAGGCTGTCATCGTTGACGGTCCAAAGTTCCTGAAAGACCCGTTCCGCCTGGGAGCGCGTGTTGACGAAGATCAGTGTCGTCTTGTGTGCCTTGATTTCCTCATAGACCGCCGGGATCGCGTAACCCGCCGCATGGCCGGACCAGGGGATGCGGTCCTCGCTTTCCAGAATGGTGATCAGCGGGCGTGCGCCGCCGGGGGCGACCACGATATCGGCAGCGGCCTCCTCGTCACCTTCCTTCTGTGCAACGAGCCATTTGCGCAAATCGAGAGGATCCGCGACCGTCGCGGACAGGCCGATCGCCTGCATGTTCGGCGCGAGCCGGCGCAGCCGCGCCAGCCCGAGCGACAGGAGATGGCCACGCTTGGAGGTCACCAGCGAATGCAATTCGTCGAAGACGACATAGCGCAGATCGCCGAAGAAGCGCTCGGCCTCTCCATTGGCGATCAGCAGTGCCAACTGCTCGGGCGTGGTCAGGAGAATGTCGGGCGGCGCGAGTTTCTGGCGCTGACGCTTGCCCTGCGGCGTGTCGCCCGTGCGGGTCTCTATGGTGACGGGCAGCCCCATCTCGCCGACAGGCTTCATGAGATTGCGCTCAATATCGACGGCAAGGGCTTTCAGCGGCGAGATATAAAGCGTGTGGACGCCCTGGAACACGGTGCCCGGCTTCTTGCGCCCACGCTCCGCCAATTCAGTGAGCGAAGGCATGAAGCCGGCGAGCGTCTTGCCCGCGCCGGTCGGGGCGATCAGCAGGACGGATTGGCCGGCGCGCGCCTTTTCCAGGAGCGCCATCTGGTGACGGCGCGGCTGCCAGCCCTTGTCGGCAAACCAGCGACGGAATGCGGCCGGAAGCAGGCCGGCGCCGGAGGGATGCGGATCGCCGGACGTTTCTGAAGGCGTCTCCATCGGCGTCTCCCTCCTCGCCGATCGTGCCCGTCAGGCCGTGCGGAAGCGGGCGATCGCGCCGCGTTCGATAGCAGCGCAGGTCAACTTATCGAGACCGAGGCGGTCGCGGATGAGGGCGAGCACGCGCAGCTCCTCCGGCGCAACCGCCAGATCGGCGGCGGCGATTTCGACGCAGAGCGCATAGGCCGTGTCGTAGAGCTTGTGCGGCAGCGCATCGCGAATGACCTCAAGGACGATGTCGAGCCCTTCCGGCAATTGCAGCAGCGCGGTGCAGTCACGCGCAACCCCGATCAGCGATTCTTCATCGAAGCCCTTGAAGACGGGCAGGAAATGGGTGAGCCGGCCGATGCGCGCCATTTCGGCGTCGGTCATGTTGCTGTCGGAGGCGGAAACCAGGATCATGCCGTAGATCAGGGCTTCGTGAGTGGTAATCTTCTTGGCCATCAAGTCCTCTTGTCGAATGGAGCGGGCGCGGATCGGCCATCCGCCTCCGTGTCATGCTTCGGCTGTTTGTGTAGGATTTCCCGCGGGCTTCGGCAAGCGGAAGCTCCTTGTCAAAGGTCATGGGCGACGCGGATCCGAGCCGAAAATGCCCCGCTTTCCGATTTCAGCCGCCTTGCCCGCCGCCTCGTAGGCCGAACCGGGCGCCGCCTGCGCCCAGCCGTTCTGGACCAGCCAGGCGCCGACATCCTCCTTGCCGAGCAGGCAGCGCGCCTTCACGTCGCCCTGCCATGCGGGATCGACGATGTCGCAGGTCACCGAGCGGCCACGCAGGAAGCGGCGGAGCTGCGTAAGTGCCCATTGGCCGCAGGGCCAGGCAGACTGCCCCGTCCCGCACATCGTCACCGGCTCCAGCAGCACGATATCCCTAAGCGTCACACGGCCGCGCGTTGTCTGAAGTATCCCCACGGCGGTCACGGCCGGCTTCGCGATCACCTGAAAGGCTGGTGAGGGAGGTTCTGCGGACTTCGAGGGGAGCTTCGCGCCCGGTGCGGATGGAGCGACTTGCGCGGGAGCCGGCATGGCGGCCGGCGCCTTCTGCAAGCTCTCCATCGCGGGTGGTGTGGCCGGAGACGGCAAATCTCGCGGCTGCTGCGCCTTCACCTCGACCGTGGCCGTGGTCTGCGGCGCAGTTTCCGCAACGATGCGCGCCTGCCCCTTCTGCATGAGAACCACCACACCGAGAATGCCGGCGATCATCAGAAGCGCGAGGAAGAGGAAGCGCAAGGCAAATTTTCCTACTGGCTGGCCCAGATGATCCGTGCCACCCATTCGATCTCCGAAAGATCGAAGCTGCGGTTGGGATGATCGGGATTAAGGGACATGAGTTCGATATTGCGCGACGTCTGGCGCTGCAGGACCTTGGCCATGACCTCGCCCTCCCGGGTCTTGACGACCACGCGGTCGCCCCGGCGCACCTGCGCGCCGGGCTCGACGATCAGCACGTCGCCGTCGCGATAAAGCGGCATCATGCTCTCACCCTGAACCTCGAGCGCGTAGCAGCCGGCCTTGCGATCCGGCGCGGCCGGAAAGTCCACCACATCCCAGCCCTGCCCCGCCGGAAAACCGCCATCATCGAAAAAGCCGCCGGCACCCGCCTGCGCGAAGCCCAAAAGCGGAATGGCCGACTGCTGCGGCGGGAACTGGCCGGTCGGCATTCCATTGAGGCCACCTGCCGGGTTCAGGAGGCCCATGAATTCGTCAAGCGTCGCACCCGTGGCCTCCAGTACCTTGGAGAGCGATTCCGTCGAAGGCCAGCGCAGCCGGCCGTCCGGGCTGAGGCGTTTCGACTTGTTGAACGACGTCGGATCCAGCCCCGCCTTGCGCGCCAGGCCGGATGCAGACAGATCGTATTTTTCAGCCAGGGCGTCGATCGCGCCCCAGATCGCGTCGTGTGAAATCATAGGTCATGCCGTTTCGAAATCGGGCCGGCGGCGCGTCAGCCACGCCAGGGCCGCAAGGCGTTCACAAACCTTGCCGCGACATTAGCCAATCCGCGCGTATGAGTAAAGCGAATGAGGAATAAAATCCCATTCCGGGGGCGCAATTTGTCAGACAGGCTGCAATTGCCCAAGCTTCGAGAGCTGGATGACCGCCTGGGTGCGGCTGTCGACATTGAGTTTCAGGAGAACAGCCGAGACATGGGCCTTTATCGTGGCCTCCGAAACGCCGAGTTCATAGGCGATTTGCTTGTTGAGAAGTCCTTCGGAGAGCATGTTGAGGACGCGCACCTGCTGGGGCGTGAGCGTCTGTAGCCGGCTCAGGAGGTCGCTGACATCGGCATCTGTTTCACCGCCACGCGGATCGTAGCCTTCGGGTTCGGCTATGGCGCCCTCGGCAACCTTGCGCACAGCCTCGCGGATCTGATCGGCGCCGGAGGATTTCGGGATGAAGCCGGAGGCGCCGAGTTCGAAGACCCGGCGCATGGTCTGCTGGTCTTCGCTCGCAGAACAGACGACGATGGCGAGGCCCGGAAACTCGGCGCGGAGCGACATGAGCCCCGTCAATCCGTTCATGCCGGGCATGGTGAGATCGAGCAGCAGCATGTCGATATCGAGATTTTCGGCTGCCGTCCTGCGTGCGCTCTCAAAGTCGCCGGCCTCGAGAATCTGCGGCACTGGCTGCATACCGCAAACCGCCTGGCGAAGCGCGCCGCGAAAAAGCGGATGGTCATCCGCAATCAAGATCGTCAAGGCTGACGTCATTCCCAACCCCTCCCGGGTCATATTTTCATGTGGTCCAGCCGCTCTCTCCCCGGCGCGCCACTTGTTTTAGCTTCATTATATACACGTTCAGGTCTTTTGCGGAAGAGCATTGCCGCCCTGGTTTTGCTGATCGAGGTCCTTGGCGATCCCCATGAAGCGGCGCATGAATTTCTCCATGATCGAGAGGCTGCGATCAACCTCGGCGTCGCTCGGAAGGTCGGCCGCCTTGCTCTTGCCAGCAACCTGGCGTTCCAGGGCGTCGACACGGGCCTTGAGTGCGGCCATATCGGAAACGGCCGATCCGTCGGCGGGCTGCGCCTGGTTTTCCCCGGAGCAGACAAGCTTTCCGGCATCGGGCTTGCACAGCATCATCTCGCCGGTCACCGTGTCGAGCCGTACCACGCCCCCATCCACCGGCTGCAACTGATAACGGGTTGTCTGTGTGTCGTCGGCAAGCGCGATGAACGGTGAAAGCGTCAAAAGGCCTGCCAGCAAAAAACGTCTGCTCATGTCAAACTCCCCCTTGCGTTTGCGGCCGGCTTCGCGCCAAGAGGGTCACAAGGAACCCAAGCCCGCGGAATTGTCCCATGGAAAAAGCAGTCTACAAGATCGTCTCCTCTGAAATATGGCAGGCAGCCGCCGCAAAGGGTGTTTTTGAGGGTGCGGGCATCGATCTGACCGATGGGTTCATTCATCTGTCAACGGCAACGCAGTCGGTGAAGACCGCGGAGCTTTATTTCGCAGGTCAGACCGGGCTGATGCTGGTGGCGGTCGATACTGCCAAACTCGGTGCAGCACTGGTCTTCGAGCCTTCACGCGACAATGCGCTCTTCCCGCATCTCTATGGTCCGCTGCCGCTTTCGGCCGTGATCTGGGCAAAGCCGTTGCCCGTCGGCGCGGATGGCCAGCATGTCTTTCCGGAGTTCGTGGCATGAGCTTTCTTTCCCGTCTCGGCCAGCAGGCACTTTTCACCCTCGATCCGGAAACGGCACACGGGCTTTCGATTGCCGCCCTGAAGACGGGCCTGATGCCCGCCTGCCGCACGTTGCCGGATGCGCGGCTGAAGCAGACAATCGCAGGGCTGACTTTCGACAATCCGCTCGGCATGGCCGCGGGCTACGACAAGAATGCGGACGTGCCGGCAGAACTGGTGCGTCTCGGCTTCGGCTTCGCCGAGGTCGGCACGCTGACGCCGCGCCCGCAGGCCGGCAATCCGAAGCCGCGCCTGTTCCGTCTGGTCGACGATCGCGCGGTCATCAATCGCATGGGCTTCAACAACGATGGCCACGCAGCAGCGCTCGAACGTCTCAGCAGGCTGCCGAAAACGCTCATGGTCGGCGTCAATATCGGGGCGAACAAGGATAGCGAGGATCGCATTGCCGATTATGTGGCGGGAATTCGCAGCTTCCATGCCGTGGCGCGCTATTTCACCGCCAATGTCTCATCGCCCAACACGCCGGGTCTGCGCAACCTGCAGGACCGCGAAAGCCTTGATGCGCTGCTGACGGCCGTGCTCGCCGCGCGCGACGAAGAGGTGGTGAAAGCAGGCGGCGCAAAGGTGCCGGTGTTTCTGAAGATCGCGCCCGACATGAGCGAGGGCGGACTGGACGATATTGCCGAGGTTTCGCTCGCCCGCGGCCTCGACGGGCTGATCGTGTCGAACACGACGATCGGGCGAAACGGCCTGACGGACAAGCGCCAGGCCGGCGAGACCGGCGGACTTTCCGGCCGCCCGCTCTTTGCGCTTTCCACTACGGTTCTTGCCAAGATGCGCCAGCGCGTCGGCAAGGACTTCCCGCTGATTGGCGCGGGCGGCGTCGAGTCGGCCGAAACGGCAGCGGAAAAGATCCGCGCCGGGGCCGATCTCGTGCAACTCTACTCCTGCATGGTTTATGAGGGGCCGGAGCTGGCGAGACGGATCGTGAAAGGGCTGTCAGCCCTTTGCGATCGGGAGAAGCTGGGCTCGATCCGCGAGTTGCGGGACGCCCGTGTCGCGCACTGGGCAAGCCAGCCGCTCGGCTAGAGCAAATCCAGCGAAAGTGGAAACCGGTTTCGCGTCCGGAATTGCACTAAAACAAAGAGATAGATCACCCAAACATCTTGCGCGTCTTGCCCGGCAGGATCGCGGCGAGCGTGATGCCGCGCATCAGCAGGAAGATGTTGAGTGCGGCCCAGAGGCCGTGATTGCCGAACAGCGGCGGCAGCGTGAAGGCGGCAACGAGATAGACAATGAACGAGACGATCATCATGTTGCGCATCTCTGCCGTCCAGGCAGTCCCCATGAAGACGCCGTCCATCTGGAAGGCAAGCGCGCCGGTCATGGCGGTCAGCGCCATCCAGAAGAGATAGAGCCCCGCTTCCGCACGCACATCGGCCGCGCTGGTCAGGAAAGCGATCACCTGCTGACCCGCGAGCATGTTCGCGACGGCCAGGAGCGCCGAAAGCCCCAGCGACCAGATAAGGGTCAGCCGCACGGCATCGCGGAAGGCCTGACGGTCTCCCGCCCCGAGCGAGCGTCCACAGATCTGCTCGGCCGCCGCGGCCATGCCGTCGAGGAAAAAGGCGATCACCATGAAGAAGTTCATGAGGATGCCATTGGCGGCCAGCGTCACGGTGCCCAGATCCGCACCGATGCGCGCCATGATGAGAAAGGAGCCTGTGAGCAGCAATGTGCGGATCATGATGTCACGGTTTACGGCGAAGAGTGCCTTCAACTTGTCGAGCGCGAAGACCGTGCGCCAGTCAGTCCCGAGATCCACGCGGCGGAACCCGGCAAAGGCAAATGCCAGGCCGGCAAGCGCCGTGACAATTTCCGCCGTGAACGTTGCCCAGGCGACACCCGTCACGCCGAGACCGAACCATAGGCCGAGCGTGATCGACAGGGCGATATTGATCCCGTTCAACAGTGTCTGGAGGAAAAGCCCGATACCCGCCCGGCCGCGACCGAGCACGAAGCCGAGAAGGCAGTCGTTGATCAGGCGCGCGGGCGCGGAGAGAATGCGAATGGCGAAATAGGTTGCCGCAACCGTGGCGGCGGCCGGTTCGGGCGACAGGATGGCGAGGCCGGCGGCGAGAATCGGCGAGGCGAGCGCCAGCAGCAGGAAACCGGCCACGAGGCTGGTGGCGGTAGCGCGGAAGAAGACGGCGCGCTCTTCCGCGGCATCCATGCGCCCGAAGGCCTGCGCGGTCAGCGCCGTCGTCGAGGTCCGGAAAAACCCGGTGAAGGAGAAGAGGAAATCAAAGAGCACAGCTGCGATGCCGATGCCGGCGAGATCGGCTGCCACACCCGTCTGGCCAACCACGGCCGTGTCGGTCAATCCCAGCAGTGGCGTCGAGACGAAGCCGAGCGTCATCGGTACCGCAATCGAAAGGACGAGGCGATGGGTGACGCGGAATGAGCGGTCTTGTGTGGCGATATTCATGAAAGGTCCGGAAGTCGCGCGTTTCACGCGATTCCCGGACTGACGGGGAATCGCTAGTTCGACAGAACCATGGACCAGAAGGGCCGGTTATCGGAAGCGCTATTTTGCGAAACGGCAACACCGAGCCCCTTGTAGGGCCCAAGCATGTTCTTCAGATGCTTGGGCGAATGGACCCAGGCCTGGAATGCGCGCTCCGCCGTCTCCTGGCCGGTGGCGATGTTTTCGGCAGCCTGGAGGCGCACGCCCATGCGTTTCATGCGCGATGTGAAGTCGTCTTCCGATTTCAACTCGTGGTTCATCTCCCCTGCCTTGGCCATCCGGTTTGCCTGATCGACGGCTGCCGCAACGGCGGCCTTGTCCTCGACCAGCGGCGGCAAATGCCTGGAAGCCCGCAGCTTGTTGATCAGCGGCAGAACGGTCTTGGTGTCATCGTTGGCATTGCCCGGTTCCGGCTGAAGAACCGTGACCGTGGTGCAGCCGGAAAGCAGAGCCAGGCCAAGTCCGGCCAGCACCGTGCGGCGGGTAAGCAAGGGAAGATCAAGTCTGTAGGTGGACATCAGCGGCGGTAGCTCATCAGGCGCAGGATGATGAAGGCGGGGATGACGACGACCGCACCCAGGAGGAAGTAATCGCCCACCTCGCCGAAGGCGCGGAAGCCGGTGTGCCAGAGATTGGCGAGGAAATCGCGGATCCAGTGGAGGATATCCATCGGATACCAGCCGAAAGAGCGCATCACGAAGCCGACGATCACGGAGACCACGACCAGCTTGACGATGAGACGGCCGGGGCTGTCGCCCAACATCCGGTTCATTGATTCGCTCATCTCGTCTGGCTCCCTTTCAACGTCCGACGCCGCTTTCGCAGCGCTTTAGACCAGAGATAGGGTCCGAATCATGGCGGCGGCAAGAGGCTTCGCAAAATTCGCTTGATCGCGCCCGCGCAAAGGCAATATTGCGCGCGACCGAAATGGGAATGCCCGACATGACCGCGATGGACCTCACCTCCGGCGACCTTATTGCCGACCGGCGCGCCGACTATGCCCGCATGCTGGCCTCGGGCGGAGACATGGATGCCGCAGCCGAGCTGATGGAACAGGCGCTGGAAATCGCGCCGGGCTGGAGCGCCGGCTGGTTCCTGCTGGGCGAATATCGCGAGAAGGCGGGCCTTCGCAGTGAGGCGATCGAGGCGTATCGAAAGGTTGTCGATCTCAGCGAAGACGATGTCTTCGGCGCAGGCCTCAAGCTCTCCATCCTCGGCGACCGCGCGCAACCGGCGACGCCTCCCATTGCCTATGTCGAACAGCTTTTCGATGACTATGCCGACCGGTTCGAAACGGCGCTGATCGAAAAGCTCGAATACAAGGTGCCCGTCCGGCTCGCGGCGCTGATCGAGGCCAAGGGTCGAGACCATTACACCCGCGCCATCGACCTCGGCTGCGGCACAGGGCTCATGGGCGCCGAACTGCGTGGCCGCGCCGATCATCTGGAAGGCTACGATCTCTCCGCAAAGATGCTGACCAAGGCGCAGGAAAAGGGGCTTTACGATTATCTCGATCAGGCCGACCTGTCGCTGGGAACCCGTGAGGCGCGGCTGATCGGACCTGCGCTTTCCGCCCACCGCGCCGATCTGGTCGCGGCGGCCGATGTGCTGATGTATCTCGGCGATCTGGAACCGGTATTCGATCTGGCTTTCGCGCTGCTGGCAGACAAGGGGCACTTCGCGTTTTCGGTGGAACATCTGATGGATGGCAGCGACGATTTTCGCCTGCAGCCGTCCCTTCGCTACGCACATTCGCCAGCCTATATAGCAGGGCTTTTGAGCCTCCACGGCTTCGTGCTTCTCGGTTCCGAAAAGCTCGTCATCCGCATGGATGGAGGCGTCCCGGTGAACGGTGTTCTGTTCATTGCCGAAAAGCGAGGCTCCGCGTAATTTTGTTGCGTCGCAGCATCGAAATAGGTCAGCAATGCTTACATATATTTGTTGCGAAATTTCTGTTGTTTGAGACAATCGTCGCCAGGGAGGACAGGCAGACGGTTTCGCGATGGAGAGCGGCGTGGCGAATATTTCGGATGTGTTTACCCATCTTAGCGGTCGTGCCGACCGGCATTCGATTTTCGAAGACGCGCAAGGCATTCTTGCCGGCGCCCTGATCGCCTCGCTGGGCCTCTTTTTCATGGGCAAGGCGCATCTGGTGACCAGCGGCATGGCGGGGGCCGCGTTTCTGATCCATTACGCCTCAGGCCTCTCCTTCGGGCTGCTGTTCTTCCTCGTCAACCTACCCTTCTATGCGCTGGCCTTCCTTCGCATGGGGCTTGCCTTCACGCTCAAGAGCTTCGCCGCCGTGGCGATCACGTCCGCTCTCGTCGATGTGCAGAACCGTTATCTTTCGATCGGCGACATCAACGCCTTCTGGGCCGCGCTGATCGGCGGGCTGCTGCTCGGCTTCGGGCTCCTCGCACTTTACCGCCACCGCGCCAGCCTTGGCGGAATTGGCATTCTGGCCGTCTATGTGCAAGATCGGACGCGGTTTCGGGCAGGCCAGGTGCAAATGGCCTTCGATGCGATCGTGCTAACGTTCGCGTTTCTCGCAGCCCCCCTGGAGATTGTCCTTGCCTCGGTGCTCGGCGCCGTGATCCTGAACGTCTTCGTAATGGTCAACCACCGCAGCGACCGCTACAGCGTGCTCCGTTAGGCACGTTCAAGACGAGTACCGCTAGGCACTTTTTCTGGAATTGCTTCATCCGCGCAATTCCGAACGAAAAACCGCTAGGCACTTTTTCTGGAATTGCTTTATCCGCGCAATTCCGAACGAAAAACCGCCAGGCACTTTTTCTGGAATTGCTTAGTAAAGCCCGGGCGGGAAATACTTGATGAACAGTTCGTTGAGCTTGCCGTTGCGCGCCAGCTCCAGCAGGCCGTGATCGAAGGCGGCCGCCAGCGGTTCGCCCTGACGGGTCATGATCGTCATGCCTTCGCCCAGAAAATCGCCGGAATAAAAGGGGCCGCCGCGAAAGGCACAGCAATTGTCCGCCTCGGCGCTCGCTGCCCAAAAAGCAAGGGCCAGTCCTTCGCCGAAGACCGTGTCGACCTCATCCGCCTTGAGGGCCTTGAGCATGGACTGACGGTCGTCAAAGAGCCGAGGGGTCAGGCTCGGGAAATAGGCCTTCAGCATGGCCTGGTGCGCCGTGTCCTTGACCACGCCGACCTTTCCGGCCGCCAGCTTCATCGGCGTGACGGCCTCGCCCGCAGCCTTCTTCAACGAGAGAAAGCGGGCGGATAGCTGCAGATACGGCCGGGAGAAATCGAATTTCGTGCGCAGTTCCGGCGTCACCGCAATTCCGGCAATCACGGCATCGCCCGAGCGGCTCTCCAGGGCTGTCTGGAGTTCAGCGAAAGGCAGAGCCTGGATCTGGCATTTTGCCGTCACCTCAAGCGTTTCGCAGAGCTCGCGGGCAAGGTCGACATTGAAGCCGGACAGCCTGCCTTCCGAATCCAGGAACTCGAAAGGGGGGAAGTCGAGCGTGGTCAGAAAGCGAATGCGCGGCAAGGCACTGATGTCGGGCATGGCGCGATGTTCGCGCTTGTCGAAGGTCAAGAGTGGGCCCTGCTGGTCGGCCGCAGCCATCTGAGCATGCATAGCCGGCAATAGAAACAGCAAAAAACCCATAATTCTTATGGATGCAGCGCCAATGCCGTTGGTTACCATGTGCTTAAAGTTCTCGATGTTTCATAAATTTTCGATCGATGCCAACGACGGTTTATCAAAGTCATGCGCGCCGGAGAATATTGGAATTCCGGAATTGTCGATAAATCCGCGACGCCGCAGCCGGCGATCGCCGTATTTGAGTTCGCAGAGGCAGAGAGTGCTATCCCTGCGGACGAGATGCGGCTTTTCCTGGCCCTTGGCATCGGCAAACCGACGCTGGCCGCTGCATTTGTGAAGGCGCGCCAGAACGGCACGACGATCGAACGCGAACTGATCGCCGAAGGCACGCTTGACCCGCACATCTTCTACGAAGCTCTGGCCGAGTTCCTGGGGCTGCCCTATCTGGCAGAGATCAATCCCGCCAACGTCTTCCTCACGGAAACGATCGATACGCAGCTTTCGAGCGGCCCGCTCCTGCGCCTGAGCCGCCCTTCGCTGCCCGCTGTGGTCGTGGTCGCTCCCGAAGCACGCCACGCGATCACATTGCGCCGCCGGCTTGATGCGGCTTGCGACATGCGCTCCGGCCTTGCAATTGCCGCTCCGCAAACCATTCGGGAGGCGGTCTGGCAGGCAAACAGCCGGGCGCGGGTCGAGACCGTCACCGGTCGGCTTTTTGGGGACGCGCCGGCCTTCAGTGCACGGGTCGTGCTGTCGGGCTGGCAGGGCTACGCGCTCGGCGCCCTGTCCATCAGCTTTCCGCTCGCGGCCTTCGCCTGGCCAGAACCGGTGCTGCTTATGCTCCATATCGCACTGAGCGCGATTTATCTCCTCGCTATTGGCCTGAGGGCCGCCGCGCTCAAACTGGGCGCGCGGGACGCTGCGCGCCTGCCGACACTTCCGTCAGGCGCCGCCGAAGCGCCGCTGCCCGTCTACACGGTTCTGGTTGCGGCCTATCGGGAGGAAGAAATGGCCGAACAGATGATTGCGGCCCTGAACCGGCTGGATTGGCCCAAGTCTCTGCTCGATATCAAGATCGTCTGCGAAGCGGATGATCAAGCGACGATCGCCGCAGTGCGGCGGCACGCAAAGGGAGCACATTACGAAGTGGTCGAAGTGCCTGCGCAGGGACCGAGGACCAAGCCGAAGGCGCTCGATTATGCGTTGGCCGGCGCCCGCGGCGAGTATGTCGTTATCTTCGACGCCGAGGACAGGCCACATCCTCGTCAATTGCGCGAAGCCTATGCGCGTTTCCGCGAGGGGCCACAGTCGCTGGCCTGCCTGCAGGCGCCGCTCAACATTTCGAATGCCGCAGAAAGCCGGATTGCCGCGCTCTTTGCCCTTGAATATGCGGGACAATTTCGCAGCCTGCTGCCGCTTCTTGCGCGTCTTGGCTTGCCGATCCCACTGGGGGGAACCTCCAATCACTTCCGACGCACCGCGCTGCAGGCGGCAGGCGCCTGGGATCCGTTCAATGTGACGGAAGATGCAGACCTGGGCATCCGGCTGCATCGACTGGGATATCGTTGCGGCGTGCTGCGGCTGCCCACGCTGGAGGATGCTCCGACAGACTGGCCTGTCTGGAAGGCGCAGCGGTGCCGCTGGTTCAAGGGCTGGCTGCAGACGGTGCTGGTGCATTTTCGCGCGCCGTCACGTCTTCATGCGCAAATCGGCGTTGCCGGCCTGATCGCCCTGTTTCTCACGACCGGCGGCATGCTGTTTTCAGCGCTCGCACATCCTTTGCTCGCCCTTTTCATCCTGCGCTCCATCTGGCTCCTTGCCAGCGGAGCATGGCTGGCCGTCGGCCTGGCAGAACAGGTGCTATTCGGCATAGATGTGGCCAATATCATAGGCAGCTATTGTCTTTTTGCGCTTCTGGGGCGCAAGCCGATGAGCGAGGAGGAACGTGCTGCAGTCGGGCGCCCCTGGGCAAGTGTGCCGCTCTACTGGATGATGCTCTCGCTTGCCGCCTGGCAAGCCGTCAGGGAACTGTCGGTCAATCCGTTCCATTGGCGCAAGACACCGCACGCGCCGAGCAACCCGCCAACGCTCTCAGAAGAGGCCGGCCACCTGCGCCAGCAGAAGGAAGTTGAGGCAAAGGACAACCGCAGAGCCAACGGCACCGAGAATACGTATCGGGATGGGGTTCACATAGTGACCCATGATGCTCCGCCTTGAGGTGAAATGGAGCAGCGCGAGCATGGGAATTGGCAAGGCAATCGATAGGATGACCTGGCTCACCACCAGCGCCTTGGTCGAATCCACGCCCATGAGAACGACGGCGAAGGCAGGTACCATGGTGACAAGCCTTCGGATGAGAAGCGGAATGCGGAAACCGACAAAGCCCTGCATGATCACCTGACCTGCCATCGTCCCGACGACGGAGGACGACACGCCGGAGGCAATCAGCGAGACGAGGAAGAACGAGGCCGCCGCACCGCCGAGAAGGGGCGTCAGCGTGTGATAGGCCGTCTCGATCTCCGCAACTTCGGAATGGCCGAGATGGAAGGCTGCCGCTGCCATGATCACCATGGCCATGTTGACGAGGCCGGCAGCGGCGAGCGCGATCACAACCTCCCGATTGGAGAACCTGACCAGCATGCGCCGCTCGCGATCATCGGCCGGGCGAATGCGTCCCTGCGTGAGACCGGAATGCAGGAAGACGGCATGCGGCATGACGGTCGCGCCGACGATGCCGACGGCGATCATTAGAGCATTGGTGTCCGGGATTTTCGGCGAGACGAGACCCTTTGCCACGCTGCCCCATTCCACGGGCGCGATCAGCATCTCGACGAGATAGCAGAGGCTGATCACGGCAACGAAGGCCCCGATAAGGATTTCCATTCGGCGGAAGCCGCCCTGCTCCATGATGAGAATGACATATGTGATGATGGCAGTGACGACCATGCCGGCCAGAAGCGGCATGCCGAAGATGAGCGAAAGGCCGATCGCGCCCCCGAGGAACTCCGCAAGATCCGTTGCCATGGCGGCGATCTCGCTGATCACCCACATCACATAGACCATCGGCTTGGGATATTGCTCGCGGCACATCTCGGCGAGATTCATGCCCGTCACGATACCCAGTTTGGCCGATAGAGACTGGAATAGCATCGCGATCAGGTTCGCCGCCAGAAGAACCCATAGCAGCGCATAGCCGTAGCCTGCCCCCGCCTGAATGTTCGTCGCGAAATTGCCGGGGTCCATGTAGGCAATAGAGGCAATGACTGCCGGACCGAAGAAGGGCAGGAACGCACGCACCCCGCTCCTGCGGCCGGCCAGCGCATCGCGCATCGCCTGCTCGTGCCGCGAGGCAATGGTGGAACCGCTCTCCAACTGCATTTCGTCGCGCAACATGCTTCTATCCATCTAATTTATAGCACATGCTATAATAATTAGCTTATGACAAGTCCCTGTCAATAAGGTCGACGTACAAAATTTTCGCTTGCCGCCGGGCCGCAACGCGTTCAGAAAGCCGGGGAAGCCGGGCGTGAAAATGACAGGCGGGGGCATGGCAAAACGGAAGTCGACAGGCGCGGAAGACGCATTGGCAGCGCCCGGAACGCGGGCAGCCGCCTTTCAGCAAGCGCGCGATGCGAGACGATCGGAGCTTCTGGAAGATTACGTCGAGCTGATTGACGATCTTGTGCGCGCCACCGGCGAGGCAAGGCAGGTTGATATCGCGGCCTATCTCGGCGTCGCGCAGCCCACGGTCGCGCGGATGCTCAATCGTCTCTCGGATGCCGGCCTCATCGAAAAGCGGCCCTATCGTGGCATCTTCCTCAGCGAAGCGGGCATGAAGCTCGCCGAGGAAGGTCGCGAGCGGCATGCGATTGTCGAAACCTTTTTGATCGATATTGGCATCGATCCCGAGATCGCAAGCTGCGACGCGGAGGGCATCGAGCATCATGTCAGCCGCGAAACCCTTGCCGCCTTCAAGGCCTATTCGACCGCGAAGCGCGAGAAATAATCCATAATATCGGGAAAAGCTGGAGCGGGTGAAGGGAATCGAACCCTCGTATTCAGCTTGGGAAGCTGCTGCTCTACCATTGAGCTACACCCGCGCTGCGACCGTCTGGTCACGCCCGCACAAATCCAACACTCGGGCCGCTTTGTCAAGCGACAGCACGAGACACGCCGTGCTGACCACATCATGAGGGCCTGTGCTTGGAGCAGCTCTCGCCGGGCAGTCTTCCGCGCTGACGTCGTGGCGAACTACCCCTCCGGCTCTCCGATTCCGGCGTGCCACAGGTCGTGTTATGCTTTCCTGTCCGAGGGCACCGAGGGCGGAAGGGCAAGACCGGGCGGAGGCTCCGCCGGAGAAATGCCCCTTATCAGGCCATCGATATAGGAAAGAGCGTTTTGCAGGCCGTTCATGGTATAGGGCTTCTCGATGACACCCAGAGCGCCTGCAAAGTCTTCCGGAATACGCCTGACATTGCCGGTCACGAAAACGAACGGGATATGGCTCTTCGAAAGATAGTAGCCGACGTCCACGCCCCGGGGACCGTCGATCAGATGGATATCGACAAAGGCGAAATCGGGCTTGTCGCGGTCTATCACCTCAAGGGCAGCCTTGTAGGACGGCGCCTGCGCCACGACCTCGTGACCCGCAGCCTCGATTTCATATTCCAGTTCCAGCGCCAGCAGCGCCTCGTCCTCGACGATCAAGATGCGCAAAGCTATTCCCTCTTCTCGCTGACGGGCAGAGTGACACAAACGTCCGTCCGATGCCCTTCAACATTGCGTTCGATTTTGGCGCCGACCTGACGGGCGCAGGTCTCGAGCATGACCTGGCCGAAAGCATCATCTTCCGGATCGACGACCACCGGTGAAACGGTGTCGACCACCCTGATCAGGAAATGTCCGTTAAGCCTGCGCACCTCCAAGTGAATTTCGCCGCCGCCATCGGCAAGTCCACGGCGAAATGCGTCGCCAACCAGTTCATTCATGATCAGGGCGAGCGGCGAGGCTTTCTCGGCCGAGACGTGGACAGGGTGCAGGTCGGTCGTGAAGCGGATATCGGGACGCCTGAGAGAGCCGACCAGATCGAGCACGAGTTCATTGGCAAAGTCGGCAACATCAAACCGCGTGACGTCATCGGCGGTGAAAAGCTTGCGCTGAACCGTGCTCAGCGCCTCCACACGGCTGAGCACCGAGCGCAGCGTCTTGCGCACGACATCGTTGTTCGACATGCGCGCCTGGAGCTTGGTAATCGAGGCAATGGTCAGAAGATTGTTCTTCACGCGATGGTCTACCTCGTGCACCAGCAGAGTCTGCGCCTTGAGAGAATCCGTCAGTTCCTTTGTTCGCTCGGCCACAGCTTCCTCGGCGAAATGCCGGGCATGGGCCAATTCCGCTTCGCGACTTTTCACGTTGGAAAAGTCGAGCTGGGAAGCGAAGAAAAAGATGACGTTGCCCGCCTTGTCGCGAACGGGGCTGATGAACAGGGCGTTCCAGAAACTGGCGCCATCCTTCCGGTAATTCAGGATGTCGACGGATACATCTTCCTCTGCGGCGATGGCTTCGCGAATCTTGGTGACCGACGCGGGGTCCGTTTCCGGCCCCTGGAGAAATCGGCAGTTGCGACCGATGAGTTCGCTCACCGCGTAGCCGGTCAGCCGCGAGAACGCGTTGTTACAGAAGATAATCGGATTGTCGTCCTGGCGTGGATCGGTAATCAACATCGGCATACGCGTCGCCTTGAAGGCCGCCGCGAAAGGATCGTCATACTCATGCGCTGCGAGCAAACGATCGCCCGCATCTCTGGCCTCCTGCCTGGAGGTTGGGTCGTTGCTCATGCTTTGTCCCTGGCCCACCGCACCTTAATGAGGCGGCCCGCCAGAAGTTCCGCTTCCCCACCCTTTTTCTTTCGATTCTGCGTCGACATATCCGAGCCCCTCCCCCGACCGCATTCGGGATTCCCTTGCGGCCCGTGCCACGGCGCTTCTTTCGCGGACACCAGAGCGGCAGCGTCGACGGCGAATTGTGTTTGCGGTCGTTCACGACCGATCATTATCAAAATATCAGTCAGAAAAAGCCCGATGAATCCATTCACAGATTGGGCCAATAATGATCAAAATTCATCTTTAAAGAATTTTTACTTTCAAAAACAACATAAATATTGAATAATAATTCCATAATCGATATTAATTTCATCAAATTCCGCGCGTAAAACTCGCGAAAACGCCGTAATTTCAGTAATTATAATTTTAACCATCAGTTAAATATCTGCCAAATCAGTATTTTCATTCATAGCTAATATAAAATTACCGGAACTTTTGCATGTCGCGTGCTCAGCTTCCGGCCAACCCAAAGCAAGGTTTAGCAGAGTGTCCTGAATCTATCCGCCAGACTTCATCAAAAGGATCTCCAGATTTACATTGCATTTTCGTGAAATCCACCTTTATAAGGCCGTCCTCGAAGGTTCTTAACGATCATCAACTTCCCAAGCCCCGGAACCGGCCGACCACCATGGCCAACGCGACCTATCTCTTCGCCGTGAATTTCTCTATCGGATTGGCTTTCTCGCTCGCATTCATCGGCATTGCGCGCTCGCAACGCGTGACGATGGGCTACTGGTGCGCTGCGGGTTTCCTTCTCGCCTCCTCCACGGTGGGAATCGAAGCACTGGCACCGCAGACGACCATGCCGGCGCTCATTTCCTTTCTCTCGTTTTCGTGCCTGTTGACAGCGCTGACGCTCGTCACCGCCGGCCTGCTGATCAATTTTACGACTTGGTCGCTCTGGCCCCTGTTCGGGCTCTACCTGTCCTTCGAGGCGGCGTTTCCGCTGCTTGTGGCCGACGCGGTTCGAGATTCCGCGTTTCATGCATTTGCCTATCAGACACCTTTTGCCGCGATGACCGCCCTCGCGGGGGCTGCACTTCTATCCGGCAAGAGAACGCGAAGGACGGCCAGTGAGCGTTTGCTGATGATGGTGGCGTTCTTCACCTCGGCACAGTTCATGTTAAAGGCGTTTCTGGCACATGCGATCGGAACCGGCGGCAGCGTGCAGACCTATGTCTTCAGCAACTACGCCCAATACTCGCAGACCATCTCCGCCATCCTCTCCATCTTGCTGGGCGTCAGTCTGATGATGGTGGTGATGGAGGAAAGCAATTCCCGAACGCGGCATACCCTGTTGCGCGACCATCTTTCCGGCCTATGGACCCGACGGGCATTTTTTGAGCAGAGCGAGGCCGTTCTGAAGCGCAAGACCGTGACCGATACGCCGGTGATGATTCTGTGCGATCTCGATCATTTCAAAAAGATCAACGATACGTTTGGCCATGCGGTCGGCGACGAGGTCATCCGCGTGTTCGCAGCCTGCCTTGAGGCGGCGGGAGGCGACGTCTGTGGACGGTTGGGGGGCGAGGAGTTCGCGAGCCTGACGTTGAACAGCAATGCCTCGATGGCGCAGTTTCACGTCGAGGCTGTTCGTGCACGACTGCGCAATGCAGAGTTCCTACACCCGGGACTGCGACCGACGGCGAGCTTCGGCATTGCCCTGATGGCCCCGCAGGAAAGCCTCGCCGACGCGATCGGACGGGCGGACGTGGCGCTCTACGAAGCGAAGGCCCGCGGCCGCAACACCTTTGTCTTTTCCCGCCCCGACAAGGATGTCGCCTCCATCCTGCGCGAGGCGCTACTGCGGCGGTGAGACGGGAGAACGCCTCGCGGCACACTCGCTTCCTACAGCCAAACGACCAGCGCTGCAGGGTCTTCACTTGCGAGCGAGACTGATCATTAAAGGCGCAGGCTGGAGCCCGCGCCGTTTCCGTCGGCGTCTTCGGCCATCAGGCCTGAAGCGGGTCTTCGCCGAAGCGGTTCGGACCAATCGTGCCCTTCAGCAAATATGCTTCGATGAGAAACCAGATCGGCCCGATCAGCGGGATCAGCTGGATCAGGATGAACCAGCCGGACCTTTCACGGTCATGCGCGCGCTTCACAGCTACGGCAAGACCGGACCAGATGGCGAACACCAGATAGGCCGCACCCACCACGAAATAGGGAATTGATGCCGAACCTTCGACATGGAAGGTGCCGTCTTCACCGATCGTGCCCGGAAAGACGTTCCAGAGGATGGAGAAGACCAGGCCAACAAGGCCTGCGGCGACCAAATGGATCAAAAATGCGAACCATATCTTCTTGCGGTTGATACGGCCCTGGAATGCGAAAAGAAGCTCTTTCATAATACCCTCATGCTGAAAAAGTCTTCAAATCCCTAATTCAGAACAGTCGATTGTCAACGAACCGACGACAATCATCTCAGAAATGTTCAAGGATGGCCCAGATTGGGTTCATCCGTGGCACCCTCCGTTGCGGGTAAGAGCAGATGGTGCTTCCGTATTCGCTGCGTTCAGCTTCTGAAATGCTTGGAAAGCTTCAGGCCTTGCGCCTGATAATTGGAGCCGACGCCCGAGCCATAGAGCGCCTGCGGCTGTTCCAGCATGTGCTCATAGACCAGACGGCCGACGATCTGGCCGTGTTCGAGGATGAAGGGCACCTCGTGGCTGCGCACTTCCAGCACCGCGCGCGAACCCTTGCCGCCCGCGGCGGCGTGGCCGAAGCCTGGGTCGAAGAAACCGGCATAATGGACGCGGAATTCGCCGACGAGCGGATCGAAGGGCGTCATTTCGGCCGCGTAGAGCGGCGGCACGTGGACCGCCTCGCGGGAGACGAGAATGTAGAACTCGTCCGGATCGAGGATCAGCTCGTTGCGGCCACGGCCATAGAGCGGCTCCCAGAAGTCATGCAGGTCATGCGCTCCCTTCCGATCGACATCGACAACTGCCGTGTGATGCTTGCCGCGATAGCCGATAAGGCCATCCGGGCCCGTGCCTTCGAGGTCGATGGAAAGCGCAATGCCGGCGCCGGAGACATTCGGTTCGGTCGCGGCTACCAGGCCTTCGCTCGCATGCAGGCTCTTGACCTCCTGCTCGGTCAGCAGCGCATTGCCGATGCGGAAACGGATCTGGGACAGGCGCGAGCCACGGCGCACGACGATCGGGAAGGTGCGCGGCGAGATTTCCAGATAGAGCGGGCCCGTATAGCCGGCCGGGATCTTGTCGAATTCCTGGGCGCGATCGGTGATGACGCGGGTGAAAATATCGAGGCGGCCGGTCGAGCTTTTCGGATTGGCGGAGGCCGACATGCCGGGATCAAGCGCAAGGCTCTCCATCAGCGGCACGATATAGACACAGCCGGTTTCCAGAACAGCGCCTTCGGTCAGATCGATGACATGGAGCTTCAGCCGGTCGAGCTTGTCGGCGACGAGATGATGCGGGCCAGGCAGGAAGCTGGCGCGGACGCGAAACGCCTTTGCGCCGAGCCTCAAATCGAGGCTGGCGGGCTGGATCTGATCATGGTCGAGCGCGGCCTCGCTCTTGAGCTTGCCGGCATCGAAAAGAGCCTTGAGCGCCTTGTCGGCCAGAATTCCGGTGGTGCGGGTCATTTTTGAAATCCTTTGGCGGACAAAACCAAAATCGCTTCCTTGACGCAAGCGCCCTTGAGGCGTAAGGGCTTTTTATCCCGTGGTGATTTGGCCGGTCGGCTTGCAGCCACGTTAAACAAGTGGCTAAAAGGACCGGGTGTGAAACCGGTCCGCTTTTGCGACCGGTTTTTTTGTTATGCAAAGGTGCATACTCATGACCAGGAATTGGAAGCCCGCAACCAAACTCGTACATGGCGGATCGCTGCGCTCGCAATTCGGCGAGATGTCCGAGGCTATCTTCCTCACCCAAGGGTTCCTCTACGAGACGTCCGCTGCCGCGGAAGCCCGCTTCAAGGGCGAGGATGACGGCTTCATCTACGCCCGCTACGGCTCGCCGACGAACGACATGTTCGAAAAGCGCATGTGCCTGCTGGAAGGCGCCGAAGACGCCCGCGCCACGGCCTCCGGCATGGCCGCGATCTCGGCCGCCATTCTCTGCCAGCTGAAGGCCGGCGATCATATCGTCGCCGCCCGCGCCCTGTTCGGGTCCTGCCGCTATATCGTCGAGACCCTTGCCCCCAGATATGGCATCGGTTGCACGCTGGTAGACGGCCGCGATCTCGCCAATTGGGAAAAGGCCATCCAGCCGAACACCAAGGTGATGTTCCTGGAAAGCCCGACCAACCCGACGCTGGAAGTCATCGACATTGCCGGCGTCGCCAAGCTCGCCAACCAGATTGGCGCGAAACTGGTTGTCGACAACGTGTTCGCCACCCCGCTCTTCCAGCACCCGCTCGATCTCGGCGCCCATGTCGTCGTCTATTCGGCGACCAAGCATATCGACGGTCAGGGCCGTTGCCTCGGCGGCATCATCCTCTCCTCCAAGGACTGGATCGACGAGAACCTGCACGACTATTTCCGCCATACGGGTCCCGCCATGTCGCCGTTCAATGCCTGGACGCTGCTGAAGGGTCTCGAGACGCTTCCGCTGCGCGTCAAGCAGCAGACGGAAAATGCCGCCCGCGTCGCCGATTTCCTCGCCGACCACAAGGCGGTCGCCAAGGTCATCTATCCGGGCCGCGCCGATCATCCGCAGGCCGATATCATCGCCAAGCAGATGACCGGCGGATCGACGCTCGTCGCCTTTGAAATGAAGGGCGGCAAGGAAGCGGCCTTTGCGCTTCAAGATGCTCTGGACGTGATCTGCATCTCCAACAATCTCGGCGACGCCAAGAGCCTGATCACGCATCCGGCCACAACGACGCACAAGAACCTGAAGGAAGAGGCCCGCGCCGAGCTTGGCCTGACCGACGGCACCGTGCGCCTGTCACTCGGCATCGAGGATGGCGACGATCTGATCGCGGATCTGGAACAGGCGCTGGCGAAGGTCAGGGTTTGACGATTGCCGCGCCGGGCCACGCCCGGCGCGCTGCTTCGCGGAAGGCGTCAATGGCGGCTTCCGCGATCTTCACATTCATATCGAGTGCTTCCGCAGCATAGGCAATCTCGCTCTCGTTCTTAAGATGATCGAGAATGCCGAACGCCTTGCGCGCGATATCCTCGCCATAAGCCGCCTCGGCTTTTTGGATAGAACTCTGCGGAATGCCGCCCCCGTTCGCCTCAACAAGGCGCCCCAAATCAATCGCGTCACGATACGCGACCGCACGGTCGAAACAGCGGTCAGCATTTGCCAGGAGCTTCTCGGCGAACATGTCGTCTGTTGCGAGCAAAGGCACATTGAGTTGGGACGAGAGCGCGCCTGTCAGCTGAACACGCGCTTCCCTTACGATTTCAAATTTGATCGCCAGACCGTCGTATTCGATCAGAGTTCGAACGCCGTAGGCATCCGCGCGAGTATCGCGGAGCTGCCTGACGTGAGGCGAAAACAGCACTGCAAGTCCGCGGTCAAAAACCGCGTTGCGGATGTTTCGATAGCCGTCATTGTCAGAGCACAGAAAGTCCAAGTCGAGCGAACGGCGGTACTCACCGTGGGTCAGCACTATGGCTGTTCCGCCTCCGAACCAGCATAGGTTTTCAAATAGAAACCCTGCGTCCAGATGCCGAAGCAGCCCTGCGATTTTGTTGTGTTCCGGACGTTTGAAGTCGATCACGGGCTCACACCAGAAGGCGGCCATGGCCGAAAGCATGCGCCAGTTCTTCGATAAGATGAAGCTCGTTTTCGTTCAGACGCGCGCGATCAACAAAGCGCCAATTCCGTTCGTAGAGCGCGAAGGCCTCCTTGGCAGGAATTTCGCGTGCAGGATCGCGGTTCCACACGAGCGCCTTCAGCTCGGGGAACTCGGCAGGCAGGATCATGCGTTCAGCCATGGTTGTCATGTTGATATTTTAACAGAGGCTTGAGCGACGAGCAAATCGGCGGCGCCGTGCCTGCCTCTTTACCGCCCCGCCGCAGCCGCGCGCGGCGCATGGTTAGGCGAAAGCGCCCTGGTCAGAACCACGATCGAAACAAGCGTCACGACGTAGACCAGGACCTGCAGCTCGCTCGGACTTTGAGCATAACCAATCAGCGTGTGCAGAAGGCGGCCGAGGATGCTGCCTTCGTCGATCAGCCACGACGTGTCCCAGGCGGTGGCAGACAGGACATTCACCTTTCCGGAGGCGAGAAGAAGTGCTGCGCTTTGGGATGCCATGCTGGCGGCGAGCAGCGTGATCAGGCCGGAAGTGACGGAGAATAGGTAGCGGGTCGGGATTTTCACGAGGCCGAGATACGTCAATGCCGAGACACCGCCGCCTAGAACGATCCCGAGGACCGACCCCAGCGCCAGCGAGGACCAGCTGTCGCCGCCGGCGAGCACGATCCCGTACATGAAGAGGGCGATTTCGGCACCTTCGCGGAGCACGGCAACGCCGACCACGATGGCAAGCGCCGCGAGCGGCCGGCTGCCTTCGCTGACGGCCTGACCGGCGGCGGTCAGTTCGGCGGCGAGTTCGCGGCCATGGCGGGCCATCCAGAGATTATGCCAGACGAGCATACCGACGGCGATGGCAAGAACGCCGGCATTGAAGAGCTCCTGCCCGAAACCATCGGCCCATTTCGACACGACTTCGGCGAACATGGCAAGAAGCGCGCTGCCAGCAATACCGGCGAGAACGCCGCCCGCAATCCACCAGCGGCTGCCGGCGACCAGACGGGTCGCGGCGAGCACGATGCCGATGACGAGACCGGCCTCGAAGACTTCACGGAAGACGATGATAAGCGCGCCGAGCATGGATTTCAGTCCGCGTTTGATCGATTACTGGACGACGACCTTGCCGATGGTTTCCTTGGGATGGAAGTCATCGAAGAAGGCGTATGTGCCCGGCGCCTGTGCCCGGACATTGACCAGAATGTCGGAGAAGCCCGCGGCGACCTTTTCGAAACCGAGCTTCGACGATTCCAGCTCGACAGGCATCGGACCGGCGTTTTTCAACTTGATGCGGAAGGGCTCGCCCGCCTTGACCGTGATCTCGGCGGGTGTGAAGACCTTGTCCTTCACGGTGATCTCGTAGGTCTTCATGTCCTCGGCGCTGGCCGAAAAACTCATTACGGCCATGGCGGCAGCCGACATGGCGGCGATGATCTGAAACTTCCGCATCTGCATTTCATGCTCCGTGAACGGTTCCGGCCTCCGCTGGCCAGATTTTTCGAACAGCCATAATATCATGATATTCCGAGTCAAGAAAAATTGTGTCGCAGGCTTATCAAGCGATGTCTGACATGCTCACCGGAGGCGACGGGAAACTTGACGCCAGCGCTTTGGTGTACAATACCTAAATGCATGGTTTTGCAGGTGTGGCATGTATAGGGCGGTAACCCGGGACATCGAAGTGACGGTTGAGCCGTTCTACCTTCCGGAACAATCGGATCCGGAAGACAGCCGTTATGTATGGGGCTACAGGATCGTCATCGCCAACTGGTCGAAGACGCCGGTGCGGCTCATGCACCGTTATTGGCACATTACGGACCAGAACGGTCAGGTGGACGAAGTGACGGGACCGGGCGTGATCGGCGAACAGCCGCGGCTCGCGCCGGGCGACACGTATGAATATTCCTCGGGGTGTCCGCTCGACACGCCCTCCGGCATGATGTTCGGGCGCTATCAGATGGAGACGGACGAGGGCGAAAAATTCGACGTCGCCATTCCAGCCTTCTCGCTGGATTCCCCGGGGCTGGCGCGGACGCTGAACTGAGTTCAGCGCCCCTTTTTCTCGGGCGTCACGCTTCGGCGCGCACCGATTCCACCTCTTCCGCCGTGTAGCGATAGACCTGCGAACAGAATTCGCAGGTGACCGTGATCACGCCGTCCTCGAAGCCCTGATCGACCTCTTCGGCCTCAAGGCCGCGCAGAACGCCGGCGATCTTGTCGCGTGAGCAGGAGCAGCGATCATAGACCTTCTGCGGCTCGAACACGCGCACGCCGCGTTCATGGAAGAGACGATAGAGCAAACGTTCCGCGCCGACCTGCGGGTCGGTCAGTTCGTCCGCGTCGATCGTGGCGACGAGGCTGCGGGCCTCGGTCCAGTTGTCGTCTTCTTCGATCTCGTGGCCTTCGTCGCCGTCACCGCCCGGAAGGTCCGCCTGGCGCATGCGCTCCGGCGCCTCGGGCAGGAACTGCGCGATGAGACCGCCGGCGCGCCAGCGATGGCGCGGCTTGCCGGCCTCGTCGCGGTCGAGCAGTTCGGCGACGCTGAGCCGGACCGCCGTCGGGATCTGTTCCGACTGGCGGAAATAGACCATGGCGATATCCTCGAGGCTCGAGCCATCCATCTCGACGATGCCCTGGTAGCGGCCCATATGCGTGCCCTGGTCGATCGTGAAAGCGAGGATGCCGCTTCCCAGCAAGTCGGGCGGAGAGGTCAGTCCCTCGTCCATCGCTTCCTGCAGGCGCTCCTCGTCATAGCGGGCATAGGCTCGCAGGCTGTCGGGCGTCGAGAAATCCGCGACCAGAAGATCGACGGGCCCATCACCTTGGGTCTGCACGATGAACTTGCCTTCGAATTTCAGCGAGGTCCCCAAAAGAACGGTCAGCGCGACCGCTTCGGCCAGAAGACGCGCGACCGGCAGCGGATAGTCGTGACGGGCAAGGATGGTGTCGAGCATCGGTCCGAGCTGCACGGCGCGACCGCGCACATCGAGGCCCTCGACCTGGAACGGAACGACGTTGTCGTCTCCGGCGAAATCGAATTCGCCGAGATTGGCTGTCATGTCTGACATCGGTTTTCTCCCGGCCGGGCCCGATATCGCGGGCGGCCGCTTCGCAAGCGTGGTTCAGGGGTGATCGGGACCGAACAATCGACTTCCATCGTTTCCAGTCCCTCTGGGTTGCCCCTTACATAGTGTTTGAATCAGATGACGCCAAGGCACCAGGCGAGAATGGATTTCTGCGCATGGAGGCGGTTTTCGGCTTCGTCGAAGACCACAGACTGCGGGCCGTCGATGACCTCGTCCGTCACTTCCTCGCCGCGATGCGCCGGCAGGCAATGCATGAAGAGCGCGTCCTTGTCGGCCTTGGCCATCAGCTCTTTGTTGACCTGATAGGGCATGAAAATGTTGTGGCCGCGCGCCTTGTGCTCCTGGTTCATCGACACCCAGGTGTCGGTGACGATGCAATCGGCGCCGGCCACAGCGCGGTCGGCGTCATGCGTCAGCATCAGCTCGGCGCCCTTGTTGCGCGCCCAGTTGAGGAAGCGGTCATCAGGCTCGGAGCCCATCGGTACGGCCATGTTCATGCGGTAGCCGAACTGGGCCGCCCCTTCGACGAAGGAATGCAGCACGTTGTTGCCGTCACCGGTCCAAGCGATCATCTTGCCCTTCACCGGGCCGCGGTGCTCCTCGAAGGTCATGATGTCGGCCATGATCTGGCAGGGATGCGTGTCGTCGGTCAGCGCATTGATGACCGGAACGGTCGCATGCTCGGCAAGTTCCAGCAGGCGCGAATGCGCCGTGGTGCGGATCATGATCGCATCCACAAAGCGCGACAGGACCTTGGCGGTATCGCCAATGGTCTCCGCGCGGCCAAGCTGCATTTCGGTGCCCGACAGGAACAGCGTCTCGCCACCGAGCTGGCGCATGCCGACATCGAAGGACACGCGGGTGCGGGTCGAGGGCTTCTCGAAGATCATCGCCAGCATCTTGCCTTTCAGCGGCTGGTCAGCGGTGCCCGCCTTCGTCGCCTTCTTGCGGGCCAGCGCGTCATTCATGATGGCGCGCAGCTCGCCGGCGGAAACGGCGGAAAGATCGAGGAAATGCTTCGGAGAGGCCATGTCGATGTCCTGGAATTGCGCGCTGCTTATGCCGCAGCCTTGAGATGGTCGAGCGCCCGTTCGATGCGGGTGAGACCTTCGCGGATTTCTTCAGCCGTGACGGTGAGCGGCGGAACGAGGCGCATGACATTGTCACCAGCGCCAACGCCCAGCATCTTTTCCGCACGCACGGCCTTGATCAGATCGGCAACCGGGCGCTTCGCCTTGATGCCGAGCAGCAGGCCCTGGCCGCGCACTTCCACGATTTCGTCCGGATAACGGTCCTTCAGCGATTCCAGCCCCTGCCGGAAGACGAGGCTCATGTCGTTGACATGTTCGAGGAAGCCATCGCCCAGAACAACGTCGAGTACGGCATTGCCGACGGCCATGGCGAGCGGGTTGCCGCCATAGGTCGAGCCATGCGTGCCGGCGACCATGCCGGAAGCGGCCTCGTCGGTTGCCAGGCAGGCGCCGAACGGGAAGCCGCCGCCAATGCCCTTGGCGATGCCCATGATGTCGGGCGTGATGCCGGCCCATTCATGCGCGAAGAGGCGGCCGGTGCGGCCGACGCCGCTCTGCACTTCGTCGAGGATCAGCAACAGGCCGTGATCGTCGCAGATGGTGCGCAGCGCGCGCAGGAATTCCGGATCGACCGGGCGCACACCGCCCTCGCCCTGCACGGGCTCGATCAGAATGCCGGCAGTTGCCTCGGTGATGGCGGCCTTGACCGCATCGAGATCGCCGAAAGGCACCTTGTCGAAACCCGGAGCCTTGGGGCCGAAGCCTTCAATGTACTTTTCATTGCCGCCGGCGGCGATCGTCGCCGTCGTACGGCCATGGAAGGCACCGTCGAAGGTGATGATATGGAACTTCTCCGGATGGCCCTTGTGGAAGTGATAGCGGCGCGCCGTCTTGATGGCGCATTCGATCGCTTCGGCACCGGAATTGGTGAAGAAGACCTTGTCGGCGAAGGTATTGGCGACGAGGCGGCTGGCCAGCCGTTCCTGGCCCGGAGCCTCATAGAGGTTCGACGTATGCCAAAGCTTCTCGGCCTGCGCCTTCAGCGTCTCGACCAGATGCGGATGCGAATGGCCCAGCGAATTCACCGCCACGCCGGCTGCGAAATCGAGATATCGCTCGCCATTTTCCGCAATGAGCCAGACGCCCTCGCCGCGCTCGAAACGGAGCGGCGCACGGGAATAACTGTCATAAAGCGGCGTGGCTTCGGCCATGGCGCGTATCTCCTTTGGTCCTGTCGGCGACGGGAATAAAAAATGCCGCTCAACAGCGGCGCGGTCACTATCGCGATTTCACCCGTCATTGTCAACAAATGCAGGCGGTTGGCGGCTTCGCCCCTCCCTCGATTAGAAGGAGGGGCAACCTAGTCTTCAATCCTTCAGCAGTTCCGGCCCGTCCAGGATCTCGTTATCGATCTCACCGATGGCCAGCTTTTCCTTGCCGTCGTAATCCAGCGCATGAAGGATGTGACGGATGAGGTTCAGACGCGCGCGCCGCTTGTCGTTGGCGCGGATCACGGTCCAGGGTGCGTGCTTGGTATGGGTTTCCTTCAGCATCTTGTCGCGCGCCTTGGAATAATCGTCCCACTTGGTGAGCGCCGCGATATCCATGTCGGACAATTTCCAGACCTTGAGCGGATCGTGGCGGCGGTCGTGGAAGCGCTTCAGCTGCATCTCCCGGCCGATATTGAGCCAGAACTTGAAGAGATAGATGCCGTCATTGACGATCAGCCGCTCGAATTCCGGCGTGGCCTTGAGGAAGGCCTTGTATTCGTCCTGCGTGCAGAAGCCCATGACAGGCTCGACGCCGGCGCGGTTATACCAGGAACGGTCGAAGGCGACGAATTCGCCGGCAGTCGGGAAATGGCTGACATAGCGCTGTAAATACCATTGCCCACGCTCGGTCTCGGTCGGCTTTGTCAACGCCACGACGCGAGCGGAACGGGGGTTCATGTAGGCAAGCGTTGCGGCAATGGAACCGCCCTTGCCGGCGGCATCGCGGCCTTCGAAGACCGACATGACGCGCTTTCCGGTCTTCTGCAGCCAGAACTGGACCTTCACCAGCTCCTTCTGCAGCGAATAGAGCTCGATCTGATAGTCCTCTTCCTTCAGCTTCTTCTTGTAGGGATAACCACCGGAATCGAGCGCCGCTTCCTCGATCCATTCGGGCAGATGCGGATCATCGACATCGAAAACCCGCTTCTTGCCGTCAAATTCAAGCTCCACCGCCCTGCTTTTCTGGTCTGCCATGCGCTACCGTTCCTCCAATCATATTATGTCATCCTAGCGCATTGGCGAACGTGACGACAGCGGCAGCTTGACGGATAGCGGCCGCAATTTCGTCCTCGCTGCGTCCCCCGTTGATCGCAATGCGCCCACCGAAGACGAAGTGGGGAACCGATCTGACACCGGCCGCCGCCGCTCGGGAAGCTTCTTGTTCCACACGTCGGTGTTGCTCGGGATCGAGGGCGATCGCGCGAGCCTCTTCCCGTTCGAATCCGTGGTCCACGGCGATATCCGCAAGAACATCGGGATCCGAGATGTTCTTCGCTTCCAGGAAATGGGCATCGGTGATGGCGACCGCAAGCTTGTGCTGCGTGCCGCGTGCTTGCGCCGCCAGGATCAGCCCGTGTGCTGCCTGTGTCCTGTAAGTCCATGGCTGGCGGCTCAGGTTGAGGTCAAGGCCGGAGGCGCGAGCCTCCGCCTCGGGCCGGGCAAATGACGCCTTCGGATCGGTCACACCGTAGCGCTTGAGGAGAAGATCGGGAATGTAGAGCCCGTCCGCCGGTGCATCGGGAAGCAGAAGAACCGGGTGTTGGTGAATATTCACGTCGAGTTCGGGGAAGCGTTCTGCCAGAACCTTGTCGAGACGGTGATGGCCGATGATGCACCAGGGACAGGTGATCTCCGTGTACAGATCGATTTGCAGCATGAATGTTTCCTTTTGGTTTTCGAGCCGGCCGTCTTCAAATAATCCGGGCGGCTCGGCAGCGACTTGCTGTGCCTCGCATCTGCAAGGTCAGGACTGGCTGGAAACGGGAGACAAGCCTGGGTCGATCCCCGTCATCTTGACGGAAACATCCCATAACCGTTCTGCAAGCTGCGGATTCCGCGCATCGTCGGAGGGAACGCCCTCACCGGAGGGGCCTCGCAACCCGGAGACTCCCGTAGGCCCGTAATAGCCGCCTGGCTTTATTGGCCCCGTCGCTGCATGCAGCGCGCCCCATGCCCCCATGGCGGGGGTGGCGAAGAGCAAGCCGATCAGGGACATGATGATGTTGCCCCACCAGTTGCTGCGGGCGAGGTTCGTACCGACAAGCCCAGGATGGCAGGCGACCGCCGTTACCGGCACGCCTGCCGCCCGCAACCGCCGATCCAGCTCGAAGACGAAGAGCATGTTCGCGAGCTTGCTGGCGCCATACCGCGGAAGCCATTTGTAGCTCTGGTGGGCGTCAAGGTCGTCCCATTCGATCTTCGCGCCCTTGTGCTGCCCGCTGCTCGTGACGACGATGCGCGCGCCGGGCGTTTCACTGAGCTTGGGCAGCATGAGCCCACTGAACGCGAAGCAGCCGAGATGATTGACGCCGAAGGTCTGTTCAAAACCCTGCGCCGTGCGCTTCAGCGTCGGCCCCTGCAGACCGGCATTGTTGATCAGCGCATCAATACGCGGTTCCTTGGCGGCCAGCTCCGCAGCCCGTCGGACACTCGCCAAGTCCCCCAGGTCAAGCGGCAGGAAGGCGAGATCGGCACCCGAGGTCCTTTGACGAATCCGGCTCATTGCGGCTTTTGCCTTCGCCTCGTCGCGGCACGCGAGCAGCACGCGCGCACCCCGCGCCGCGAGCGCGCTCGCCACTTCGAAACCTATGCCCGCATTCGCTCCCGTGACGATGAAGCATTTGCCTGACTGATCCGGCACATCGGCCGTCGTGAATCCCTTGGATGTCATAGGGTTCTCCTCGCGTAACACGGATTATGGAGGTTTCGGCAACCCTGCCGGATAGGAGTTCTGCGCGGCGGCAGGCGCCGCGCGCATGTCCGCCAAACAAGTGTCTGGTGAAACATCTGCCTTCAAATGTGATCGGCTATCGCGGGGGCAGCGCGGATGTACTCCTTGCCAGCGACCTGATCGACCAGGAATTTCGCGAGGCTCCCGCGGGAAAGCTTCATCCCGAGCTTCGTCTTGCCATACCAGCCGACGTCCACCTGGCCGGTTGCGGTGCCGTCCTTGAGGTTCGGAATTCGAACGAGGGTCCAGTCGAGGCGTGAGTTGCTCACGAGTTCAGCGGTCGCCTTGATGTCATCCTGAGCCTTGGGAACGATCAACTTGAACAGCGTCACGAATGCTCGCGACTTGAAGTCAAAACCGTCCTTCGGGTCACGATAGTTGGCCGTCGATATCTGGATGATGCGACGAACCTTCAGCTCCTCCATCACAGAGATGATCGTGGAGACGCCGCGCATGATCGGGCGCTTCTCACGCGCTTTCAGGCTGTTGGGCCCCAGCGCGCTGATGACGGCGTCTGCGCCCTGAATGCAGGCCCTGATCGCTTCGCGATTGTTGAGGTCGCCGACGACGATTTCGATCTTGCCGTCAAATGCAGACAGTTTTGCGGCGTTGCGTGTGTACACGGACGACTCATAGCCCTGCCGGAGCGCTTCTTCGATAATGTGGGCGCCAGTTGGACCGGTTCCTCCAAAGAGAGCAATCTTCATTTCATCTTCCTTTTTACCTTCTGGCGCGAAGCGACTGATGTGGCTGCTGACACCAAGACTCGTGCTCGCAGCCTCAGCCATCTTCCGGCTTGCGTTTAGGCGGCTTTGTCCAGGATGGCACGAACCTGAGCTTCGGTCGCTGCGATGGCGGCCTTGGCCGCCTCAGGCCCGAAGACGGTGCCTTCCACGCGGATGATTTCCACGTCGGTCAGGCCGATGAAGCCCAGGAGGTGGCGCAAATAGCCGGTCTGGAAGTCAAAGGCGGCCCAGTCGCCTTCGGAGAAGACGCCGCCTGCGGCGGTGACGAGATAGACCTTCTTGCCGGTCAACAATCCCTGCGGCCTGCCGGCTTCGTTGTAACCAAAGGTCACCCGCGGCCAGGTGATATGATCGAACCACGCCTTCAACTGGGACGGCAGACCGAAATTGATCATGCCTGAGCCCAGGACGATCACGTCGGCAGCCTTCACCTCGTCGACGAGCTCCTGGGCAAGGCCGACTGCCTCGACCTGCTCAGCTGTGCGCGCCTCGGCTGCGGCGACGCGACCCTGGATATAGGCCTGGCCGATATGCGGGATTGGCTTAGCCGTCAGATCGCGCGTGAGGACGGTGCCGCCCGTGCGGGCCTTCAAGCCGTCGGCGATTTCGGTCGCGAAGCGGGTGGACAGGCCTTCGGGGCCACGGGGACTCGACGTAACGAGAAGGATGTTGGTCATGGTTGCTCCTATGGGTACGCGGTGGTAACATCTTGTTACCTACACTATTAAGGTGACCACCATGATCCTTGCAAGAAGGCACTCCAATGACACTCAGTATCACTGATTTTCCTGCCCCCACCCAAGGTGACGACTGCCGGATGGTTCGGGAAATCCTCGATCTCGTCGGCGACAAATGGACGCTGTACATCATTGCAACGCTCAAAGACGGACCGGTTCGGTTCAACGAATTGCGGCGCCGGATCGACGGCATCTCGCAGCGGATGCTGACAATCAACCTGCGGGGACTGGAGCGCGACGGGCTGGTGAAGCGAACATTGTTTCCCACCATTCCGCCGCGTGTGGACTACGAGTTGACCGACGTCGGACGAACGCTTCTCGCCCCGGTCATGTCACTCGTCAGGTGGGCGAATAGCAATCAGGAGAACATAAGGGACGCTCGCGTGCAGTTTGATGCAAGCTAAGGCATCGGCGCGAAGAAAAACATGTCACAATAGAAGCGTAACAAGTTCCCACCATTGGCGATTCGCGTATGGCGGGAGGAAGGCGTGGCATTGACGGACGACGACGGTAAAATCAGGTGGCGGCAAAGTCCCTACATGCTGCTCGCCGGTCTGCTCATCCTCGGGGCCGCCGTTGCGGCCGCCTTGCACGCAATTGCGGTGGCGGTGGTGCTTTGCGTCGGCGCCGTCGCGATCCTTGCCTATCAGCCCGCCCGCTCTCCCAATGCCGATGCCGTTCCCATGACCGCGCCCGAGGCGGCAACGATCAGCGAAATCCCGCGCGACAATATCGCGATCACCATCGGCGCATTGTCCGCCATCGACCTGCCGCTCTACCTGATCGACGCGCGCGAGAATATCGTTTTCCAAAATGGCGCGGCGAGCGAAGCCTTCGGCGAGATCGAGCCGAACGCCCATATCACGACGCGGCTGCGCTCTCCGGCCATCCTCGACTGCGTGCGCGAAACAATCGCCAAGGGCAATGTTAATACGGTCGAATATTCCGAACGCCACCCTTCGACGCGGGTTTATCTGGCGAGGGTCGCGCCGGTGTCCGTCCAAAATGGCCGCGCCACGCATTTCATTCTCTCCTTCCGCGACATTTCGGAATCGCGGGTCGTTGAACGGATGCGCTCCGACTTCGTGGCCAATGCCAGCCACGAACTCAGAACCCCGCTGGCTTCGTTGCAGGGCTTTATTGAAACGCTCCAGGGGCCGGCCAAGAACGATCCGAAGGCGGGGGAACGCTTCCTCGCCATCATGCTGGAACAGGTTCAGCGGATGAACCGGCTGGTGGACGATCTTCTGTCGCTTTCAAGGCTGGAACTAAAGGCGCATATCGCGCCCTCCGACCGGGTGGACCTGCTACCGCTGCTTGGCCATGTGCGCGATGCGCTGCAGCCGCTCGCCGCCTCGCTCGATGTCGAAATCGCACTCAACCTTCCGGGAGACCAGGTCTTCGTGGCGGGCGATCGCGACGAATTGATCCAGGTCTTCGAGAATCTCGTTCAGAATGCCTGCAAATACGGGCAGGAGGGCAAGCGTGTCGAAGTCACGCTAACCCCCGCAAAGGGAAGTCAGGGCGCAGAAGTCTCGATCCGTGATTTCGGCCCGGGCATCGCGGACGAACATATTCCCCGCCTGACCGAACGTTTCTATCGCGTGAATGTGGAAGCCAGCCGCTCGAAGAAGGGGACCGGGCTCGGGCTTGCCATCGTCAAGCATATCCTGACCCGGCATCGCGCACGGCTCATCGTGAAGTCGGAAATCGGCAAGGGATCCGTTTTCACCGTAAGATTTTGACGCCAGGGGTGACGACGGTCATTCATGCGCCTGAAATAAACGAGTGAATTCAGCCGTATAATTTGTCACAAATCTTTTGCCAAAGTGTCATAAAAGCATTGGCGGGTGGCGCTAGGAAGGCGCATCCAGAATGAATGCGTCGCGCCACTGTCATGGCGCGGCCCAGCATGAACGCGCAACGGCTGACCGAAGAGGCCCGACATGACCCAATCCCATATTATGACCGCCTATGACGAGGAACTGCGTTTTCTCAGCCGCCGGATCGCGGAAATGGGTGGCATGGCCGAGCAGATGGCAAGCGACGCCGTTCGCGCGCTGGTCAATGCCGATGCGGCACTTGCACAGCGCGTGATCTCGGACGACGCCATTCTGGACGCCGCCGAGCGCGAGATCACCGACAAGGCGATCCTGACGATTGCCCGCCGCCAGCCGGTCGCCAACGACCTGCGCGAAATCATGGGCTCCATCCGCATTGCGTCCGATCTGGAGCGCGTCGGCGACCTCGGCAAGAACACCGCCAAGCGCGTGATAGCCGTCCAGCAGAGCGGCGTTCCGCGTGCGCTCGCCCGCGGCATGGAGCATCTGTCCGAACTGGCGCTCGCCCAGTTGAAGGACGTTCTAGACGTCTATTCCACGCGCTCCGCTGAAAAGGCCGAAGCGATCCGCGACCGCGACGAGGAAATCGACGCGATGTATACGTCGCTCTTCCGCGAACTGCTCACCTACATGATGGAAGACCCGCGCAACATCACGTCCTGCACGCATCTTCTCTTCTGCGCCAAGAACATCGAGCGCATCGGCGACCACGCAACCAACATCGCCGAGACCATCTATTACATGACCACCGGCATGCAACCGGCAGGCGAGCGTCCGAAGGACGACAACACCGCCACGATGACGGTCGAAGGCTGAAGGCGGTAGAAGCGTCATGCAGCCGAAGATTACGGTGGTCGAAGACGAGGAGGCGCTGAGCGTCCTCCTGCGTTACAATCTGGAAGCCGAAGGCTACGAGGTCGAGACGATCCTGCGCGGCGACGAGGCGGATATCCGCCTGCAGGAGCAGGTGCCGGATCTCGTCATTCTCGACTGGATGCTGCCTGGCGTGCCTGGCATCGAACTGTGCCGTCGCTTACGGGCGCGGCCGACGACCGAGCGGCTGCCTATCATCATGCTGACGGCGAGGGGCGAGGAAAGCGAGCGCATCCGCGGTCTTTCGACCGGGGCGGACGACTATGTCGTGAAGCCTTTCTCCACGCCGGAACTGATGGCACGCGTGAAGGCCATGCTTCGCCGCGCCAAGCCGGAGGTCGTTTCCTCGCAGCTGAAATGCGGCGATATCGAGCTTGACCGGGACAGCCACCGCGTTCACCGCCGCTCGCGCGAAGTGCGCCTCGGGCCGACGGAATTCCGTCTCCTGGAATTCTTCATGTCGTCACCCGGCCGCGTCTTTTCGCGCTCGCAGCTTCTGGACGGCGTCTGGGGCCATGACATCTATGTCGACGAGCGTACGGTCGACGTGCATATCGGACGCCTGCGCAAGGCGTTGAACTTCTCCAACATGCCGGATGTCATCCGCACCGTTCGCGGCGCGGGCTATTCGATGGAAGGCTGAAACATCGCGATTTTGAACGCACCTTCAACCGCCGCCGCAAGCCTGAAGCTCGCGACGGCGGTTTGGTCTCTGGCGCCTCTTCCATTGCTATTTTTGGATGCTGTGGGAACCTGGATTGGGTTCGGACGTTCTTCAGGAGCAAACGGAATGTGTTTGTTCCGATAAAAGGAGAAACGCTCATGAGCAGCACCACTGACAAGATTTCCGGCAAGGCCAACGAACTCACGGGCAAGGCCAAGCAGGCCGTGGGCAAGGCTGTCGGCGACGACGAAATGCGCGCCAAAGGCGCTGCCCAGGAAGTCAAGGGCAAGGTCCAGACCGCCAAGGGCAATGCCAAGGAAGTCGTGAAGAACGCCACGGATCGCCTCTGATACCTCTCTTCGGCAGTTGAGAAATCCTCCCCATCCCCTCTCCCAAAACGCAGCGGGCCCCTTTCGGGGCCCGTTTCATTTCACACTATCTATTTGGACCTTTGTTTTGCGCAATTCCGGACGCAAAACCGGTCTCCACTTTCGCTGGAATTGCCAGAGATCAGCGGCCTGCGCGGCGGCGCTCGGCGGATGGCTGGTAGGCCAGCCGCGCGTGATAGGTGCAATAGGGCGAGCTATCCGGGCTGTCATTGCCGCAGAAGTGGAAGTCGTCTTTCATCGGATCGCCGACCGGCCATTTGCAGGTCCGTTCGGTCAATTCCGTCAGCGCCAGGCGACGCGAAATCGGCACGACGACGTTTGACGCCGGCTGAACCTCGGTCTCGTAGTAGACTTCCGTCTCGACCTCTTCCTTCAGCATCGTCGCGCCCTGGGCGCGGGTGACCGTGCGGGTCACGGTACGCGGCATGAAAGACTGCGAACGGGGCGCTGCCGCCGCCGTCTGGCGCTTGGCCGGACGGGCAGTTGCGGCTCCACCGGCCTTGGCGCGGCCGGGCAGGCAAAGGCGATGCACCTTGCCGATCACCGCGTTGCGGCTGACGCCGCCCAGCTGTGCAGCGATCTGGCTGGCGCTCAAACCCTCGGACCACAATTTCTTCAGTCTTTCGACGCGCTCGTCTGTCCAGCCCATCGTCATCTTATAATCCGCTCCTTGTGCCTCGCAGAATCCACCACCGAGGCCGCGGAGTGTTCCGCTGCCGGGATACGCGCTTACAGTGTGGTGACTAGTTCCGCCGCATGCGATCTAGTAATTATTTGTTAACCTAAAGGGTGGGTGACTCTGTGGCAAGAGTCGGCGGAATCAGCGAGAATCACTTTCTGCTCTTTTCCCCAACTTGATGGGATTTCGGCAACACTCCCGCTCGGAGCATAGCGCCCGCTGTAATTTTCAAGATATTGAAAAATAACGATTAATTTGCGCCGCACTGGGCTTTTAGGAGCCCACATGCCTGCCGTAACGGAAGGTGGAATCCCCTAGAGTCAAGCCAGAAAAAAATTCAGGCAAGAGCGAAAATAGTCCCGCCGTCAAGCGGGACTATCGAAAATCGCAACACAATCAAAAGGTGATCAACCGCCCGGTAATACATGTATGGAGAAGAGTTTGAGGCTGTCGCCCTCGCCGCCGGCATCGGCATTGATGATCAGGCGGCCGGGACCGTCGGCGGCCCCGTTGGGCTTCACCGTCACATCGAACATCAGGTCACTCTTGTTCTGAGACAGCATGAAGCGATGGCGTCCGCAGTTGCCGAGACCGCCGAATTCACACTCCACCGTCACCTGGACCGGCTTGTCGCCGCCTTCCATCATCAACGCAATATTGGACGTCTTGCCCTGAAGCGAGGCGATAACGGACTGAGGAAGCTCGATGGAGACCGATCCGTCCAGGCCCGCCGCCGACGACGTGATGGCAAGATAGGGACCGGAACCGCTCTGCTCAACCTTGGCCGTCGCCTCTGGGCCGACGGTGAAGGACTTCGATTTTCCAGCTTCGAAAAGCTTGGTCCATTCATCACCATAGCCGCCCTGACGCGACAGCGATTTCAACTGCTTGGCGCCGTCGAAATCATCCTCCCTCACGCTTGGCGGAGGATTGGGAACGGAACCGTCGCGCACGGCTTTCGGAAGCGTCAAGCCGGTGCTTTCAACCCACCACCAGCCGGCAGCGCCGAAGGCCACCAACGTGACAAGCGCGAAGGCGCGCGCCTTCCACCGGCTCCTGCGGCGCGGCTTGATGGCCCGCTCGGGCGGAAGATGGATCACTTCCGGCTGCGGTTCGGGTTCGCGGCCGACCGTGTATTGCGGCTCAGGCGTTTCGACGTCGAAGGAAGGCGCGCGACGCTCGTCGCGGCGTTCAACCTCGGGCACGATATCGAAAACCGGCTCACGCTGGCCGCCGTCGCGTTCCAGTTCTACCGAAGGTGCCTCATCAAGGGAGGGTGCGCGATCGCGCGAGGGCGCCTCCTCGCGGCGCACCACACCACCTATGGCGGCAGCCGCACTCGCTGCTGCAAGCTCTGCCTGGCGCTGCCGTGCCTCTTCGGCCGCCCGCAATTCAGCCAGGCGAGCCTGCTCGGCCTCGGCGGCGCGCTGCGCGATCTCCTCGGCCACGCGGCGCTCCGCCTCTTCGCGGACCAGCCGCTGGCGTTCCTGCGCCTCGCGCTCGCGCTCGGCGGCCTGTCGTTCGGCGAGTTCCCGCGCAGCCTGTTCCCGGGCCAGCCGCTCCCTTTCGGCCTGCAGCCGGATCGCTTCCTCGCGTTCGGCCTGCTCTTCGATGGCGCGCCGGCGGGCCTCAGCCTCACGTTCAGCCTGCTCCTTCGCGTGAAGACGCGCATCTTCCTCCTGCCGACGCGCCTCTTCTTCCTGACGTTCGGCGGCCAGCATCTGCTCGCGCTCCTGCAGAGCGCGTTCGCGGGCAGCCTGCTCGCGGGCGGCGATGCGATCGCGGAGAGCGCGCTGGGCCGCCTCATATTCCATTTCGCGCGCAATGCGTTCGCGGTCGATCTCTTCGCGCCGTCGGCGCATTTCGGCGTCCCGCTCTGCCTGCTCGCGTGCCCGCTCGGCCTGTTCGCGCGCCTGCTCGGCCTGCGCACGGGCCCGTTCCGCCGTTTCGAGTTCGCGCTTGCGACGCTCCTCGCGCTCGGCCTCCTCGCGCGCCGCGCGGCGGCGGGCCTCATGCTCCATATAGTCGAGCTTGGCATCGCGTTCGACGCGATTGATCGCGGCCTCAAGCTGCCTGCGCTGTTCGGCGGCCGTGGCGGGATCGGTGACATTCTGCTGCCGAAGCCCGTTTTCAAGCGCCATGCGCGCGGATTGATAGACGCGGGCGCGCTGCTCCGGGTCAGGGCCGGGACCCACCCGTTCGAGAGCCTTCCTGATGGCCGTTTCCAGACTCAAATGCTTCTGCTCCTGAGGCGCAACGCGATCATTGCGAACCGCGTCTGCACCATCGCTTCTTGTTTCGGCGTAGCGCGGAACCGACATGCGGTTCCACATTCAATGCGCCGGGTCTGCGGCAGCCCCCGCCCGCCAGAAAGTACATAGCCGAGAATGCAGTTTTCCGCGACTGCTCGACCGTCTATTTCAGCCCCGGGCGACCGCCTGAAACCGCTTCAATGTCGAAGCTCTACTAAACAACGCCCCATGGCGAAAATAGCAAGTGACATCTTATCCACTATGTCGACAGGCGCGACCCATTGCCGTGGCTTCATATTTCAATTTTCAATCGCGATGAAACCTGATAAGAAATTGACGTTTGCGTAAACGTCATATCTGCAAAAGCCGGGAGGAACCATGGCTCTGCCGCCGATCTTGAAAGACAACCTGCGCCTGCCGGTCGTCGCATCGCCGCTTTTCATCATTTCGCACCCAGACCTGACGCTGGCCCAGTGCAAGGCCGGGGTGGTCGGCTCCTTCCCGGCGCTGAACGCGCGTCCGGAAGCCCAGCTCGACGAATGGCTGGCCAAGATCACCGAGGAACTGGCCGACTACAACGCCAAGAACCCCGCGCGTCCCGCTGCTCCCTTCGCCGTAAACCAGATCGTTCACACCTCCAACAAGCGGCTTGAGCACGATCTGATGATGTGCGTCAAATACAAGGTGCCGATCGTCATCTCGTCGCTTGGCGCCGTACCGGAGGTCAACCAGGCGATCCAGTCCTATGGCGGCATCGTGCTGCATGACGTGATCAACAACCGGCACGCCAATTCCGCCATCCGCAAGGGCGCTAACGGACTGATCGCCGTTGCCGCCGGCGCCGGTGGCCATGCCGGCAAGCTCTCGCCCTTCGCGCTGATCCAGGAAATCCGCGAGTGGTTCCACGGCCCCCTGCTTCTCTCCGGCGCGATTGCCAATGGCGGCGCGATCCTTGCCGCGCAGGCGATGGGCGCCGATATGGCCTATATCGGTTCGCCCTTCATCGCCACGCATGAGGCGCGTGCCGCCGACGCCTACAAGGAGATGATCGTGGCCTCGAATGCCGACGATATCGTCTATTCCAATTTCTTCACCGGCGTTCACGGCAATTATCTCAAGCCGTCAATCAAGGCTGCCGGCATGGATCCCGACCATCTGCCGGAAGCAGACCCGTCGAAAATGGACTTCAGCCAGGCGGTCAGCGGCGGTGCAAAGGCCTGGAAGGACATCTGGGGGTGCGGCCAGGGCATCGGCGCAATCAAGGAGGTCTCCTCGACCGCCGCCCTGGTCGACCGGCTGGAACGCGAGTATCTCGCCGCCAAGCAGTCGATCTGCGGCTGAAACACGACGCGGCGGCAACGCCTTCTTTCCAAATTCGAAACCCGCGCCGCCCATTTGGCCGGCGCGGGCTTTGCATCAAGGCCAACCTCCATTCTGATTTTTTCTGGCGCGAGCGCGAAAAGCGGCTTGAAATTGCAAGGCGTTGCCTGTATCAGCGCGTCACGAAACGCCGGGAACGACCATCTTTCTCGGATCGGAATGCCGCTTTAGCTCAGTCGGTAGAGCACATCATTCGTAATGATGGGGTCACGTGTTCGAGTCACGTAAGCGGCACCATTTTTCCTTGAAAGTGTACAAAAATAACAAACGGTCGCGACGCGTCAGTTTGCCATGACGGCCTGTGCGCTGGTCGTACCGGACGAGCAAGCGCCCAGGGCCGCGTTGGAGCTGTTGTAGATGCTGATCGTGGAGGCCACGATGGCGAAACAGCCGCCTTGCGGGATGGTGCTTGTTTGCTGGCCGAAAAGGCTGACGTCATTGCCCGGATTATAGACGATGCCGGAGAGGCTGTCGGTCGCGTTGCCCTGATAAATCGCGAAATTGGCGCCATACAGATAGGCGAAGATATTCTGGTAGCCATAGGCGGGCGTGGCGGAGGTCGGCGCAGTGATCGTAGCCGCGCTGGAACTGGAAAGCGTGAAGCTGCCATACCAGAAGCCCAGAGACGTGCCGTTGGCTGTGAATTTGCCCGACGCGATCTGCAGGCCAGACCAGTAGAAGAACATCGAACTTGCGCCGCTGACGGCGTCGCCGCTGCCGCCGAGCGTGAATTCTGCACCGCTGAGATAGAGCGGGGTCGAATAGAGGTCCATGTTGCCCTGGCCGAAGGTGGTCTTCGAACTGTTGAAGGTCGACACGCTGGTCCCGTAGAATTCGAAATCGCCCGTACCCAGCGTCACCACGCCATTGGAATTCAGCAGGCCGCAATAGTAAAAATAGAAGGGACCATTGCCGAAGGTGATCGTGCCGGTGGTGCCGTTGTTGACTGTACCGGTGTTGAAATAGAACGGACCGTTGCCGAAGGTCACGGTCCCGCTCGTGTTGTAGATGCCGCCGCCCAGATAGAAGGGACCGTTGCCGAAAGCGACATTGCCGCCATTGCCGTTGTTGATGATGCCGACCGAAGAAAACAGCATGCTGCCGAAGGTGATCGAACCGCTGCCGTTGTAAAGATATTGCTGCAGAGCCATGGTCACACTGGCGCCTGCCGCAGGGACAATGTTGACCACGGCCCCGTTGGAAACGCTCAGGACGCCGCGGATCGCATAGCAGCCACTGCCGAGCACCAGGGTCGTATTGCCGGAGAGCGTGACGGCACCCGTCAGGGTGACCGGATTGGCGCATGTCGGGTCGGCGACACCCGTACCGGTGAAGGTGAGGGTTGAATTCTGGGCCGTCAATGAACCGAATTTGGTTCCCGAGACGGTCAGCGTCCTGTTCGAGTAATTGAGGTTGGTGCCGCCGAATGCGGCCGCGGTCGTGATGGGTGTCTTGAATGTCGCGCTGTAGGGCCAGTTCGACATGGCCTGCAGGCGCTTCTTCATCGCCGCGATGCGGCTGTCGGCAACAAGCGGATCCACGCTCGGCTTGTTGAAGGTGAAACTGCTCAGGCCGGGCGAGAGCTTTGCGTTGTAGCAGATGCTGTATTGTTCCAGCGCCTGCGAAAAGGCGACCTCTATGGACGAGACCTTGCTCGCGGCGTTGCTGCAATAATAGAGATAGGTGGCCGAGGCCACCGTGCAGCCGGTGCCGTTCACAGATGCGCTGCTGAAGATGTTGAGTGCGCCGGAAAGCGTGCGCAGGCAATCTCCGGTGGTTGCTCCCGAGACCACGGAGGCGCTGGACAGGGCGCTGACGGCGACCGATCCCGTGCTGGACAGGAACCGCCCGAGTGTCAGCGTGACGGGGTCCACCACTGTCGTGGTCAGCAATTGGCCTTGGGTGGGCGAGCTTGTGACGGTGGTGGTCAGGATGCTGGAGGGATAGCCATTGATGGCGGCGACCTGCTGCGCCGTCGCGACCGCCTGTGCACTCGGAGAGCCATTGACGATGGCCCCGCTGGTGCTGGCGGCCGCCAGATTGGCGAGGTCGGCAACGCGTTGCATGTCGCCTTTCTTCACGAAGAGAAGCGAGGCTTCGAGCGCCAGAGCCGAAACGGCAATCAAAATGACCACGGTAAAGGCGCCGACGATACCCATCGCACCGTCACGCGCGGCAAGAAAGCGACGCATCTCGAAGAGGGCGCCGGTCATGATCGAGTCCAGCCTGTTTCTCACCGTCATGACGCTAACCGTTCGGAAACTGCGCTGTTGCGCTCATGGAGAAACTGTAGCCGGCAAGGCTCATCGGATATGCGAGCTGGACCCGCGTGAAGCTCGCTGCGCCGACAAGATAGGCTGGAATGATCGTGATCTGATTAGCGCGCAACTGGCCGAGCCCCTGCCTGGCGGCGAGTTGCTCGATGTAGCAGAGCTGCGGCGTGTCCGTGCAGCCGCTGACGGGCACAGTACAGGCAGATCCGGAAATCGCGATGCATCGCGCGCTTTGCGCCGCCACCGATTGCAGTGCATTCAGGTTGAGCATCCCCACCCCGAAGGCCAGCCCGCCGAATATGACGAGGACGAAGAGCGGGAAGACGATTGCGAATTCGACCGCTGCCGCGCCGCCTCGTCTTTTCAGCAACTGCCTGCAGCGCCGCCGGATCTGCATCAGCTGACCCTCGCGACAACGGACCGGTCAAGATCGTAGATGGCAGCCAGGAAACCGGACGAAAGGATCAGCGGCTGGAGCTGCTCGGTGACGTGGATGGTCACGAATTTGGCCGATGTCACGTTTCCGGAACAGCTTGTCTTCGTCATTCCGGTGCTGGAATAGGTGGGCGGGTAGCCCGTCACACAGAAATAGTTCGAGGCATCGGCCGCGTTGGTCGAATTGTTGATCAGGATCGAGACCGTGATGTTGGTCGACATGCCCAGCGTGCTGCGCACGATGCTTTCCAGGGTCGTCCGCATGAGATCCGCATTGGCGCTGGAGAGACTGTTGCCGTTTCTCACGGCATAGTAGGCGGCGGCCGAAATGGCGGAGCCGACACGCGATTTCTGATAATAGGCGAAGCCAAGATCGACAGTCGCCGCCAGGATCAGCAGCATCAGCGGAAAGACCACGGCAAACTCGACGGCGGCAGACCCGCTCCTGCGACGGGCAAGGCGCGCGGCAATTCCACCGATTTTCTTGGCGCTCATCATGGGCGTGGACCGGGAGACGGGCAACATGCCCGCTAGACTGACGGTCAAACCATACTGAAAAGTTCTAAAAATTGAGTTATTGTAAGATGTACGACCTGGACGGAAATCGTTTTACGGGTGGTCGGCAGCGACCTTTTGCGCTTGACGCCCGGAGCCAGATCATCGACTTATACGGTCGTAAGACAGGATCCGCGCCCCATGACCACCAGGCTCTACGGCATCAAGAATTGCGACACCATGAAGAAGGCCTTCGATTGGCTGAAGGCGCATGACATTGCCTACGATTTCCATGACTACAAGGCGTCCGGAATTGATGAAGCCTCGCTGACGCGTTGGTGCGCTGCGCTCGGCTGGGACAAGGTGCTGAACAGGGCGGGCACGACATTCAAGAAGCTGGACGAGGCCGACAGGGCCGATGTCGATGAGGCCAAGGCGATCAGGCTGATGCTGGCACAGCCTTCGATGATCAAGAGACCGGTGCTCGACGTCGATGGCAAGCTCATGCTCGGCTTCAAACCGGAACACTACGCGGAATTCTTCGGAGCCTGAAAATCATGGCGCGGACGACACGGGCGACCCAGGCCCTGGACAGGGCGAGAGTCGCCTATGAGGTTGTGTCCTACGAGTACGATCCAGATGCAGACCGGATCGGCATGGCGGCCGCGGAGGCGATCGGCGAGCTGCCGTCGCGCGTGCTGAAAACACTGATGGCGGAGGTGGACGGCAAAGCGGTCTGCGTCGTCCTGCCGTCCAACCATGAAGTGTCGATGAAGAAGCTGGCGGCAGCGTTCGGAGGCAAATCAGCCAACATGATGAAGCCTGTGGCGGCGGAAAAGCATACCGGATATGTTGTCGGCGGCATCTCGCCTTTTGGCCAGCGCAAGCCAGTGCCGACCGTGATCGAGGAAAGCGCGATGGCCGAGCCCTATGTCTTCATGAATGGCGGCCAACGCGGGCTTCAGGTGCGGCTTGCGCCTTCGGACGCGCTCACCGCGATCGGTGCGAAGGCTGCGCCCGTGATCGCCTGACCCTTCAAATTGCCGCAGCCCCACCCTACACATATACATAGTGCAATCACCGAAAGACATGACCATGAGCAAGACGCCCATCGATCCGAACAAACTGGAAAAGCTGGCCGAAGTCGCCGTGAAGGTCGGCCTGCAATTGAAGGAGGACCAGGATCTGGTCATCACAGCACCCTTTGCTGCAGCGCCACTCGTGCGTCTCATCATGAAGCATGCCTATATGGCCGGCGGCGGGCTCGTCTCGGCCTTTTACAATGACGAAGAGGCGACGCTGGCGCGCTATCGCTACGGCAGCGACAAGAATTTCGACAAGGCCGCGACCTGGCTCTACGAAGGCATGGCCAAGGCCTATGAAGCCGGCACGGCGCGGCTTGCCATTTCGGGCGACAACCCGATGCTGCTGGCCAACGAGGACCCGGCCAAGGTGGCGCGCGCCAACCGCGCCATGTCGGTGGCCTACAAGCCGGCGCTCGAAAAGATCTCCAATTTCGACATCAACTGGAACATCGTGTCCTATCCGAACCCGTCCTGGGCCAAGCAGATGTTTCCGGGTCTTGCGGAAGACGAAGCCGTGAAGAAGCTCGCGGACGCGATCTTTGCAGCCTCCCGCGTCGATCGCGACGACCCGGTCGCGGCGTGGAAGGAGCATAACGCGAACCTTGCCAAGCGCTCCAAGTGGCTAAATGACATGCGCTTTTCAGCGCTGCATTTCACCGGACCGGGTACGGACCTGACTGTCGGCTTGGCCGACGGTCATGAGTGGCATGGCGGCGCTTCGGTCGCGAAAAATGGCGTGACCTGCAATCCGAACATTCCGACGGAAGAGGTCTTCACAACACCGCATGCGCGCAAGGTTGAGGGCTATGTCCGTTCCACCAAGCCGCTCAGCCATCA